>NC_013960.1:655833-983750 GCF_000024725.1 Nitrosococcus halophilus Nc 4 | reverse complement strand
ACCCGTTCACTAATTGCCGCTGGACTTTCCAAGCTAGATCGTCCGTGAAACTCTTAACTAAAAGCAGGTAGCCTGATTCGGTGAGGAGGATGATTCCTTTCGGTGGGATTCCCAATGTACGAATTTCGTCCAATGTCCGTTTTTCGGGCATTGGGGTTTTCCGGGTAACGTGAAAATAATCCTCCCTTTCAATCAGCTTATCTTTGTTGGTGTTGAAGTTGCGGCGGGCTGTACCTTCAGGGCGCTCATGAACCTTGTCCATCATCGCTAGGGTGATGACTGGCGTGTTGTTAAAAACGATAGGGGAAAGCGGAGTGTTGTTAATGGTGATGGGCGCTATAGTGTTCATAGCAGTCTCCTGTGATTTCGTTCATTTGTTGCCCCCTGTGTAGGAGGCGGCCGGGCGCTTGAACACGGTCACAGGGCCGCCCGCAGATTTTCCCTTTCGGGTCTTGTATAGCTGCGCGCCACCCGGCCATAAGTACTCGATAATCTGTGGGCACAAAAAAACCGCAAGTCTGACGGGTGCGGTTAGCCGCCTGTGAGGTGTGTTCAGCACCTAAATTAACGGTAGCGGAAGGGGAGCGGGTTGTCAACTGCCTTGGAGGGTTAAGGACAAGAATAGGATGCCGATAGGTGACTATAGCTCGCTTAAGCAGTATTGAATATCACATAAAAAAGAGAGGCGATGTGGCGGTTGAAACCAAATCAGCTCAAGTAAAAGTAGGAAGTCTTCTGCTTGATCCGAAGAACACTAGAATTCCTTCCGATAGGCGTTCGGATAACCAGAGGCAGCTTCTACAAGAGCTACTTGCCCATGAAAACGTTAAAAGCCTAGCATCTTCTATAGCTAAGCTAGGATTATTTGCGAACGAACGCCTGGTAGTAGTCTCGAACGGACCGCGATTTACTGTTCTGGAAGGTAATCGACGCCTTGCAGCAATAAAATTGCTGTTGAAGCCTGAACTAGCCCCTACTGACACACAGGTCAACTACTTTCGCAAGCTGTCCTCCGAGACTGACCTATCAGAGCTAGAGAGAATTGATGTTGCAATTGTCCCAGATAGGCTGTCAGCAGTGCCTATAATCGCTGCACTGCATACTGGAGATGCCAAACGTAAGTGGTCTTCTCTTCAACAAGCTCGATTTTATTATGAGCTAGTTGAGGAAGGACTCACTCCGTTAGAAATTTCTGAAAGAATAGGTGTTTCATTGGCACAGGTTCGAAATTTTCTGCGTTCTGAGAAACTTCATCGAATTGCCTTATCGCTTGACCTGGATGCAGAAATCCGTCAAAAGATAGAAGATCCAAGGTTTCCATTAACCACCTTGGAACGGTTTATAGAGTCGCAGGTAGGAAGAAAGTTTCTTGGTATAGAACTCAATGATGAAAAAGGCTTTCGGGGAATTGTTCATCCAGATAGGTTTAAGGCAGTTCTTTCCCAAGTTGTGTCAGATGTAGCGACAACAAAAGGGATGACTCGGAAGATAAATGATGAATCCGGGTTCAAAGGTTATATTAAGGAGGTAGAGGAAAAACTTCCGAAAACGAATAAGCGGGGCTCTTTTGATCCAGATGAATTTTTGGGAAGGAAAGATGACTTTATTGTACCTGATGCTGGGACAAAAAGATCTGCCGCGCAGAGGAAGTACTCTCCGAAGCCGTCTCCTTCAGTTGTGCCTCGTGGGTTTGTATGTAGATCTAGAAATAGCAAGATCAGCACGCTCTTCAAGGAGATAAAATCTTTTAAGATCATAGAACAAAGAAATTCCACTGGAGTGATGCTCCGAGTTTTAATTGATATAGCATTGTGGGAGTATATAAAGAAAGAGGGTCATGCGAAAGCAGTTTGCAATCATTTTGATAAAAATGGAAAGCAGCGCACTCGTAATCCAGACTGGACACCCCGATTAAGGGATATGATCAGCTATGCGGTCGATAAGCGCATTTTCCCTGGAATGACGGCTGATGGTTATAAATCTGTTAGATCGCTGGCATCTAGGGATACTTTGTATTTTATTACCATTGATGGCTTTAATGAGTTTACACATAATCCTTATGTTACTCCGACGGAAGGAGATTTAAGAGTACTTTGGCAACGAGCGGAACCAATGTTAGAAATCATATTAAATTAATAAGAATAATTCTTAAGAACAGATATGGCAGAACATTATAGTCCATTGCGCTATCCTGGTGGAAAGGCTGCTCTTTCCTCTTTTTTGATTGAAGTTATGAGAAGCAATGAATTAATTGAGCCTCATTATATAGAGCCATATGCTGGTGGTGGGGGCGCAGCACTTCGCTTGCTTTTTGAAGGATATGTTGAGTCAATAACGATAAACGATGCGGATCCTAGAATCTCATCTTTTTGGCGAGCTGTGACTGAATACAATGATCATTTTATTAGCCTTATTTATGATGCAGAGTTGAGTGTTAGAGAGTGGCGGCGACAAAGAAAAATATACGAAGCTTGTGATTGCAAAGATAAACTTAGCCTTGGATTCGCAACGTTTTACTTAAACAGAACAACTCGTTCCGGAATTATCCATAATGGCGGGCCAATTGGGGGCTACAAGCAATCAGGAGACTACAAGATTGATGCCAGGTTTAATCGTGATACACTCGCGCGAAGAATTAGAAGAATAGGAATGTACTCTGAAAGGATTAATATTTATGAGAAAGATGGAATCGAGTTGTTAAAGGGTATCGGTAAGAGAGTGAGAGCGAGCGGAAGGCTATTCATTTACTTGGATCCTCCTTACTACGTTAAGGGGGCTAAACTGTACATGAATAGGTTTTCTCACGAGGATCATAGATTGCTTGCTCAATATCTAGAATTACAGGCGCAATTTCCATGGATCATGACGTATGATGATGTCGAATCTATCCGACACCTTTACTCAAGTATGAGGCAGAAGGAGTTTTACCTAAGTTATAGTGCTTACAAGCGTCGTAGAGGGAAAGAGATTCTTATTTATCCAGACACGCTCGAAATTTCTGATAAGGCAACTTCCGCTTTGCCTATGGCAGTTTAACAAGTGAAGGAAGCATCTATATTAAAAATGGGTTAAACGTCTAGGAATTAGGTCTTGTCTATTGCTAACTAAAAGCCAGCCCCCAAAGAAGCACTGAATAAGGCTAGACCCTTTACCTATGCAGAGTCCAAGGTGTGCCCGCGCCACTACACCCCAAACTGGTTGCAAGCAGGGAGCTGTCAACTCAAAAACTAAATCCCTGACCTAAGCAGCAAAAACAGCACGGCGGCCGTCAACGCCAGGTTAAAGCCCAGCATCCACTGGAGCAGCCGTTGCACCCCTTTAGATTTTTCGAACTCCACATCCACACGATTAAAGCGCTGATCCACCTCATTGAAGCGGTGATCGACCTCATTAAACCGGCGGTCCATTTCCCGCGTTATCTCATTGAAGCGCTGATCCACTTCGTTGAAACGGCGGTCCATCTCCCGCTCCAAATCATGGAACCTGTCGCCATAGCCGGTAAGCGCCTCCGCCGCGCTTCGGGCGCTTTCCTCGCTGACCCCCGCTTCCTTGAAAGCCGTGTACACCTCTTGGACAATGACCGTCATCACAAAACCACCTCGCAAACCCCTTAAAGGATTAGAGTTGCCGAAAGGGTAAAGGTTGTCAATTAAATACTGCTTTTAACCTTATGCAAATCGATATACATGACCGGGGAGGGGCTACTACGATTACCCGATGTATCCAGTATCGTAAACCCGGACCGCTCATAAAACTTAACGGCAGAAGGCTTTGAGTCAACCACCAGAAAGCGGCAACCGGTATGGGGCATTATATTTTCAGTCACATGCGCTATGCACCAGTCAATCATGCCTCTACCATATCCCGCCCCTTGAATGTCTTTATGTATGGCAAGGCGAGCTAACTTTATAGCAGGATAATTATATTTACTTGCCTGTGGGCACTCTTGGAGTTCAATGCAACCTTCATGGGAAATCTCGCTACAAACGAGCGTCAAATAGCCTTTGATACGTGGTTGGGGGATTGCTTCAACCAATACGAAAGTTTTTGAGATATTCTCTGAATGGTATACCTTCGCATCTTTCCGAAGAAACGCCTTTAGTGGAGCGGCTTCTTCTGAGCCAAGAGAAAAGCCCGAGGGTTTATCCTCGGGCTTTATAGGTCTAAGTATTAGTTCCGGTATATTATCTGACAATTCTTTATTCTAAATATTCTGCTGCCAGCTATTTTTTCCGTGGGGTTATTGTTGAATAACCCTTCTTGGAATATTCTTCTACAAGGAGTTTTCCTCGCTCATATCCTTCTTTTGCAGCTTTTTTAGGACGACCATAGGTTACTTGTCGCTCAAACTTTTCTGCATCCTCACCTGAGAGGTGGATTCCACCAAAAACCGTTGTTTTGACACTCATAACTTTTCACTCCCATTTCCCATCTCCTAATATCTCAATAGCTTAGAATAGGCAGCCTTCTATTGCTGGTTCATCCCCACACCCGTGGGTAACATGCAGCTACTATGCCACAATGCTATTTAAGTCACTTAAGCCTACAAATGTCAATTGGGCAAATATCGGGCCATTTTATGGCCCTATTACGGGCCTAAAATAGGCCCCAACTATCTATATATCGATCTCAAACCTATTTTCTGAGAGAGAAACAACGAAAAAGGTTCCATGTTGGCAGATACCTCTCAACGCCCGCCTACCCCAAAATCCGATAGAACTGGGCTTTAGAAATCCCATACCGGCCACACAGCTCGGCGGCATTACGGCCATTAAACTGTTCCAGAATGGCGGCATTGCGCTGCTGCCGGTCTAGCTTAGGCACGTACAGCTTGCTACCCCCCGCGAGGGTGAACAAATGCTCGGCGATCCGCTCAGCCAGGGGCAGGGCCACGTTCTCGTTCATGTCGAAGGCCTGACCGATGGCGGCGGTGAGGATGTTTCGCAGCTCCACGGCGGCGTCGTCTTGGGTGTTGTCGGTCCTCATGGGCTTTCCTGTGTTTGTTGGAATTGCCGATTAGTCTGAATGTTTTTCTTGCTCGCATTCCCCTGCCAGCGCCGCATAAGACGCCAAATCCACGTAGTCATCCCGATTAAAACTGCCTGCCCTTGACCTTGACATCTTGAGGCAGCACATGAACATCCAGCCTTCGGTCTCTGTCAAATCCTTGCCGGAATACGCGTTGAAAAGCGCGACCGCCCTGGCCATGCTGCGCTCCTGCTCGGTATCACGTTCAGCGGCGCGGTTGTCGATATTTTCAAAAGCCTCTTTCAGTATCCGTTGCGATTCGCTTTTCATTCGATGTCCTAAAGTTTGCTGTTCCAATCGGAGTTCCCCAGCGAAGGTGTCACCGGACGGGGCGCGGATCTTCTGGGCCGCTGGGTCGGCTGGGTTGGCGTGGGGTTCCTGCTCTCGACTTTGTTTTTACCCTGCTGGGCCTGGATGAGCCGCTGGTAGCGATCCCAGTCGGCGTGGGTGGCCCGGTGGAGACGAAGTTCCGGATGGTGGGCGGCGGCGAATGAATAAATTGTGGTATCAAGCGGTTCGTTCCTCACGTTGCGCTTCAGTTCAAAACGGTTTTTGGCCGGGTTGTAGGTCTCGGCGGTGAGGCCGGGGAAGAACTCCGGCGGCAGTTCGCTGGAGAAATGGCAAAGGCGTTGCTCCGGTTCCTTCTCGGTATCTCGGGACAGGCGGGCATAAAGCCAGTGTTTGGCGGCCACGGTGCCCACTTGGTAAATCATCACCCCTCGCTTGTCGTAGCGGCCCCGCCAATCCACGTCGGCCATGGTGGGCTTGCCCAGGATCGGGGCGGTGTTGGCGCTGGCCCCTTTGATGGCCATGGGGCGGGCGATGCGCCGGTCCCGGACGTAGGACTTGACCGCTTCGGTGCGGTGGCCGCCCATGTCGATGGCGGTGGCCAGCACCTGAAGAAGCGCGCCGTTTTCGTGTTGGAGGGGCCGGTTGAGCAGATCGGTCAGAGCGGTCCAGACGCCCTCCTCCGCCGGATCGCCGTAGAGGACGGCGTAATCCAGCACCCAGAAGCGCATTTTGCGGCCCCAGCCGATGATGACCGCTTCCAGGCGGTTGTCTTGGGTGTCCACCCCGGCGGTGACCGCCAGGACGCCCTCGGGGGCCGTGCGCAGGGGGTAGGGTTGGGCCCGCTCGGCGATGGCGTTGTGACGGAGCAGGCGGGTGGTGGGATCTTCCCAGGTTTCGGCCAGGCGGTCGTTGACGAAGGTTTTGAGCCGGGCGGGATCGTCCTGGACTTCCAGCCAGTTCTGGGCCAGTTGCTTCCAGTTGGGGCCGAGGCCCACGGGATAGTAGAGGCAATTGGCGGTATAGCCCCGCCGCCAGTGGCCGGGATTTTCTGGGACCCAACGGGCGTTGGCCAGCATTTGGGGCTTGTGGCTTTCGTCGATGAGCGCGCCACAGTCCCGGCAGACGTAGGCGACGCTGATAATCTTTTTCTTGGTCTCGTCGATGAGCCATTGCAGACCCTTCCACTCCAGGGGCTGCTGGTGGCCGCAGTGGGGGCACGGCACGTAGGGGCGGCGCTGGTCGCTGTCTTGGTATTTTTCGTCAATCCGGGAGAGCCCTAAAATGGTCGGCGTGCCGATGTAAAGTTGCTTGGCGACGGAGATAAAGGCGGAGACCCGCCCTTCCAGGAGGGCGACGGGATCGTCGCCGCCCTTGAGATTGGCGGCGAATTCGTCCAGCTCGTCGACGATGAGCAGCTTGACGCTGGTGGACTTGAGCCGGGCGGGGCTGCCGGCGTGTTCCAGGTAGAGCTGGCCGCCGGCGAATTCCTTGAATTCCCGGCGATTGGCCCCGTCCCGACTGGCGGTGCTGGTGAGCACGTCCTGCAGGACGGTGGTGGACTCCAGCATGGGATTGAGCTTTTGCACGATCCATTTGTTCATGGAGACTTCCGCCGGCAGGGCGACCATGATGGGGCCGGGCCGTTCGGTCATGGCGTAGCCGAGGACGTTTTGGGCCACGCTCGATTTGCCGAACTGGATGGGGAATTTGAGCACGACTTCCTGAACCGGCGAGCGGGCCGAGAAGCAGTCCATGGGCTCGCGCAGCAGCCCGTTCCGCGAGGTCCGCCAGCGTCCCGGCTCGGCGCTTTCCTTGGTGGACAGCACCCGGTGGCCGTCCGCCCATTGGGAGACGCTGATTTTGCGCCGGGGGGCAATGCCCCGGGCGAAGGCTGAGTAGAGGGGTGAAGCGTCAAGTTTTCCTTGACGGTTGGCGGATGGAGTCATGTTAGGCGTTGACCCATTGGTGGCGTAGGCTATCCATGACGGACAGGGCTTGCTCCGACCAATAGCTATACCATTTCGAAATCCCGGAATGGGGCACGTCTATTCCAGGAAGGACGAAGACCCTTTGCTGATTGCCATATTCTCCGGTTTCCAGATCCATCATCTTTGCGCGCACCCGGCGCGCCAGCCCGTAGCCGACCATGGCCGCGTTCAAGGCGCGTTGCGATTCCGGCCAGCGCTGGGAGGATTTGCACCAGTCCCGGTAGAACTCGAACAGGTCCTGGGATCTCATCGGGTATTCGTGGAGCGACGAGAATTCCCCCTGGGTCAAGGCCCGAACGAATTGGAAGGCGCTGCTGTGCTCGCTCCAATCCGGGCCTTGAACGTCGTCTCCCGTGACACAGCCGGTTTTCTCTAGGATGTCGATGCCGGTCTGGCGAACGACTTCCAGGTTGGCCCGCTTCAAAGCCGTCGGCGTCGGCAAGCCCGCCGCGCGGCCCGCGCGCAGCATGGCCCGGAAGACCCGATCCGCCGCGACTAGTTTGTCGGCCTCGTGGGCGGGAACGCGGGGTCCGCTCGGTTCAGCGCCGAGCATGGCGTAGTGGCCGGTTTTGCGGAGGGTGGGCAGAAGTTCGGAAGTGACCCAGCGTCTGAAACGTCTTGCTTCTGGTTTTCTGCTGGCGAATATTAGGTTGTATACCCCAGATTCATTTACCACGTTAAAAAACTGCGCACCACCACGTTTACCAGAATGGCTCTCGGTATTAATTTTTTGACCCTCAGTATTACTGAGGGTCATTTTTTCATCATCGTCCAAACGCTTCATGGCTTCAGATGGATTTCCAATTTCCAGTACATCACACAAATCCTTGGCGACAAACCAAGGCTCGCCATCAATCATCACCACACGGATATCATGTCCATCAAAATTGAAAGGAATTAAGTCGTTCATTTTTTTCTACCTTTTTCCCCAGCAACTATGGTCATAACGACCTCAGTTGAACTTAACTTTGTAGATTCGCGTGAAGTGGGGTAGCTATTCACTACTCCATTTCCTAATCTAATCCTGATTCAGCAGTTTCTTGCGCATTTCCAGCCAATCCGGGCGGGGCGGGACGGTTTGCTTCAACTCCGCCATCAATTGCTTAGTCAGGTGAGGCGTCCAAGGCGTGCCCGCGCCGATGATCTCTCGGCAAAGAAAGCGCCGCTCCTTTGCCCGGTACTCAAAAAAAGCGCTGAGGTCCTCCTTCAGCCGCTCCAGCTCCGCGAACGCCAAGGGCAGTTGGTCGGGATGCATGTCCTCGATGCGGCGAAGATGAAGCATGACTCGAAGCCGATTACAGGCCCACTGCCTGCCCGTTTCGTCGCTGCATTCGTCCCAAAGACCTGTAAGGGCGTGTTTGATCGCTTGATCCAATTCAAGGCGTTGGGCGGAAGAGAGGCGGGGTTCGGGTTCAAAGTCGTGGGCGTCGTATCGGCCCGTTTTGCGGATGGCCGGGAGGACTTCTTCAAAGACCCAGTCTTGAAACTGGCGGGCTTCTTTTTTGTTGCTGCGGAAAATGACCCGGTAGAGGTTGGGTTCGGAGATAAACCATGTTTCTTGGTTTCTTCCTAGCGAATCGGTGACGTGAATTTTATTCACCCCATCCTCATTTAGCTGGGTAGAAACGACCTTTGTTGGCTGCTTAATCTCCAATACGTCGCACACATCACGCAGGCAGAACCAGGGTTCTCCCTCGAGGACGATGACGCGGACGGGATAGGATTGTTGGAACTGAAAAACGGCAGGCGCAGTGGTGCCTTGAGTGATAGGTGTCATGATGGACTCCTTGCGGTTAGTTTTGGAGCCATCACCCCCTGTCAATAGGGTGACGGGCCATAACGGGTTGACAGACCGGCCCACAAGGACACCGGCAGACCCGAAGGTCTCCCGAAATGGCCCGCCATAGATAATCTTGCGGGCATAAAAAAACGCACCCAACGGATGTTGGCGGCGCGTTTGCGCCTCATGGTCTTTCGGGCTGTCAATCCCGGCCACGGATTTTGCCGCGGCAGGGTCAATATAGGCCCGAGCGGGCGCGACTGTCAAATGCAGGGAGGGGTTGGTTAATAACATACCCATCTACTGCCCCCCATCCCTAGCCAGCTTCTCAAACGCCCGTGACAAATCCCCCAGGGCGTGTTCGACTTCCTCCATCACCACTGCCCTCCCCTCGGCTTCATCCGGGGCGGCCTGAACCCGGCCGGCGATGTTTTCGGCCATTTGTTCGAGCTTGGCGCGGAAGGTGGTGGTGGCGTTGAGAATGACTTCCCGCACCAGGTCGATTTCCACCAGTTGACCGATGGCCTTTTCGTATTCCAGCCGGGCCATTTCGGCGTTGAAGTGTTCGCGCTTGGCCCGGGCGGCTTGGTAGCCCACAGGGGCGTCGCTGGTGTCCTCTAGGTCGTCTTGCCCTTCCCTATCGGAGTCATCGCCTGAAAACGACGCCTGGACGGTCTGGGGCGGTCTTTCCACCGCGGCCTTGGCCGCCATCCCCTCCCGAATGGCCTGGGCTTCCGGGGTCGGGATGCCGCTGGCCGGCTTGGGGGTGATTTTGGAGGGGTCTCGGGTCTCTTCAATCCGCTCCAGGGAGGCGCGGAAGAGGACCTTGCGCCCGTCCATCACCAGCCGGCCGTTGCGCTTGAGCTGGGAGGCGTAGCTTGGCCGGAAACCGGCCCGCCGGGCGAATTCGGTGAGGGTGAGTTTTTCTTCGGTCATCATGGGTATGGTGATTTCTTGATTGCCGTCAGGGAGTCACTATTTGTTACCCCTTTGTCATCGCCAAAAAGTCTCGGCAGGGCGCACATATGCCCCCCACCAGTCGAGGGGAGTATTCGCCACAGGTCTCGCAATCGCCGGGCTTGCCGGGGGGTATCGCCGCGGCGGCCCGCCGGATGGCCTGGAGGCTGGCTTCTCGTTCTCTGGTTTCCCAATCGCTGGCTTTATCTGCCGTATCGGCCATGATTTTTCCTCTTTTTTCTAAATAGTTGGGTTTATTGATCAGTAGCGGGAACAGTAGTAGGGTTTTTTTGGTCAAAATTATTTAAAAATCAATACAGTAGTAGGAATAGTGGGAATAGAGGGGTCTTACGCGCGGGAGAAATTTATATCGGTTAATACCGGAAGAAATTTTTCTTTTCTCACGCGCCCGCGCACGTAGAGCCCCACTATTCCTACTACTTTTAATAAGTTTCTGATTGTGCTGAATATTTCCATCAAAAAACCCTGCTACTGTTCCTGCTGCGAACCCTACTATTCCTACTACTTTGTTATAAAGTTTCATTTATTTGACGACACGGAATGGTCTGGACTCCTTCCAATCGGAAATCAAGTACCGGACCTTCTCCACACATCGGCCATACCAAACGGCCTCGCTCTCATCGGGGGGCTTATCAACCGCGTCCCTGAAGATCAAAAAAGTCCTTTGATTGCTGCGCCCAGCGGGAGTCATGATCTGCTTGCGAAGCTTTTGGGCGCCGTGCTTGCGTATCAGGATGTCATTGAACCGCCTTTGGCTGGCCGGGGATCGGTGTCCCCGGAGGGAGCACCAGGACCGGTAGAGGTCGAACAGGTCGTCGGACAGCACCGGCCATTGATGAAGGTCGCCGAACTCCCCGTCTGCAAGATCGTGGTAGAACTCGGTGCAGGTATCCATGGACAGCTCGATGAGTTCCTGCTTGGCCTCGGTGTGGGGCGGCCGGGTGTGTTCGTTGAAGCCGGTGAGATCCAGATTGAGCAGATAGTGATGGAGCGCCTCGACGCCGCCGTCGCGGATTTCCGCCGCCACTTCGTCATAGACTGCCTTGGGGAGCTTTTCCGGGGTCCAGATGATGCAATGGCGGCGGTCGTCTTCCTCGAGGACCACGGGCATGCGCTCGTTCGAGAGGAACACCATGTTGACATGGTTGCGTTCCTCGTACGCGCCGATGTTTTTGGGATTGATGCGAATCCATTCTCCCGTAATGAGCCCCTTGAGTTTGTTTTTGATGTGGAAGAGTTCGGAGCGGGCGATCACTTCGTCGGCGATGAGAAAGAGCTTTTTCGAGGCCCAGTCGTTGAATTTATCTTCCACCGCCGACTGGTCGATGATGCGGCCGTAGCGGCCGTAAATTTGCATGATGCACTCGAAAAATAGGTTTTTGCCGGTGCCCTGGGGACCGTGGATAACCAGGGCCGTTCGCATTTTTGCGCCTGGGTTTTGAATGGGATAGGCCAGCCATTTCAGCACCCAATCAAGCAGCGCCTGAGAGTTCTGGTTTTCCCGGCCACACATGTACTCGAGGAGCTCCAGAAGAGACTGGCAATTGCCCGCTTTCGGCTCTGTCGGCCAACCCTCCCAAAGATTGCATTTGATTTGCGTGTCTCGGCCCGCCGGGTCAAATCCTACTTCGTCCACCCGCACGATTTTGCGATCTGGATGCTCCATCCAGGCCCGGTAGAGTTCCCGGCGGATGCACAGATCCCGAACGTCGGACATGGCCACAAGCATATGTTCCCGGTGATCGAAGGCCGTGCCCCCATGGCCATAAACCATGGAAAACCGGTCTAGGAGTTCGTCCAAACCTTGAACGGGAACCAGAGTCCCCTCTTCCCCCGGCGATTCGTCGCCGCTGCGCGCGGGCCCGGCAATGCGTTGCCGCCATTTGCGTGACTCGATGATTTCCTCGATTTGCCGGCGAACAGACTGGAGGCCTTCGGCCAGGTGGAGATCGTTGAAGTCGGTGGTTTTCTTGCCGCGTTTTTCGAAGGCCTGCCAGCGGCCTTCTTGGTCTTCAAAACGAGGGACCGCCACCGCGCCGTCAATCGCCAGGGCGGTGGCGTAGGCGGCATCGACACCGGCGTTTTTCTTCCCATGGGGCTCGCCGCAATGGGGGCAGTCGTCGCCGTCCGAAACTTTGACCGGCAGCTTGCACTCCCGGCATTTCTGGAAATTGTCGTCATCCGCGGCGATGAGCCATTTGACGGTTTTGTAGCGCTTGGCCAGCGCCAGGGCGACCGGCTGGAGGTTGTGGGCATCGAAGGCGACGAAGACCGGCAAGCCGGTGGCTTCATAGATCGATGCGCCGGTGGCGTAGCCCTCGACGATGACCCCCACGCCATTGGGCACCCCGCCGACCTGAAAAAAATGGCCTTGCTTCTGTAACCCAGGGGGCCAGTATTCTTTGTCTCGCTGGAATTTGTCGATCCGCTTGGCGTGGGCCTGGCGGCTGAGAATGAACTGCAAGCCATGAATCCGCCCGGCAATATCCATCATCGGGATCACCAGGGCGCCGCTCGGCGTGAACCGCACACCGTGGGCTTGGATGCCTTTGCGGCTCAGGTAATCCTGGGTGCCGCTCTGGTCGGTGGGCAAACACTTGGCCCACATTTTCTGGGCTCGCAGTGCGGCCCGTTCGGCTTCCCGTCGGCGTGCCGCTTCCGCCTTTTTCCGATCCGCCCGGATCCGTTCCGCCAACGCTTTTTGCTGCTGCTCAGAAATCTCGGAGCGCTCGATCTGGATCTTCTGGGCGTTGTTATCATTCCCCCGCCAAATCCCAAAGGAGCCCACAATCAACGGTCCGGAATCTCCGGATATTTCATGCAGGATGTACCAGCCCCGCTTCTCTCGATCCCCTTCCACCTTGCAGCGTTTGAACCGCCCGGAGGTATCCAGGTGCCGGATGATTAATCCGGCGTCGCGCAATTGCGCCAGGACGCTATCGTAATTCTGTAGCATATTGATTATTGATTTTGAGCCGTGCTATTTACCCAAAAACCGAGCCTCTTAGTACCCTTGCTCAGGCCCGTCAGGAGGACCCATTGACCGGTTTTTTCTGAACCGTGTTTCAACTGATGCAGGCGCAGCCGGTTAGGATTCCCCAGGGGGAAAGGGTTACAGTGGGCCGGTTGGATTATTCGTCGCGCCATAATTTCCAAAGCATCACGCCAAGCCCAACCAAGACGATAACGGTGATCGCTTTTATGCCCCACAGCTCTAGCTGTTCAAAAATCGCTTCTTGTATTCCGATATTGCCCACGTTTAATCCTCTTGTTTCGCTTCATCGATCAGGTAGGCGCGCCGTTGAATTCTTCGCCTCATCAGTTTCCTAGCCTCTCTCTCAGCTTCTTCTCTGGATAACCCTCCCTCGTATTCCATGATTGCGGCCCGCTCCTCGAAAAACTCTTTGTCGTCTTCGGTGATCTCCATGGCTTAAAAAATCAGCTTGAAAACGGCTATCCAACACAAGACGCAGCCCAGAAGCAGCGCCAATAAAATTCGTTTTCCCTCTCGGTCCCTTGCTGCTTGTACGGGCCGACGACAGTCCTGGGTCTCTTCCAGGCGCTTGTCCCAGCCGTCGGCAAACTCCCGGCGTGCGAGATCGTTGAGGTTGGGTCCTAAGGCGTAGGAAGCCTCCCATCCTGCGGGGGGTTCAGCACTGGCCGGGATTTCCTCTCGCCACATCCCTTCCTGCCATTGCTTGCAGGTGGTGTAGCCCACATGGCGCATAAAGTCGTTGCCGTAGATCGACGGGTTAGCGGGGCGATGTTCCGCTAGCATGGGTAACCCTCCAAAAAAACGGGCCGGATCAGGAAACTCCCGGCCCAAACGGTCCCGGTGATACGCCTCGGCATTGCCGCCCCGAGGTTATGGCGGTGCTGTAATCTGTTCATCCCAAGGCCTTCCTTGCCAAAATACGTATGGCTTCGTATTCCTCCCTGGGCACGCTGACCCTATCCCCTTCTCTTTCGATAACCTCGTAGCCGATGGCGTGGAGAAAGGGCACCACTTTGCCCAAGGTCAGCCCCGATTGACCGGAAACGATCCGGTTGACTTGGCTGTCGCTCAAGCCCGTGCGCTCCGAGATGACGTTTTGCCGAGTCATGGCGATCCGCCGCAGCAAATCCGCCTCGGTTAAAAATCCCGCGCGATCCCCTGTCATCCCCCCCAACCATGCGCTTTAATCCGTGCATGTGACTTACCAGGAGAATCCGATGGCTTTCTTTCAAATTGCCCGCACTGCCGCTCAATGTCCCAGGCATAGCCCCGCTCGCCTTTGGCCAGGCATTCCACGGAAATTCCGCCATGGACGAACCAAGGCTTGGCATGGAGGCAATGTTGGCAGGAGACAGTCATGCGGCGGCGCTTTCTTTTTCTCCGAAGATGTCGGGCCTGAGTTCATAACGAGTGACACGGCGTTTGGTGGCCTGCTCGATTGCGATGGCCCGCCCTGGAGGGACTCTCCCTTTTTTAACCCATTGATTCACAGCCTGGAGGGTGACTCCAACTTCACGCGCTAAGGCCGCCTGGCTTCCGAGGATTTCAATAGAAATATCAAGTGGAGTTTTCATAATGCCATTTAATAAAGCACAACTTTATCAAAAGGTCAATCCCAGTTTGCTTGGAGAAAATGTATACAACCTGAATAATCAAGTTATGCTTGATGACAAAGATGTAGCCAAACGACTCCGCCAGGCGATGGACGAGACCGGCGTCTCGAATGCCAAGCTTGCGACTAATCTTGATATGTCTTTGCAAGCAATAGGTGGGTGGCTGAAAACAGGAAAAATTGCTAGAGATAGACTTCCAGGTATTAGGGCAGCGTTAGGCATATCAATTGATTGGCTACTGACCGGCCAAGGATCTATGAGGCTTTCAGATACTGAATCGCTGTTAACCCCTCAACAGAGAGAGGTCCTGAACCTTTTCGAAAGCCTAACGGATAGGCAACAAAAGGATTTTCTGGAGTCTATGCGGGAGGCGAAGCGAAAGAACGAGGAACTCTACTTCGAGCTAAAAAGCAAATACGAACAGGATCAAAGGCTAACGAAAAAGAAATCCTCTAAACCCAATGCCTCCCAGGAACGCCGTAGCGGTAAGGAGCGCCGGCGGAATGTCCAAGAAGTGGATTTCGAGCGCAGGAGTGGATTAGATCGAAGAAAAGATAAAGGCGTGATCCTAGGCCCCGGTGAATCTATAGAAGATTTTTTTAGGGACGAGATAAAAAAAAGAGATGATGGAGACGATGGCCCCACAAAGTAATCATATCTCTGCGGGGACAGTAGACACTTTAAAAAAACTCCTAGAAGATGCACAAAAAGGGCAGCTTATAGGAGTTGCTTTTGTGGGAGTTATGAGAGGGCGACGGGTTACTAAAGGCTGGTCTGGATATGCCGGGCAAGACCCTCACTTTGCTTTGGGCGCTCTCCGGCAACTTGACCATGAATTAATCATGTACGCCAAGAGAGAGCACCAGTAAGGGGTATGCCCCCCTGCTAGGGAGCGTGGGTATTTATAAATTAGGGAGGTATTTGGTGACCAATAAGAAACCACAAAGCGGCGGTAAAGCACCATCCAAAAAAGATAGTGGCTCTGCTAGAATAAATCATCATCTCCCTAAAAAAGGGAATGTCAAAGGAGCATCAGTTAGGCCAGGCCCAATAACCCGTTACCGCCGTTCCTCGCGTGCTTTCATATACGCCTTCAGCACCGCGTTGATGCGCGTCTGGTAACCCTTCCCTTGGGCTTTAAACCACTCCAGCACCTCGGCATCCAGGCGTAGCGTCACAATTTCCTTGGGGCGGCGGATAACTTCGGCGTGCGCCATCATCTCTTCAGTGATTTCCGGGGAATCCTCATCAATGGCGATATCCTCGTCGCGCATCTTCTTCACTCGATCCCAGTCGGTCCGATCTTCCCCGCGCGCGATCATCTCTTTGATTTCCTCTTCGGTATACCTCACTACATCAGGTTCCTCTGGATAGGGCCGTTTCATAAAACATTACCTCTCTGCGATTGGCTTTGCGGAAGGAGATGAGGCGCACCACCTTCGGCCTGCGCTGTACGTAGACCACGACATAAACTCTATTATTCAAGCAGCCATAGGCAATAAGCCGCTCCTCGCCGTAGTCCTTGCGGTTATCACGTACTACAAGAAGCTCTGCACTCTCCAGAACTTCGATGGCGCTCAGGAAATCTAGGCCATGCTTTTCCAAATTAGCCGCGCGCTTCTTCTCATCCCACTCGTAGTTCATTTTTATAGTGTATTTACAATGTATAAATACTTCAAGGCGGCAACCACTTTCTACCTCCCCTAATCCCCCAATTCCTCTTTTCTTTTCCGACACGGAAGTCGGTGAACACACAACTACTACAGTTTTATCAAACGTAATCCACCATTTTATTTACTAGTAAAGTAATACTTGACTAAAAATATAAAGTCATGCTTTACTTTCTCCATCGGCCCACAAATACCCCCACAAGGGACATTGAGGGCACCCACTAAAGGCAGCTGCCCGGCGGTAGCGTGCTTAAAAAAGGAGAACGATGATGGATAGAGAAGACGTGTCTTTAACGCTGTGGTTCCTGTTCACAGCAATCATGGTATTTGCAGCAGTCGATTTTGGTTCCGACTGCTACTTCTGGTTTGTGGATTTGATCGCAGGACGCGGGTTAAGCGAATGGATGTGGGAGGAATTCGCCAAATGACAAACAACGAACACATACAGCAATTCCTCTCCGAGGGAATCACGGAAGCCAGGAAGAGAAACTTCCATCTCCTGGAAGATTCCTACTGCGCCGTTCACCTGGCCAAGAAATGCGCCGAGTTGCAAGCACAGCAGTCCCGCCTAGCGCCCTACCACGAAGCCCGTAATCTCCAGCAATGGATGTGGGAAAAGCCCGTCCTAGCACGCGATGCGCTAGCCCATCTGCATATCGAGCAGCTCGCCGAACTGGCTGCCAATCCCACTCTTTTTGGTTATTACATCTTGGGCCAATTGCACGAGATCATGACGGATAACGAAGAACCGGACCAAAAGGTGGAAGACCTTCACGATCCGGTGAATGGCTATCGTTTGGATGAGCTGGGGGTGGGATGAAAAACTGCCCTTTTTGTGGAGAAGCGGAAAGATCCTGGGATACCAGGGTATCGGCACAACAATTGGAGACTGAACAATGATCACCCATATCACTATGCGCACCCTCCCCTCGAGAAGAGTGCTGACCACCTGCACGGGAGCAGAATCATTTGTCCGGCTGGATGATTTTAGCCAGTGGCCAGATACCGCACTTAACCGCATCGCCAGGGACATCATCAAGGCCAGCCAAACAAATGCCAACGTGGTTAAGTTCCCCCGCTACCGGCGGCAATTCAAAGGAGAAATTAAAGCGTGAAAAAGTTTTTATTTTGGCTCAGCGGCTACCTGCCTGCGCGCCTCATCGGCGGCACGGGCAAGGGCGATCATTTTTTGGAGCGGTACTTCATTTGCCGTGTGTTCGGCGTTGAGCTTTACCTTCACCGTTTCGTAGGACCGTCCGAACAAGGGCGGCTTCATAATCATCCCTGGGAATGGCATATATCGCTTCCGCTGACCCGGGGGTTGGTGGAAGACTGCCTGAACCTGCCCTGGTTAGCTCCATCCGCAGTAAATTCCAACGCCAGCGTGAAATGTTTCAACTTTTATATAGGTCCTGGCTATCTCGTGAAAAGGATCTCTCTCAAACCGTTCCGGTTTCGCCGTGTTGGGAATGCTCGCGGCCTATTTCATCGCCACGAGGTGAACGGCGGTGAGGCCTGGACCTTATTCGCTTGCGGGAGAAGGCAACCGGGGCAGGTTTGGGGATTCCTTAGTCCTGTGCGCTCAGGCGTCTCCATGGAGGATGAAGATATCGCTCCGCTGATGTGGAACTACACCGCCGCCGATGAAAAGCAACCAGAGTGGTGGAGGGAAGCCGTGCCTGGCCGTGTCCAATTGTCTCGGAAAAAAATTGCTGGAGGAAACCAATGAACACTAATAAAAAACTCGAATCATGGATAAATGAGCCAATCACAGATTGGCCAACGCAGCCGAAAGCGGGCAACTGCCAGTCTCTTCTTAAACTGCTCGATCATCTATGCAGCCGTGAGAATCATAGTAGCGATGAACTGCTCGACTGGGTGCTCAAGTGGCTGGCCTATCCCATTCAAAACCCAGGCGCAAAAATGCGAACGGCCCTGGTTATCCACGGTCCCCAGGGCACCGGCAAAAACCTATTTTTCGAGTGCATCATGCAGATTTACGGCCGCTACGGCCGCATCATCGACCAGTCGGCCGTGGAGGACAAATTCAACGACTGGGCCTCGAAAAAGCTTTTTATTATTGTCGACGAAGTGGTTAACCGATCCGACTCCTATATTGAAAACAAGCTCAAAGAGATCGTTACCAACGAGTGGATCCTCATCAATTCCAAAGGTGTCGACGCTTACGAGGAGCGCAACCACGTCAATATGGTGTTCTTCTCCAACGAACGCATGCCCGTGGTCCTCGAGGAAGACGACCGCCGCCATTGCATCATCTGGACCCCGGAAAAACTCCCCAAGGCAGTCTATGACGACGTGGCGGCGGAAATCCGCGACGGCGGCGTCGAGGCGCTCCATCACTATCTGCTCAATCTGGATCTCACAGGCTTCGGTGAATACACCGAACCGCCCCATGTCTGAGCCAAGTAAGTCAATGACCATCCGAGTGCTTAACAAACGCCACGGCGGCCAGGGTGTCTATATCGGACGCCCTTCGCCGCTGGGAAACCCGTTTGTCATTGGCCGAGACGGAAACCGGGATGAAGTCATCGCTAAATATCAAGCCTTGCTGGAGGTCACTTTAGAGGGAAGAAGCCAGGCAAGAACCGAGTTCAACCGTCTGGTGAAAATATATCGCGAGACCGGAGAACTCAACCTAGTGTGCTGGTGTGCCCCGCGGGCTTGCCATGGCGATGTGATTAAGGAGCAAATTCTGAACCGGATCGTGGAGGTGAAGCGGTGAGCATCAAGAAAAAAGTCCCAGCCGCTATCAGAAAAATGGAAGCCACCATCAAGGCCCTTGATGACCTGGAGAACGAACTCGACAAAAGGGAGATCGACGCACCCGGGATTATTCAGCTAAAGCGAGACCTCACCGAGTTTTGCGAGTACCTTGAAAACGCCCAGTGGTGGAGGAAAGCATGATGGAAGTTTACCTGGACTGTATTCGCCCCATCCGGAAAGGCACCGATTTAGAAATCGCGGCTCATGCCCTCGCCTTCATTGCCAACGATCTGCGCCAGGGCCGGATAGACGAAGCGACCCAGACGGCTACGGTGGCCCTGGAGGCCATCGACTTCGACAAAGTCATCATAGGAATGCAGTTAAACGAAAAACCCACTTTTTAACCACAGGAGAAAACATGAGACCTGATCTATTCGCGTACACCATCAACCAACTACGTTATGGCGCCGCTGCCCAGGAACTCAGCGAGAGATTAAACGAGTGTGTCCAGGGAGCGAGGGACACGGGCAAGCAAGCCAAACTGACGCTAACCCTGACCGTCAAACCCATCGGGCAGAACAGCGGGCAATATGAAATCCGAGAGCAAATCAAAGCCCAAGTCCCGGAGCTGGACAAAGGAATGACGCTCATGTTCGGCACCCCGGAAGGGAATCTCCAGAGAGAAGATCCGCGACAAGTGAAAATGGATTTAAAAAGCGTCAGTGACAACAAGCCTCAGCAACTCAAAAAAGTGGAGAAATAATCAGTGACCGAAACAAATCTTGAATCGATACCGAGTGATTTTCAGGCAGCCTTTGAGGCAGGGAGGGAGTCTAAACCAGAAATCATAAAAGTGGGCGAATGCCCCATCGCTATTATTCCATCAAATCATCATATTGAAGAATTAAGTAATTTGATGGAAAGACCAACCAAGACAGTCTCATCGTTTCGGTCATCAAACCCGGATTCATTTATCGCCTATATAAAAAAATACCGGTTGGAAAACACCGCTGTATTCTGTGACATAGAAGA
Source organism: Nitrosococcus halophilus Nc 4 (assembly GCF_000024725.1). NCBI lineage: Bacteria > Pseudomonadati > Pseudomonadota > Gammaproteobacteria > Chromatiales > Chromatiaceae > Nitrosococcus > Nitrosococcus halophilus. The sequence continues at coordinate 963,651 of NC_013960.1, read as the reverse complement.
AGGTTCCATTCGTGGAATCATTGATTACCATGGCCCATCAACGGCCGATTGGTGTAATCATAGGGCATTCCTGAAATGCAAGAAAACACCTGAATTCTTAAGCTGGGAAGGCGACAGCGAGAAGGTAATGTCCCAAACCGAATTCGCTGAATTCATCGAAGATCACCTACAAGATATCGTTGAGCCTATAGGCGCCCAAATGCTGGAAATTTGCACCACACTCAGGTGTAAAACCAAAGTTGAGTTCAATCAGGCCACCCGCCTGCAGGATGGCAATACCCAGTTCCTTTACTCGGAGGAGTCCGAAGCCGGAGCCGGTCAAAGAGGGGAGCTTCGCATTCCCGAAAGCATCAAGCTTGGGATCCAGGTCATCGAGGGCGGCGAGCATTATGAGCTGGAAGCAAAATTCCGGTATCGAATCGTCAGCGGGTCCTTAAAAATGTGGTACAAGCTCATGCGCCCGGAGCGGGCCTATCGTGATGCCGTCAATGATGTGTACGAGTATATTCGGGATGAGCTGGGGAAAGAGGTCCTTGTTTTGCTCGGTAGTCCGTAAATTCAAAACGCCCGGGGTAGCGCCCGGGCAACCCAAACCAGCCAAATATATGAGCCATGTTCTTAACTCGATCAGAATTGCAAGAACTCACCGGCTATAAAAAACCGAGCTGCATGATCAGGCAGCTCCGGTCTTATGGCCTGCGTTTTTTCGTGGCCGCCGATGGCTACCCGCGCGTTGCAAGGTCAGAGATTGAAGGGGGCAAGCAAGAAAAGCCAAAATCTAGGCCCGACTTCTCGGCGCTTGAAAGGGTAGGCAATGGGCAGGAAGCGTAAAGGTCGCAAAGATTTACCTCAGCGAGTGTACCACAACCACAACACCTACTTCTTTGTGGACCGCCAGGGGAAATGGCATAACCTCGGCCGCGACTATCATCAAGCCATGGTTCGATATGCTGAAATCAACACCCAACCTAGGCCCATGATGACTCTTGGCCAAGTGATGGACCGATACCAGAAAGAAGTCATCCCAAAGAAAGCGCCCCGGACTCAGAAAGACAATCTAAAGCAGTTGGTCCCCCTCCGAGCCGTTTTCGGACACATGCCGCCGAATGACCTCACCCCGCCTGAGATTTATGCTTACATGGACCGACGGCCCCCAGTGAGCGCCAACAGGGAAAAGGCCTTGCTATCCCATATATTTTCATACGCTATTCGCTGGGGCGCTGCCAAAGACAACCCCTGCCGACACGTTAAGCGTAATACGGAAACACCATCCGGGCGCTATGTGGATCCGGAACAATACCGCCTAGTCTATGACGTTATGCCGGAAGTCGTCCAATGCGCCATGGATATTGCGCTGCTCACAGGTCTTCGCCAGGGGGATGTGCTAAAGCTGAAACGTACCGACTGCAAAGAGGAGGGCCTGCTGGTTGGTACCAGCAAGACGGGGCGTACACTGATGTTCTCTTGGACCGAGGATCTTCGAGAGGCCATCAATCGCGCTCAAAACCTTCCGAGCACCATCGCCACACTCTGGATTCTGCACACTAAACACGGCCAGCCATACACGGGAGACGGCTTTAGAACGCTCTGGCAGAAGGCTATGCGGAAAGCTATTCAAGAAGGCAGACTTGATCCTAGCATGCGGTTTGCCTTTAAGGATTTAAGGACGACCGCAGGCTCAGATGCGAGCGACGACAACTTGCTGGGGCACGAGGACAGGCGGACTCTCTATCGGCATTACAAGAGAAAACCACTCAAGGTGACCCCACTTAGATAGAAAAATATTTGGCTGCCAAATATTTCGTCAAAATTACGTCACCCAAAAATAACGTAACTTATTGATTTAATGGTGGGCCATCAAGGACTCGAACCTTGAACCTACTGATTAAGAGTCAGCTGCTCTACCAATTGAGCTAATGGCCCCAACACTAAAATTTGGGGTGAGCGATGGGATTTGAACCCACGACCACAGGAGCCACAATCCTGCGCTCTACCAACTGAGCTACGCCCACCATAAAAGCCGATAATTATACCGCAGTATGCGGTAAGGTGCAGCCTCTAAACTGCAATACATGGCGCGCCCGGTAGGATTCGAACCTACTACCCTCGGCTTAGAAGGCCTAGAATTCACAGACATAGGTTAATAAATTCAACAACTTACTAGCCATGCCCCGCGCCTAGCGTGACTAAATATGTCACGAAACACCCCCTTTTGACAGCGTTGCGTCACGATTTAGTCACGCTAAAAAGGTTAATCCTTTACCTATGCAAATGCAAATTCTTGAGTTGGCCCCCTCCTTTCCGCTGGTGCTCTGCAGGGCTATCAGGAGCGCAGCCAGACAGGCAGAGTGCCCTCCCCGGCCTGGATGAGTTGGTTGAGACGCTGCTGGATTAGATTTGGAGCTACTCCATACATTAACCCTAATGATCTTAATTATTATAGAAGCTATGGAAACAGACCAAAGTACGTAAAAATACCCATTTTTATTACAGGGGTTTTGGTCTTTACTTACTATTCATTTTAAATTCACAACAATTGATAAAACCCCTGTTAAGCACCGGCGGCCCCATGGCAGCAAGTGCTTTCGCAATTAAGGGAGGCGATCATGTCCTTAGCGACTCACCTGGCGGTAGCCCACAGCCTCGGGGCTAAGGTTGAAGACCACGCCACCTTTTTAACTTCCCCTGAGGTCCTGGATTTTGCCCTATGCCGGGAATTTTGGGAGGCAGCACAACAAGTCCGCGATTCCGAGATGAAAGTCATCATTGACTTGAGCAAAACCCACTCGATTCGCGACTCCGGTTATACGCTGCTCTGGATGTTGAAGGACAGCCTCAATAGAGGGTGTCAAGTTTTTTGTGTAACTAATTTTCACTTGGGCATCCGCTCAGCGAAGAGGATGACGAATTGATTGAGGGCGGCCTTCCAGTCCCGAATGGGTTGAGTCCATTTTTTGGTGATATTGTTCAGGGCCAGATAGAGCACCTTGAAAATGGCTTCATCCGTGGGAAAAGCGCCCCGGTTTTTCAAGACTTTTCGTAGTGAATAGTTCAAGGATTCGATGGCGTTGGTGGTATAAATGGCTCGCCGGATCTGGGGTGGGTAATCAAAGAAGACCGTCAGCCGTGACCAATCGGCCCGCCAGCTGGGGCTGATGGCCGGATATGTCTCATCCCAACGCGCTGAGAAGCGCTCTAGGGCCTGTTCGGCCTCGGCCAGGGTCGCGGCGCCATAGATGGCCCGCAGGTCGGCCGCCACGGCCCGGCGCTGTTTCCAGGGGACATACTTCAGCGAGCCGCGCACCTTGTGCACGATGCACAGCTGAACCTGGGCCTGTGGAAACACCGCCTCGATGGCCTCAGGCAGGCCCTTGAGCCCGTCCACGCAGGCAATAAAGCAATCCTCGACCCCCCGGTTTTTCAGCTCATTGAATACCGACAGCCAGAATTTAGCCCCTTCGTTTTCACTCATCCACATCCCTAACAGCTCTTTCTCTCCCTCTAGATTGACCCCCAGGGCTAAGTACACTGCTTTCGTTTTCACCATGCCCTCCTGGCGTGATTTCACAAACAAGGCATCAAAATATAGGATGGGATAGACGGCCGATAGGGGCCGGCTTTGCCAGGCCCGCACCTCCTCCAACACCGCATCGGTCACCTGGGAAATCAGCGCCGGGGAGACCTCCACCCCATAGAGCTCTTCCAGCTGCGCCTCAATCTCTCGGGTCGAGAGCCCCCGGGCATACAGCGCTAGCACCTTCTCATCAAAGCCCTCCAGCCGACGCTGACGTTTCTTGACCAATTGCGGCTCAAAATTCCCATTGCGGTCCCGTGGCACCTCGATTTCCAATTGCCCCGCCTCGCTCTGAACCCGCTTCTTGCTCTTGCCGTTGCGGCTGTTGCCACTGCCCCGACCTTCCTGAGCATGGGGCGCGTACCCTAGGTGCTCAGTCAGCTCAGCCTCCAAAACCCGCTCCACCAAGCGCTTGCTCAGCTGCTTCAATAACCCATGCTCGCCCAGAACCTCTTTCGGGCTATTGCACTCCTTCAGAAGTTCATCCAGCAACTCATCGGTCTTTTTTTCAATACTGGTCATCAGTGCTTTCTCCTTGTTGTTAATTACAGATCACCAGTTACACAGTTATTTGTACACCCCCATTACCCAGAAAAATTGGTATTTCCTCTTTTCGTTTTAATAAAGTGAGTTCGGCTCACTTTATGGTGTTCACAAATCGCCGCTATATATTCTTGTGTCGAGACCAACACAAGCCAATCGTTCGGTCTTTTCCCGTATCTCTCAGCAACAGCCGTCGCATTGAACCACCCTTCTCCGGTGAATTGCACCAGGAGCCCTTCATAATCTTTCTCAATGAGCGCTTTCACCTATCGCCACCCTCCGGCCTGGTTATACCAATTTGACAAAAGAATGCAATTTATTAAGGTTGTAAGTGTTTGTTTAAATTAGACCTATACAGTGCAAAATTACATGAAATTGGTATTAGAAGGCGCCAGGCCCAAACGGTCCCGGTGGCACGCCTCGGCATTGCCGCCCCAAGGCTATGGCGGTGTTGTAATCTGTTCATCCGAGCGCCTTCCGCGCCAAGGTGCGCATGGCCTCGTATTCCTCCCTGGGCACACTGATCATTTCCCCTTCCCTCTCGATGACCTCGTAGCCTAGGGCGTAGAGAAAAAGCACCACCTTGCCTAGGGAGATTCCCGCTTTCCCGGACACGATCCGATTGACCTGAGTGGTGCTCAGGCCCGTCTGCTCCGAAATGGCGTTCTGGTGTGTCACGGCAATGCGACGCAGCAGGTCGGACTCGGTGATAAATCCCCTCTGATTCCCTGTCATTCCCTAAATCCATGGGCTTTACTCCTGCCAAACGATTTTTCAGGAGATGGCGATGCCTTCCTTTCAAACTGCCCGCACTGCCGCTCAATGTCCCAGGCATAACCTCGCTCGCCTTTGGCCAGGCATTCGACGGAGATTCCACCGTGAACGAGCCAAGGCTTGGCATGGAGGCAGGTGGGGGTCATGCGGCAGCCTCTTCCCTTTCCCCGAAGATGTCGGGCCGCAGTTCGTACCGGGTGACACGACCATTAGTGGCGCACTCAATGGGAAGCACGTATTCAGCGGGAATTCGCTGGCACTTGTCCCGGTACAACCAGTTCCAAATACGCTGTTGCGTAACGCCCAAGCGTTTTGCCAGCTCAACTTGTCCGCCGACGATTTCAACTGCTCTTTGTAGTGATGGAATTAATACAGGTCGATTAGCCATGCCCAATTTATACAACCTGAGTTGTCTTAATGTCAACAACTATAGATGTTTGAATGGTTACAACACAAGTTGTAATTTGCCTGGCATGAACCTAGGTGAGCGTTTAAAGAAAGCCAGGCTGGAAGCGAATATGACGCAGAGGCAGCTAGCAGAGACCTCTGGCGTCAAACAGCAAATGATTTCAAAGCTGGAAGTCGGGCGTGCATCCGAAACCTCAGATATTGTCTCGCTTGCCAAAGCGTTAGGGGTAAGATCGGAGTGGCTGGACTCTGGAGAGGAACCTATGCGCCTAGGAGAATATATTGCTGATACAGTGAAACGGTTGCGCGAGGAGCAAGGCTGGAGCCAGTCAGAGCTGGCTCGTCGTGTAAAAGTGAAACCTCAGAATATTCAGCAGCTTGAAGATGGAACCGTTAAACAACCCCGGTACTTAATGGAACTGGCTAGGGTTTTCGGCGTAACTGTTGAGGAACTCTCTTCTGGGGGTCCGCGCTCAAAAAAAGAGGAGACCCCAGAATACGTACTACGACTATCTCGGCTTATTGCCTCGGCCTCACCAGAAAAGATTAGGGCCATTGAATCGATCATTGATGCCCCGCCCGAGAAGGTTCAAGCCATCCTGACCCTCCTAGGAGTCAAGGAAGAGGCCATCTACCCCTTACCGCACAAAGAACGCCGCAGCGGCAGGGACCGCCGGCAAAACGTCCACGAAGTGGACTTCGAGCGCAGGAGCGGGCTGGATAGGCGAGATGATGAGGCGGTGATTATGGAACCTGGGGAGTCGTTGGCTGATTTCTTGGCCAGACAGGAAAAGGAGAAGAATAAAAAAAAGGATAAGGAACCCTGACATGGACGGCCATCTCACGTCACAGGGGACAATTAAAACCCTGGAGGACTTGCTTGGCAGAGCCCGTGAGGGGCAGCTTATTGGCGTGGCATTCGTGGGTATTCTTCGGGGCCGCCGCCCCATCAAAGGATTCTCGGGGCATTCCGCCCAAGATCCCTACTTCACTATGGGGGTTATGCAAGGTTTGAGTGAGGATCTTCTCGCCCGCGCCAAAACGCGGAGGTATTGAGTCGGGGGGCATTCAGCATCTATAAAGATGCCGAGGACAGGTGGTGAGGAGTAACAAGAACAGGCTAAGGGATGGGGGTATTAGAAAACATCCACCTCCCCACCGCATGCGATTGCGCTCTGGACAGTTTATTCAGAATCCTAAAGAACCTCTAGGCTAAGACGATACGGCCACTAACCGCTAAGATTTGCCCGCTGTTTAAGAAAAATATAAAGGAGCTTTCACTTTATAGCACTGAGATTTAAAAATGTAGATAGCTTAGTATGGATCTTGCTCAACAAAAAGAACAATTTAGTGTGGCTTATATAAAGGCTATCGCAGCTCAAGCAGGCCTTAATAATGCTCATCCATCTGTAGACGATGACAGCATCGACTTAGAGCTTATAGGGAAAGATTTCAAAGGAATACTCAGAAACCCGAAAATTGAATTACAACTAAAGTGCACCTCCCGTGATCTGCTGAACGGTAACGTTATTAAATTTCCATTGTCCCTAAAGAACTATAATGATCTCCGTGGAGATAATGTTCTATGTCCCAGATACTTAGCCGTCTTAGTCATTCCAGAAAATGTACAGGACTGGGTAGAATACAAGGATGAAGAGTTAATCTTGAGAAACTCATGTTACTGGGTATCTATCAGAAATCATCCTAAAACCTATAATAAAACAAAAGTCACCGTTGATATTCCGCTAAAGCAAAGGCTGACAAAAGAGACTTTAGTGGAACTTATGACCCTTGCTAGCAAGGGTGAGTACTTATGAGCAACTCTACCCTCTTGAAGCGTATTGAAGCAATTACGCCGGACCAAATCCGAGGCTACTTGGTATCCAATGGATGGATAGAGGAAGGCTCAATAGGAGAGATTGCATCGATTTGGCACAGAACAGAAGCCAAATATACAAATTTCGAGGTGGTTCAGCCAGAAGCGCAATATCTCAAGGATTACAAGAAACGTGTCTGGGATATAATTCATATACTTTCTCACTTCGAAGAAAGATCTTATGACGATGTATTAAAGGACGTTGCAAATTTCTATGCCGACCTCGTACAGATACGAGTTGTCCATACTGATGTTAAAGACGGCTCAATTCCCATAGAAGATGGAGTATTGCTAATTAAAAAGGCACAAGCTCTAATTACGTCAGTGACACTTTCAACTCTTTCAAAGAAAAAACTTTTCTCTGGGTATTATCCTCAGAAAGCGAAAGATCATATAAGGAATGTAAGGCTCGGGCAAACTGAAGCAGGCAGCTATATAATTAACTTAATTTCCCCGATACTACAAAATAAAGAAGCCCAGTCAGAGTTATTAGAGAGAGTATCTTTTGCGCGCGCAGTTATGAATACTCTAGCAAAAAGCTTAGAAGCGATTTCATATTCCGTAGAAGAGTACAGGAGAAAATCGAGCTTGTTTGTTTTCGATAAGGCCGTTGAGCAAGGTGTAAGCGCAAATTTTTGCGATGCCCTTATAGGCCTAAGTGGAGAAACCAAAGCTCGTAATTTCTCTATCTCTATATCCCTCTCAAAAGCCGAGAAGAGCATCGATAAAATAAAATTAGAGCATTCATTTTCCTCTGATTATATACCTTATTTGGAAGAAGCTTCCGAATATTTCAAGGATAATTATATACTACAAGACACCAAGATTCTTGGTATAGTTAAGAAATTAGAACGCGATGAGAACAGCGAATCTGGACTGGTTACGGTAACTGAACTAGAAAATGAGAAAAAGCGGAATATTACGTTTGAATTATCTGGAGATGATTATCTGAACGCTATCCATGCGCACGAAAATAGGCAATTAGTAGAATGTCGTGGAGACCTACATATATCCCCTAGAAGTGCAAAACTCATAAATAATAGCGGATTTAGAATTCTATCCCCTAATAGGGATTTGTTTGAGTCGTAAAAGACTATTCCTAGCCCACCCTGAGCAGGCCTTTTTGCACCTTTCTGGCGTTTGCTTACTAATCCACTGGCGCTGAAACCTCCTGCTCCAGCACCTCCACCACCCACTGATTGAGACTCTTCCCATTGGCCTCGGCCATCATGGCGCAGCGCGCGTGAACTTCTGGCGGCATGCGAAGGATCAGTTTGCAGGAATAAGGTTTTTGCGCCGGAACGCCGCGCTTCTTACTCACCTCGATATAGTGATCCACCGCAATCAACTACCGCCGTTCCTCTTCAGCGCTGCGTTAGTGCATCTCTCCTGGAACTTTGATCAAGTTTGTCTGCCAGCCAGAGCTTAATCAACGCTTGGCGTGTGACTCCGAGGCGGCGCGCTTCCCTATCAAGCAATTGCACCATCCAGGCGGGGAAATCCACGTTGGCGCGCCTTGCCTCAAGCCCTGGGCGGCAGGCCTTTTCTAAATCAAGGAACTCAGTTACATCCTTGCCCTCATTGAACTTCCTGTCAAAATCAGAGGCTTTCATCGCTCCGAGCGGTGCTCCTTAATCCATTCCTTTAAAGCCTCATCCATGCGGGCCTGCCAGCCTTCGCCGGTGGATCGGAAGTATTCAACCACCTCTGGGCTATACCGTATCGACAATAATATCTTGCGGTTCTTCGCCTTTGGCCTGCCCCCGCGTACCAGCTTATTGCCTCTGTATTCGTCAGCCTCATCAAAGAACTCATCCGTCAATTCCGGCAGTTCCTCATACTCCTCCGGCTGGATGGCATGAGCGTCAACTTTCTTCAAGTCGCTCCCGATATTTTTTGATTTCCCGTTCATTCCTCACGCCGCCGTACACAATGAAAGGTGAATTTGAATTTCATCCCACGGTACATACAGCCGCCCCTCTGCATCCTTAGCGATGAGTTCATGCTTGAGCAGCTTCTGCGCATCCCCGTGGACGTTGCTGTAGTTGCGCTCCAAACACTTTGCCAAGGCGTAGATGGTTAAGGGGCCTTCCGATTTCAACAGCTCCAGAAGCGCAAGCCGAGCGGGAGTCAGCTCGGAAAAAAGATGGGCCGCACTCGAAAAATTCAGGTAATAATCCGCCTCCGGCACCCGCTCTCCCGCATCCATGCGCCGAGCGGTTTCACGCGCACGGCGGGCCATTTCATCGAATGACTCCACGCCGATAAAAACCTTGTTGGCCATAAATCACGCTTTGATTAGGCTGCATTTCTGGTTTTGGTGACAGGCTCGGGTATGGAATCTCCAGACTTCCTACAAGCCTCAACCCACGCGGCAGCCGCGTCCTGAATTTCTCGAATAGCTTCCTCCGGGGTGGCGCCCCAGGCGCTACAGCCCGGAAGATCAGGAACTACCGCGATATAACCTTCATCCTCCTCGCTCCAGAAAATCTCAATCAAATACTTCATAGGCCGCCTCCATATTTCTGGATCATCGCTATCAACTGCCGTGCTTGGTAAGGCGGGATATAACCTTGGCGCTTTTGGAAGTTAAGCTGTACCGGTTCGCCTTTCCTTTTAAAAACACGATGGGAGCCTTTACCTCCCCTATGGGCAAATCCCAAATACTCAGCAGCTTTGCAGGCATCCTCAAACCGCACCGCTTTGGGATTGTTGCAAACAGCCTCCAACAATTTAGTCTTCATATCATCATGGTAGGCGATATATTGCATATAGGCAATATACTCCCTCTAACCTCCTCATCCCCTTCCCTTTTCCGATATGGCAGCGGCTGGAGTGAGCCCGCTAATGTCCCGCTTTCCCGCTAATATCGCGGTAATGCTGTGGAGCCTTAGAAAATAAATTTGTAATTATTTACAACTTTAGTTGTTGACATATTGACAACCTAAGTTGTAATCTCTCCCTATCGACGCCCCAAATGTCTCCACAGGGGACACATTAAGGGCAAAGCGTTTAGGTTGCGGCGGCGTAGAAATTCGCAGACACGCAGGCAAGAACACGCTGATTAACCCGCAACCGAGGGTGTCAAGTTTTTTGTGTAACTAATTTTCACTTGGGCATCCGCTCAGCGAAGAGGATGACGAATTGATTGAGGGCGGCCTTCCAGTCCCGAATGGGTTGAGTCCATTTTTTGGTGATATTGTTCAGGGCCAGATAGAGCACCTTGAAAATGGCTTCATCCGTGGGAAAAGCGCCCCGGTTTTTCAAGACTTTTCGTAGTGAATAGTTCAAGGATTCGATGGCGTTGGTGGTATAAATGGCTCGCCGGATCTGGGGTGGGTAATCAAAGAAGACCGTCAGCCGTGACCAATCGGCCCGCCAGCTGGGGCTGATGGCCGGACATGTCTCATCCCAACGCGCTGAGAAGCGCTCTAGGGCCTGTTCGGCCTCGGCCAGGGTCGCGGCGCCATAGATGGCCCGCAGGTCGGCCGCCACGGCCCGGCGCTGTTTCCAGGGGACATACTTCAGCGAGCCGCGCACCTTGTGCACGATGCACAGCTGAACCTGGGCCTGTGGAAACACCGCCTCGATGGCCTCAGGCAGGCCCTTGAGCCCGTCCACGCAGGCAATAAAGCAATCCTCGACCCCCCGGTTTTTCAGCTCATTGAATACCGACAGCCAGAATTTAGCCCCTTCGTTTTCACTCATCCACATCCCTAACAGCTCTTTCTCTCCCTCTAGATTGACCCCCAGGGCTAAGTACACTGCTTTCGTTTTCACCATGCCCTCCTGGCGTGATTTCACAAACAAGGCATCAAAATATAGGATGGGATAGACGGCCGATAGGGGCCGGCTTTGCCAGGCCCGCACCTCCTCCAACACCGCATCGGTCACCTGGGAAATCAGCGCCGGGGAGACCTCCACCCCATAGAGCTCTTCCAGCTGCGCCTCAATCTCTCGGGTCGAGAGCCCCCGGGCATACAGCGCTAGCACCTTCTCATCAAAGCCCTCCAGCCGACGCTGACGTTTCTTGACCAATTGCGGCTCAAAATTCCCATTGCGGTCCCGTGGCACCTCGATTTCCAATTGCCCCGCCTCGCTCTGAACCCGCTTCTTGCTCTTGCCGTTGCGGCTGTTGCCACTGCCCCGACCTTCCTGAGCATGGGGCGCGTACCCTAGGTGCTCAGTCAGCTCAGCCTCCAAAACCCGCTCCACCAAGCGCTTGCTCAGCTGCTTCAATAACCCATGCTCGCCCAGAACCTCTTTCGGGCTATTGCACTCCTTCAGAAGTTCATCCAGCAACTCATCGGTCTTTTTTTCAATACTGGTCATCAGTGCTTTCTCCTTGTTGTTAATTACAGATCACCAGTTACACAGTTATTTGTACACCCCCGCTGGATACCCGTGAAGAAGCCGGCAAGCTGATTCGCGAGGCTGGAAGAGATCCTCGGGCGCAGCACTTGCCGGACTTTATCACATTGGCTCTTCATACCGGCTGCCGAAAGGGCGAACTTTTAGGGTTGGAATGGCGGCGGGTCAACATGAAAGCCCGTCTGATTTTACTCGAAGGGACGCACACAAAAGCCGGTAAGCGCCGCTCGGTGCCTATCAACAATACCGCCCATAGCGCACTAATGCGGCGGCTCAAGTTCCGGGCACAGCATTGTCCCCAGACTCCTTGGGTCTTTTGCCATCCAGACGGAACACGAGTTAAAAATATCCATGCCAGGGGCGGGTTCAGAACGGCCTGCCGGCGGGCCGGGATTGAGAACTTCCGGGTCCACGACCTAAGGCACACTTGCGCGGCTTGGTTGGTGACTGCCGGGGTGCCTTTGGCGGAGGTTAGAGACCTACTCGGTCATCACACCATCGCGATGACAGAGCGCTATGCCCATTTAGCGCCTGAGAACGTCCGAGCGGCTGTGGGGCGTCTTGATAGTGAGTCACGATCTGGTCACGTTATGGAAATCATTTCCAATGGATAACCAGGTAACTTATTGATTTATATGGCGCGCCCGGTAGGATTCGAACCTACTACCCTCGGCTTAGAAGGCCGATGCTCTATCCGAATGAGCTACGGGCGCATGGAATGGCACTCTTATAACCCATAGACGGGCCAACAGGCACCACTCCTTGTATAAAGTGGTCGGGGTAGAGGGATTTGAACCCCCGACCCTCTGCTCCCAAAGCAGATGCGCTACCAGGCTGCGCTATACCCCGAAACTGTTGATATTAAGGCGAGCCGGACGAAGCGTCAATGCATCTCTACCCGCCTTCTTTCCTTAATGGGTTTCTACAGGGGGTCTGACTGTGTAATTTAGTGACCCTTCCCCTTAAGGAATTATAATAACAAATTACGCTTTCTATTACTGAATTATTATAAGGATCATTCATGAGCGCTAAAATCCTTGACGGTAAAGCCATCGCCGCCAACATTCGACAAAATATCAAAAAACGGGTTCAAGAAAGGATTGCGGCTGGGCTGCGCCCTCCAGGACTGACGGTGATACTTCTTGGCAACGATCCGGCCTCCCGGGCTTATGTCCGTAACAAACGGCGCGCCTGTGAAGAGGTGGGCTTCAAATCCTTGGCCTATGATCTGCCAGCAGATACCACCCAATCTCAGCTGCTAACCCTGATTGACCAATTAAACGCGGATTCAACCGTAGATGGGATTTTGGTTCAATTGCCCCTTGGAAAGCATATTGATCCCGAGCGAGTCATCGAACAGATCCATCCCGATAAAGATGTGGATGGCTTCCATCCCTACAACATTGGTCGGCTGACTCTGCGCCTCCCCCTTCTTAGGCCCTGCACGCCCCATGGGGTCATTACTCTTTTGAAAACCACAGAACAAGATCTCAAGAGCTTAGAGGCGGTCGTGGTGGGGGCTTCCAATATCGTGGGACGACCCATGGTCCTGGAGCTATTACTCGCTGGCTGTACAGTGACTGTCTGCCACCGTTGGACTCGGGATTTATTAAAGCACGTCTCAGAGGCGGATATTCTAGTTGCCGCCGCTGGGAAACCCCATTTAATCAAGGGGGAATGGATCAAACCGGGGGCAACGGTTATTGACGTGGGCTTTACTCGGCAACCCGACGGGACCCTAAGCGGCGATGTGGAATTTGAAGCGGCCCGCAAACGGGCGGCTTGGATCACGCCGGTTCCGGGAGGAGTAGGTCCAATGACCATAGCGACCTTACTGGAAAATACCCTTTATGCCGCAGAGCAACTGCATAACTAATCCTACGCCCCCAAATAACGGCCTCTGGCGGTATGAAAGCTCTAGCCGAGATTTTTCACCACCAAGACACAAAGAACACGAAGGTGGAAGTAAACTATTTTAATATATTTAAGTTTTTTGATTTCTTTGGGTTTTTCGTGCCTTTGTGGTGGTTTCGCGAATTATTGGGGCTAGCCCCGCCGCCAGAGGGTTCCCGTCGGGGTATCCTCCAGGGTAATTCCCTGTTTTTTCAGAACATCACGGAGGTGGTCCGCTGCCGCCCAGTCTTTGTTTTTACGGGCGGCGGTCCGCTGGGCAATCAATTGCTCAATGTCACCATCGGAAAGGGCGGCTTCTCCCTCTGCTGAGACAATGCTAGGTGCAGCGGCCTGTCGGGGATCGCGGAGAAACTGCTCGGGCTCCTGGGTTAGCAATCCTAAAATAGCACCCAATGATGGCAATAACCTTGCCAAATATTGCACCTTATCCTTATCACCCTCCTCGCGAGCACGATTAAGAGCATGCCGGATTTCATTTAATAGGGCCAAGGCCTCGGGAGTATTAAAATCATCGTCCATAGCTTCACAGAAGCGTTGGACAAAAGGATCATCCCCCTCGGCCAGTTCTTGTGCTGACCCTTGAGCCGATATGGAGATCCCCTCCCCCGGCATCCCTCGCAGCGCTGTATATAAGCGGGTAACGGCAGCTTGGGCGGTTTCTAGCTGTTGCTCGGTATAATTCAAAGGGCTGCGATAATGGCTAGAGAGAATAAAGTAGCGTAGCACTTCGGGGTGATAGTGTTCCAAAACCTCACGCACAGTGAAAAAATTGCCCAAGGATTTGGACATTTTCTCATCATCCACCCGCACAAAGCCGTTGTGCATCCAATAGTTAACAAATTTACAGCCAGTGGCCGCCTCACTCTGGGCAATCTCGTTCTCATGGTGAGGAAACTGCAAATCCTGACCCCCTCCATGAATGTCAAAATGAGGACCTAGTGCTTGGGTGGACATAGCCGAGCACTCAATGTGCCAACCGGGACGTCCCGGTCCCCAGGGAGAATCCCAGGCGGGCTCATTGGGTTTGGCGGCCTTCCATAGAACAAAATCCAAAGGATCGGTTTTGGCTTCGCTGACTTGCACCCGTTCGCCGGCCCGTAATTCATCTAATTGCTTTCCAGAAAGGGCACCATAGCCTTCAAAATGGCTGACATCATAGTAGATATCTCCATTTTCCCCTTGATAGGCATAGCCCTGCTCCAGCAACCGCTGTACCATGGCAATGATGGCCTCCATGGATTCCGTGGCCCGTGGCTCCCGATCCGGGGGTAATATCTGGAGGCCTTCCGCATCTTCATGGAGGGCCTCAATGTAACGGGCAGTCAGTTCCTGAATGTTCTCTCCCCTTTCATGGGCACGGCGGATGATTTTGTCGTCGATATCAGTGATGTTCCGGACATAGGTTACCTCAAATCCGCTGGCTCGCAGATAACGGGCCACCACATCAAAAACCACCATGACTCGGGCGTGACCCACATGGCACAGATCGTAGACCGTCATGCCACACACATACATGCGCACCTTGCCTGGTTCGATGGGAACGAACTCCTCTTTTCTCCTGGTCAGGCTATTATAGATACGCAGCATAAGGGGTTTCCTAAGATATTCAGCAAACTACCAATTTTCTATAAATTGTACTGCACTTTGGCGCCAAAGCAGCAATGCCCCAAAGAAGAACGGAAGAATCTTATTTATCAATAAGTTGTGAGCGAACGCTCGGGGTGCATACAGTTCTGCAGCCGCTGCCGTAGCCGTCCCGTCCCCAGCAAGGGGAGCAAACGGGCCAGTTCTGGGCCGTCTAGCTCGCCAGTGAGGGCGGCCCGCAAAGGAAGAAAAAGCGACTTGCCTTTGGCCCCTGTGGTTTGTTTTAGCTGGGTGGTGAGCGCTTTGAAATCAGTACCACAACTGTCAACGGCCACCAAGGCCTGGGTAAAAAATGTGGGACCCGCTTCCTGGATGACGGGGAGAACAGGCTCCTTGAGCACCAGCTCTTCCCCAAACAGCACCGTCGCCCAATGGCGGGCGTCTTCAGGCAAAACTACATTGGGCCGTACCGCCTCGACAAATTCCTGGTATTTATCAGCCGGGACTTGCTGAGCGACCACTGGCGCTAACCACTGCCCGAAGGTATCAAGATCCTGGTGGGCCAAAGCCTCCCGCTGCCAGTGATGTAGTTGTTGCAGGTCAAAACGAGCGGGTGCCCGCCCAAGCCGGTTTAAGTCAAATTTTGCGGCCAGGGCATCCAAGTCCAGAAAATCCGTATCCTCATAATGGTGTCCTAGCCGGGCCAGATAATTGCACAATGCCTCAGGCAGATAACCGGTTTCTCGCAACTCCCGAACGCTGCGGCTGCCGTGACGCTTGGACAGGGGCGCCCCGTCGTTGCCCACAATCATGGCAATATGCCCATAGCGGGGAACCGGCAACCCCAAGGCCTGGAGTAACAGGATTTGACGAGGCGTATTGGTTAAGTGATCTTCCCCCCGCAGAACATGGGTCACTCCCATCAAGGCATCGTCCAAAGCATTGCTGAAAAAGAACGCCGGCGAACCATCGGCGCGCCGGATGATAAAGTCGCCAATATCACCCGTCGCAAAGCGTTGAGGACCCCGGACCAAATCCTCGAATTCAACCGTGGCCAAGAGCGGCACGCGAAAGCGCAGGGTAGGCTTTAAGCCCGCAGCCAGTTTCCTTTCCACTTCTTCTGGAGCCAGCCGAGCGCAGGTGCCCGGATAGCGGGGTGCTTGGCCTGCCGCCAACTGTCGTTTGCGCACCCGCTCTAAATCCTCCGGGGAGCAAAAGCAAGGATAGGCTAACTCCTCAGCCTCCAAGCGCTGGAAATAGGCTCGATAAATGGGCTCCCGCTGAGACTGCCGGTAAGGTCCGACTTCTCCCTCTACTTCCGGCCCTTCCTGCCACCCTAAACCCAACCAGCGCAAATCTTCCATGAGCGCTTCCACATATTCCTCAGCGCTCCGTTCTTGATCCGTATCTTCAATCCGCAATAGGAATATGCCCTGGCTACGACGGGCCAGTAAGGCATTAAACAAAGCGGTGCGCACATTTCCTAAGTGCAACAAACCGCTGGGACTAGGGGCAAAACGAGTCTTGAGTTTAGTCATGACACGGCATAGTAATAGAAAAACCGATCTGCCACAAAAGTTCTTGATGCGGGATTTTGCTCACCATAGGGATATTCGCGTAGTATAACCGCTGACTGAAATTTGATTGAATTGAAATGTTCAACCTTGAATATATAGGCCTGCTCATATGTATGCTTCCCAAAAAACTCTTGCTTTCCTTTTACTCGGTGTATTTACCTTGGCAGCCGAAGCTGGCGGCGGTGCGACTGCCCAAAAGCAGCCCCGGGTTAAACTGCAAACCAATTTCGGCAATATTACGGTCGAGCTCAACCGAGAAAAGGCCCCTGTTTCAGTAGAAAATTTTCTCCGCTATGTCAGCGAAGGCTTTTACGATAACACCTTATTTCACCGGGTGATTGATAATTTCATGATCCAGGGTGGCGGTTTCGATACCGATTTTAAGCCCAAGCCAACCCATTCCCCTATACAAAATGAAGCGGATAACGGGCTTAAGAACGAAGAAGGGACTCTCGCCATGGCGCGTACCTCTGATCCCCATTCAGCAACCGCGCAGTTCTTTATTAATGTCGCCGACAATGATTTCCTCAATCATCGCAGCAAGGACCGCCAAGGCTGGGGATATGCCGTTTTTGGCCGGGTTGTGGAAGGCATGGAGGTGGTCAATACCATCAAGGAAGTAAAAACCGGCGCCAAGGGACACCACCGGGACGTGCCATTGGAACCGGTGATCATCGAACAAGCCACTATTGTAGCCGATTGATAATTCAAGGGCTACGTGGCTACATTTTTTATTTCCGATCTCCACCTAGGATCGAACAAGGCCGAGATTCAATCCCAGGCCTTAGAGTTTCTCTCCCAAGAGGCACCTCATGGGGAAACCCTCTATATCCTAGGCGATCTGTTTGACTATTGGATTGGAGACGACGCACCCACCACGGAGGGCTTGGCCATTACCCAGGCCCTCCGTCGCCTCTCCGAGGCAGGGCTTAACCTTTATTTCATCCCTGGAAATCGCGATTTTCTAGTCGGTCGGGCCTTTGCTCAAGCAAGCGGTTGCCGGATCCTGCAAGACCCTACTCTCATCGACCTGTACGGAGTTTCTACCCTGTTAACCCACGGGGACATGCTCTGCACTGATGATGTGGCCTACCAAAAAGCCCGGGCTCGGCTGCGCCGGCCCCTGTTCCTCCGAACCTATCTGGCGCTGCCTAAATCCTGGCGCTGCGCCATTGCTCGGCACCTGCGCCGTCGGAGCCAGACCCATACCCAACAACAACCCTTAGCCATCATGGATGTCAATCAAGCTGCGGTTGAAGCAGCCCTTCAGACCCACGGGGCCAAACGACTCATCCATGGCCATACCCACCGTCCGGCAGTACACCACTTTTCCGTGGATGGCCATCCCAAGCAACGCATCGTGTTGGGCGATTGGGACCGAGGGAAGAGCATACTAACCTGCACTGGGGAGGGTTTTTACTTTCTTGATCCCCAGATATCGGAACCCCACTTCAACCATCATCTCCCTGCTTAATTACTTAAACTTAAGGATGAGCCGCTATTTTTCGCTCCAAGATATTAACCAGATTCTGGGGACGGACAAGCCCTGGTAAGGTGGAACCATCTTCCAGAATCAAAGTGGGGGTAGCATTGACTCCTAGGGATTGACCGAGATTGAATTGCTCAGCCACGGGATTATTGCACTTAGCGGTATTCTCCACCGGCTTGCCCGCTTTGGCCTGAGTCATGGCCTGGTGGCGATCCTTGGCACACCATACCTCTACCGCTTTGTCATAGGATGAAGAACCAATACCGGCACGGGGAAAAGCAAGGTAGCGGATTTTGATCCCCAATTCATTGTATTCGTCGATATGCCGGTGCAATTGGCGGCAGTAACCGCAATCAATATCGGTAAAGATGTTCACCGTGTGCTTTGCCTGCTCAGGCCCAAACACAATCATATTTTGCTCATCGAGACCATCAATGGCCGCAGCCCGCATCACCTTCAGCCGTTCCTCGGTCAGGTTGGTTCGATTCGCTAGATCAAGCAGCTGCCCTTGCATGGCGTAGCGGCCATCCTGGCTGATATAAAAGACCTGTCCCTCTACCACCACCTCATAAATGCCAGGAATAGGCGCGGCTTTGATACTCTGGGGCTGCACCCCCGGTGCCCACTTTTGTAGGGATGCCCGAACCGCCTCCTTCTCTTCGTCCCCAACCGCGGAGAAAGCAAAGGTTACCAACACCCCTGTTAACAGAAAGCCTAATAGTTTTCTTCCCATCGTTACATCCTAAGTTAATCGCGAAAATTTACGTACTGCAATGGTAAATCTAAATTGGCCTCTCGCAACAAGGCAATCACCTGCTGTAAGTCATCCCGTTTCTTCCCTGAAATCCGCACCTGCTCTCCCTGAATGGCAGCCTGGACCTTGAGTTTGCTCTCCTTTACCATCTTGATGATTTTGCGGGCAGTCTCTTTATCGATGCCTTGGCGGACTCGGATAGACTGACGGGCGCGCTTCCCCGAAATCTCAGGTTCTTGAGCCTCCAAACAAGCCACGTCCACTCCCCGCTTAGCGAGCTTAGTGTCCAATATGGTCCCCATCTGCTGAAGTTGAAAATCACTTTCAGCAATCAGTGTGAGTTCCTCCTCTGACCCCTCGATCCGAGCCTCGGTTCCACGAAAATCGAAGCGAGTGCCAATTTCGCGATTAACCTGATCGATGGCGTTTTGCAGTTCATGCTTATCCACTTCAGAAACCACGTCGAATGAGGGCATTCAAATTTCCTCCTCGATATAATCGGTTAACCTCATCTTGCAGTATATCACTGTGACTACTGGGGACCCGATGATGACCCTTATCCACGGGGATGGTGCTGTTGATGGAGCTGCTGTAAACGAGCCCTCGCCACATGAGTGTAAATCTGGGTAGTGGAAAGATCCGCATGCCCGAGCAACATCTGCACTACCCGCAGATCCGCCCCATGGTTGAGAAGATGAGTCGCAAAAGCGTGGCGCAAGGTATGAGGCGAGAGCGCTTTCCGGACACCGGCCTGGCGGGCATAACGCTTAATCAAATACCAGAAAGCTTGCCGGGTCATAGCGCCCCCGCGTCGGGTCAGGAATAAAATTTCACTCATCTGAGCCTTGATTAATCCCGGACGCGCTTCACGGGAATAACACTCGAGCCAGCTCAATGCCACTTCACCTAAAGGCACAAGGCGTTCTTTATTGCCTTTACCGCTTAAACGCACGACTCCCTGCCGGAGATTTAGTTGAGGCAAGGTTAAATGGACCAATTCAGAAACCCGCAACCCGGTAGCATAGAGGGTTTCCAGCATTGCCCGATCCCGCAGCCCTAAATTACAGTTGACTTCTGGGGCGGCCAGCAGTGCTTCCACTTCTTCTTCACTCAAGGACTCGGGTAAGGGTCTCCCCAGCCGAGGAGCTTCAACCCGGTCACTCGGGTCACTGTCGCGGACTTTCTCCCGCACCAGATAGCGATAAAAACGGCGCAGGCTAGAGACAGAGCGGGCCGCACTCCGAGCTTTGTGACTCCGCTCCAAACGGTGTGCCAGATAGGCCAGCAGATCCTCCCGTTGCGCCTCGACCAATGTTCGCCCCTGGGGGTACAACCACCGGGAAAACCCCTCTAGATCCCGGCGATAAGCCGCTAAGGTGTTCTCGGCTAATCCTTCCTCTAACCAAAGGGCATCCAGAAAATATTCCAGCTGTCTTTGGTCAGCCGCTAGGCGTACCTTTTCAGGACTTCCGGGCACCCTGGGCCTCATGCTGTAACAACCATGCCTTAATATCCAACTGGGCGCCTTCCATCGCTCCGCTGTAGCCCCCTAAACTGTGCTTAGCAACCACCCGGTGGCAGGGGATAAAAATAGGCAAGGGGTTAGCCCGGCAAGCGCCACCTATGGCCCGCGCGCTGGTGTTTAATTCTTTAGCCAACATGCCATAGCTCACTGTCGAGCCCGAGGGGATGAAGCACAAAGCTTGCCAGACCCGCTTCTGAAATGGCGATCCCTGGGGGAGGAGGGATAATGTAAACATGGTCTTAGGATCGGCAAAATAGGCCTGAAGTTGAATGAGGGCTGCTTCTGTAACCGGATCGGAGGGAAAATGTTCTGGAATGTCTGGCTCCAGAAAATCTAGTCCCGTCAAAACATTCCCGGAAACCGACAATCCCAGCTTACCAAGAGGCGTAGCGACAATCGCCCCATAACCGGAGTCTGTCCTCACCATCTAGCCTTACTCCAAAAACAAAAAAGGCACTTCAAATTGAAGTGCCTTTAGTCGCCTTTCTCTCATTATCTCCAATGTTTAGCGTTAAATTTTTTCCTTAATACGGGCGGCCTTACCCGTCCGTCCCCGGAGATAATAGAGCTTAGCGCGGCGCACATCACCCCGCCGCTTGACCTGGATGCCTGCCAGAGTGGGGCTATGGGTTTGAAAAACCCGCTCAACCCCCTCCCCATGGGAGATTTTGCGCACGGTGAATGAAGAATTGAGGCCACGATTACGCTTGGCAATCACGACTCCTTCGAAGGCCTGTAGACGCTCCCGATTACCCTCCGTCACCCGAACTTGCACCTGAACCGTGTCCCCTGGATTAAACTCCGGTAAATTTTGCTTTAGCTGTTCCGCTTCAATCGCCTTAATGATATTGTTACTCATGTCGATTCCCCATATTCTGCTTGATACTCCCGAATAAATTCAGCAAGCAAGTGTTGCTGTTCTAAATTCAATATCCGCCCACTCAACAAATCCGGCCGTCTCAGCCAAGTCCGACCCAGCGCTTGCTTCAACCGCCAACGGCGGATAGCTTCATGGTTGCCACTCAGCAATACGGACGGCACCCGACGACCCTCGATCACCTCCGGGCGAGTGTAGTGGGGACAATCAAGCAAACCATTCACAAAGGAGTCTTGCTGCGCCGACTCCGTTGCGCCTAGCGCACCCGGCAACAACCGCACCAAGCCATCGATCATCACCATAGCTGCCAATTCTCCGCCACTTAGGACATAATCACCGATGGACCATTCCTCATCGATATCCATGTCCATGAGGCGCTCATCCACGCCCTCGTAACGTCCCGCCACAAAAAGCAGGGCCTTTTGGGTCGCTAATACCTCTAATCCGGCCTGATCTAACCGCCGCCCCTGGGGGGAAAGATATAGGACGCGACATCCCTCCCCTAATTCGGCACGCCCGGCGTGAATAGCATCGTGAAGAGGCTGAACCCCCATCACCATACCGGGACCTCCGCCATAGGGCCGATCATCCACGGTACGATGCCGATCATGGGTAAAGTCCCTTGGATTCCACAAACTTAACCCCACGATCCCCTGCTTCAATGCACGCCCTATCACCCCAGAGTCCCACAATGCATCGAACATAGAGGGGAATAGGGTGACCACGCCGAGACGCACCGCTGACCATCCTCGCAGGATATTAAAAAATCAGAAATCCGGGTCCCAATCGACCCGCAGCAGCCCTTGCTCTAAGTCTACTTGCTTGACGATGGTGTCCTTTCGAAAGGGAATCAACCGCTCCCGCTCTCCCTGCACAACGAGCACATCGTTCGCTCCCGTCTCCAACAAACGTTCGACCCGACCTAGCTCAACCCCTTGCACCGTGATCACTCGCAGTCCAATCAGGTCAGCCCAGTAATATTCGCCTTCCTCGGGGGGGGGTAACTGTTCCCGATGGACAGCAATTTCACGGCCTATCCATTGGGTTGCCACATCCCGGTCATCGATACCGTCTAGGGCGACCACAATCCCTTTGCCCTGGGTACGCCCTTCAAGCAGCCGCCGCGCTATCCACTTTCCATTTTGCTGCAAATACCAGGGTTCATAGCGCAGAATATTATCCCGAGGTTCCGTATAGGAATACACCCGAACCCAGCCCTGGATGCCATATACCCCCGAAATACGCCCGATGAGAACATAGCGGTTATCGTCGGCTAGACCCTGAGCTAACTCCACCGATAAGCGGGCTTTCTTAGGCCGAGTAGGACTTAATCAAGTGGGCGACCCGCTCGGAAGGTTGGGCCCCCTGGGATAACCAGTAGCTGACTCGCTCCATATCAATCTGCAAAGGAACTTCTCCCCCATTTGCAACGGGATTGAAATAACCTAGCCGCTCGATATGGCGCCCATCGCGCTTATTGCGTTTGTCGGCCACCACAATACTGTAGAAAGGACGTTTTTTCGCCCCACCTCTTGCCAAGCGGATTGTTACCATTGCACCTCTTGCCTCGTTTAAACTCTATCGTTACTGAAAACCGACAGATTTTACGGGAAATTTCCAGCCTTGAGAAGCATGGGCTCAAAAAGGCATCCCTGGCGGCATCCCTCCTTTCATCCCCCGCATTAACTTAGCCATCCCTCCTTTACGAGACATCTGCTTCATCATTTTTTGCATCTGAGTAAACTGCTTGAGCAAACGGTTGACTTCTTGGACTTGGGTGCCCGAACCCGCTGCAATACGTCGTTTGCGAGAGCTTTTAATAATCTCCGGCCGTTGACGCTCCTTCGGCGTCATGGAATTAATAATCGCCTCCAGACGGGCCAGATCCCGATCATTGACTTGTTCGGCGGCACCCGCAGGCAAATTAACCCCGGGGAGTTTATCTAACAAGTTGGAAACCCCACCCATCTTGCTCATTTGCTGCAACTGTTGGCGGAAATCCTCAAGATCAAAGCCTTTACCCTTCTTCAGTTTCTTGGCAAATTTTTCCGCCTTATCCTTATCAAGTTTCTCCTCTACCTCTTCCACCAAGCTAAGGACATCCCCCATACCCAGGATGCGGGAAGCCAAGCGGTCCGGATGAAAGAGTTCAAGGGCAGCAGTTTTTTCCCCTACCCCTAAAAATTTGATAGGTTTGCCGGTGATTTGCCGGATAGATAAGGCCGCCCCCCCGCGGGCATCACCGTCGACCTTGGTGAGAATAACGCCCGTTAGCGCCAGGGAATCATTAAAGGCCCGGGCCGTATTGGCCGCATCCTGCCCAGTCATACTGTCCACTACGAAGAGAGTCTCAGCCGGCTCTACCGCTCCATGGAGGCGCTTGATCTCCGCCATCATCTGGTCATCCACATGGAGGCGGCCCGCCGTATCGATAATGAGCACATCAAATAACCGAGTACGAGCCTGCTGAAACGCCCCCTGGGCAATCACGACCGGATCTTGGCTAGCCTCGCTAGGGTAAAAATCCACCTCCACTTCTTGGGCTAGGGTCTCAAGCTGCTGAATCGCCGCTGGCCGATAGACATCGGCACTGGTCACCAGCACCGATTTCTTTTGTCGCTCCTTCAGCCAACGGGCAAGCTTGGCTACGGTGGTCGTCTTCCCCGACCCCTGCAACCCCGCCATTAAGATGACGGCAGGAGGACGAACATCCAGCTTTAGGCCTTCCGCAGCCTCCCCCATGACCGCCATCAGTTCTTCATGGACGATCTTGATAAACACCTGGCCCGGTGTCAGGCTACGCAGAACCTCCTGTCCAATCGCCCGTTCCCGAACTTTAGCGACGAAATCCCGCACCACGGGCAAAGCGACGTCCGCTTCCAGTAAAGCAACGCGCACCTCACGTAGGGTGTCTTTGATATTGTCTTCGGTGAGGCGAGCCTGGCCTCGTAACCGTTTCAGGGTTTGGCCAAGACGCTCCGTCAAATTATCAAACATCAAACAACCCCATAAAAATGTCTATAAAACCTTAAAAAAGATGTATAATTATAGCCTGAATATTCCCCATCCAACAGGCATTATCCAGAAACCACGCACCGAGCAAAAACTCAAACTGAAGCGACCACTGGTCCCTGCTTGAATTTAGCGATAAGCGGTTCCCTTTAAGGAAGCCGAGCGTTATGGGATGATGGGATTTTTCCTGGTTAATAAACCCGATTGATATGTCGTCGATATCGATAGAAAGCCTGCTTGGGATTCTCTGCTATTGCGCCGCAGGCATCACCGTAGGCTGGTACTTATTGAATGTAAACGCCAAGAAAAGCAAGCGCAATGCTAGCAAACGGCTAGCCGCCCTGTTGGGGCTGACTGGCGTCGTCTTTCATGGCGTCGTGCTGGCGAACCGCCTCTTCACGGCCTCCGGCATCAACCTTAGTTTTACCGATGCCCTATCTGCCGCAGCTTGGCTGATGGTCCTGCTATTGCTAGCCACTAGCCTCAAAGAGCCTATAGAGAATATGGGTATTGCCGTTTATCCTTTTGCGGCGATTACGTTAGGGGTACAAAACCTCTTTCCATCCCAACATATTGTCATCGAGTTCGGGGCTGAAACCAACACGGCCAACCCTCTGGAAATCCATATCTTAATATCCCTGGTAGCCTATAGCCTCTTTGCTTTGGCGGCCATGCATGCCATCTTGCTGGCGGTTCAAAATAAGCACCTTAGGAACAAGCACCCAGGCGGTTTTATCCGCGCCCTGCCTCCCTTGCAGACGATGGAAAATCTCCTATTCCAGATTCTCGCAGTGGGGTTTGTGCTGCTTTCACTCAGTCTTTTTAGTGGCATTCTTTTTCTAGAAGATTTATTCGCCCAACATCTGGCCCATAAGACCGTGTTCTCGATCATTGCTTGGCTGGTATTCGGGATCTTGCTCTGGGGACGGTGGCGCTTTGGCTGGCGGGGACCCACCGCAATCCGCTGGACTCTGAGCGGTTTTTTCTTTCTAATGCTGGCCTATTTTGGCAGCAAGTTGGTACTAGAAATTGTATTACAACGCACCTAGCCTTATGATACCCGCATATTGGACAATGGTAAGGGCCACCGTTTAAGAATACGCAGGGCACCCTTGTAGAGAACAAAATACAACTGACTTACATCATTGCCGCTCGTTACCGCTTAGCCTCTCGTGACAAGTACTTAGTTTCTTGGTAGATGCTTGATGAAATCCCCCTAGGGCTTCTGTTTGCTGCACTGGTCGTGCTGTTGCTGATCTCCGCTTGTTTTTCCAGCTCAGAAACAGCATTAATGAGCCTTAATCGCTACCGGCTGCGGCACCAAGAAGAAGCCCAGCATCCAGGGGCAATACGGGTTGCCCGCTTACTCAGGCGTCCCGATCGGCTTATCGGCCTTATTCTCCTCGGCAACAATTTTGTCAATATTCTGGCTGCCTCGATTGCCACCATCATCGCTGTGCGGCTACTGGGGGATGAGGGAATCGCCGTGGCTTCCATCGTCCTCACCATAGTGGTGTTGCTGTTCGCCGAAGTCACCCCTAAAACCTTGGCCGCTTTACATCCAGAGCGAGTCGCTTTTCCCGCTGCCTACGTTCTGGGGCCTTTACTGAAGCTGCTTTATCCCCTGGTGTGGCTTATCAATGTCATTGCCAATGCCCTGCTTGGCCTATTCGGCGTCCATCCCCACAGGGGCTCTGCCACCACCCTGAACCAAGAAGAACTGCGGGTGATTCTGAGCGAAACCGGGTTACTCGTACCTAAGCGCCACCAACGCATGCTACTGAGTATTCTCGACTTGGGAAAAATGACCGTCAACGACGTCATCGTGCCCCGTCATGAAATCGATGGCATCGACATCAACGGCCCTGTGGATACGATTGTCAATCAACTGACTCACTGCACCCATACCCGTTTGTATGTCTACCAAGACAATATTGACCATGTCGTGGGTATCCTGCACCTGAGAAAAGCGTTACACCTCATTGCCAATAATAATTTCAATAAAGAAAGCTTGCGGGCCATTATCAAGGAACCCTATTTCATCCCTGAAGGGACGCCCTTAAATCTCCAATTGTTGAATTTTCAGCGAGGCAAACGGCGGACCGGCTTGGTCGTGGACGAGTACGGCGATATCTTGGGTCTGGTGACCCTGGAAGACATTCTGGAGGAGATCGTGGGCAAATTCACTGTGGATGACATTGGCAGTGAACGAGAAATACACCCCCAACCCGATGGCAGCTATTTGATTGCTGGCAGCAGTAATATCCGGGAATTAAACCGCACCATGCAGTGGGACCTCCCTACCAACGGCCCAAAAACCTTAAATGGTCTCATTATTGAGTATCTGGAGACTATTCCCAACCCGGGGATCAGCTTACGTCTTGGCCGGTACTTTATCGACATTGTCCAAACCAGTGGAAACGCGGTACGTACCGCCCGGATACGCCCCCCCCAGGATGAAAATGACAAAGATATTGAAAGCAGCTCTCCCGAGCCCTCTTCCGATTCCTCCCAGGTCTAGACTATAAAACAACCTCCTTTCCCCATCGAGCCCCTCATGATTTTCCCCTCCAGTCCGAACGAATCAAGTGGTCTCTAAATAAATGCGGAATGAGGGGATTTATGAAATGAGGGAAAATTTTCGGCTGACTGGGTTTGGATTCCATTTCGAAATGAAATCCAAGCCCCATCCCAATTCCGCTGAAGCAGATTCCTCTGGCCCGTTTCTGCTGTCCACTCCCCGGTTGTTGGATGATAAAAATCCGCTGGTAGAGACCCGTGAAAACAAAATAAAACAGTGGACCCGGAAATTGCCGGTGATGAATTTACTCCACTCTAGCCGGGCCCTGCTAGATGCCCTAACTCTATTGAATGAACAGCCCCTCCAAGAGAAACACCGGGTTCAACTGCTCGACATTTACCGGGATCCCATCAATACCATGCTGCTTAGCTTTAATCCGTTGTACTTACGCCAACTTCCCGTCCCCTCGACACAACGGGAGCAAGTTGCCCAGAATATCACCCAACTCCCCCTAATGTTGGCAAACGGCTATAAAACGGTCGTCAAACAAGGATATCAGCTAGGTCACAAGCCAAGTAAGAACAAAACCCTACTACTTGCCGCCATCCGAGCCTGCGAACAACTAAGCCATGCCCTATTGCATCTATTTCGCATCGCTCACCCGGTTCCCCCCCAGCTTTATCTTGAACTTAATCAGCTCTATCGCTACGCTGAACACTACCAAATTCTGCATCAGGTACCTCCTGCCGCCAAACGGGCTGGCATTGACAAAGATATCGCCACGATCTATAAGCAGTTGATGTTATTAGCTATTGCCGATCCATCCCGGCTATCCGAAAGTGAAATTCTATCGACCTATGAATTACTAGAGCGGTTATTAACCCATGTGGACATCTCTCCCCCTCACAGTCCCCTTGAAGAGAAGCACTATTTTGTCGTTGATCTCCACAGTGATCATCCTCCTAGGGCCTTAGCCCCTCATGGGTTTACTTCAGAAAACAAGAATCTCCGTCTTTTCAACACCTATTCCCTGCTTCGTAAGGTGGGGGAGTTGCTGCAACAGGCTGAGAATCCCTCAGTCACGCGAGTGCATAAACCGGATGTCCAACTGCTGCGACAGCTAGCGCCTTATCTCAATGCTTCCTACCAGCGCCCCTCCCCAGATACACCATTGCCAAACGAGGAATTTATAAGGAACTAATATTTATGAAGAAATTTTTAAAATTTCTCTTCTCGACCTTCCTTGTTGTTATTCTGCTCATTGTGATTGCGGCTGCCGTTCTACCTTTCATCATTGACCCCAATGATTTCAAACCGCAGATCACTTCCCAGGTTAAAAAAGTCACAGGCCGAGAACTGACCCTTGGGGGGGATATCGATCTCAGCCTCTTCCCCTGGTTAGGAGTCGCCCTTAAAGATGTCAGTCTCAGCAATCCTCCCAGCTTTGAAAAAGCCTCCTTTGCTAAAGCAGCGGATATGGAAGTTCGGGTCAAGTTATTGCCCCTATTTGAAAAGCGCGTGGTGATGGATACAGTGGTGCTGCGCGACCTTGATCTCAATCTAGCTCGTAACGCCCAAGGGAAAACCAACTGGGAGGATTTGCTGGCAGAAAAACCCCAGGAAGCGCCCCCCGAGGCCAAACCTCCCGAAGAGGAAGGAACCCCGCCTCCTATTGCAGGCATTGCCATCGCCGGTCTCAAAATCGAAGCAGCCCGCATCCACTGGCGCGATGAGGTGAAAGATGTCCGCTATACCATCGAACAGCTGAACTTAGCTACCGATCCCCTGGTGCCCGGGGAGCCGATCCAGATGGAACTGGCGTTTGACTTTGACTTAAGTGAGCCGGCGGTCCATGGACACCTGGATTTTGGTGGCGAGGTGATGGCCGATCTGGAAACCAACCATTACCGTCTCCAGGATACGGACCTCAAGCTTACCGCAGCCGGTCCAGCACTGCCCATCGAACAACTGGCGCTGCAGCTAGATGCTAACGTAGATGCCTTACTGGCTAAACAGCAATTGACCGTGAGTGATCTCAAACTCACCAGTCAAGTGAAAGGACCACAAGAAGCGCAACTTACCCTGAATACTTCCCTGGAAGGGGATCTTGCGGCCCAACGGTATCGCTTCCAGGGCCTCCAGCTAGAAACCCAGGTTAAAACACCCCAATTCCCCGAACCCTTAAACGCAAGGCTGGCCACGACGGCGAATATGGATCTCAACAAAGGGACCTTAACCCTCCAAGATCTCACCCTCGCCACCCTCGGCATTCATCTAAATGGCCATATCGATGGCACTAAGATACTAACTGAACCTAGTTTCAGTGGCCGCCTTGTCAGCAACCAATTCAATCCTCGCCGCGCGGCGGAAGCGTTGGCCTTGGAACTTCCTCCCACTGCGGACGAAGCCGTCCTCAACCAGGCCCGGTTGGCGCTGAAATTCTCCGCCTCACCCCAGGATTTCGACGCCCAGGGGCTGGTGCTCAAATTGGACGACAGCACCCTGAAGGGGGCAATGACCGTACGCAACTTCCAACAGCCCGCTATCCGCTTTGACCTGGCCCTAGACACCATTAACTTGGATCGCTACCTGCCACCCCCTTCCGAGGAGGCACCTCAACCTACGCCACCGACCCCTCCCGGCGCGGGTGCGGCAGCCGGTGCAGGGGGACTCCCCCTGGAAGCTTTACAGGCCCTCAATGCCAGCGGGACATTAAAGATAGGTGAGCTTACCGCCGGCGGCCTCCATAGCGAGGGTATCCGCATTACCCTAGAAGCCAAAGATGGGTGGGTACAACTTCACCCTCTATACGCTAAGCTCTACCAAGGCACCTACACCGGTAATGTCCAGCTAGATGCCCGCAGTGCCCCCCCCAAACTGGCCATTGATGAAAAACTCGAGGGGATCCAAGCCGGTCCTCTTCTCAAGGATCTGATGGGTAAGGACAAAATAGTGGGCACGGCCAATATGAATGCCCAACTGACGGCCACCGGTGCTGCCCCGGAAGCCATCCGGCGTACCCTTAACGGCGCCGCCGGGTTCTCCTTTTCCGACGGGGCTGTCAAAGGCATCAATATTGCCCGCCTCATCCGGGAAGCCAAAGCTACTTTGGAAGGCAAACCCCTCCCCCCCACCACGGAGCCAGAGCAAACCGACTTCACCATACTGGAAGGGACCCTGCAGGCGACCAATGGGGTTCTAAAAAATAATGATCTCAAGGCCCAATCCCCCTTTCTCCGGGTTCAAGGCCAAGGGACGGCTAATCTCGTCCAAGAAACCCTCGACTACCAATTGGGTGTCGCCATCGTCAAGACCCTCAAGGGTCAGAAGGGAGAAGCCTTATCCGAGCTGGAAGGCGTCACTGTTCCCCTCAAGATTAGTGGCACCTTCGACCAACCCAAATACGGTGTTGACCTGGAAGGCATTATCAAAGCTAAAGCAGAAAAACTCATCGAAGAGAAGCGGCAAGACATCGAGAAAGAACTGGAAAAGGGGCTAGATAAGCTCTTGGGAATTGAGCCCGACAAAGAAACCCCGCCTGCCGAAGGGGAAACTCCTAGCGAAACACCCTCAACGCCTGAGCAGCAATTAAAGGAAGAGCTTAAAAATAGATTGAAAGGAATTTTCTAGCTCTAAAAATCTTCCGCAAACTATGCTTAGCCGGATGGCAGCCGCTGGGATTCAGAACCTGGAGGTATGGCGCCACAATGCGGGTTATGTGATCAGCGGCCAAGTCCGGCTGCGAGCCCCCCTGGAGGTCGTGCGGGCACGGCTGCTGGATTTCAATCACATGGACCGCCTCCACCGGAGCATCCAGGTGAGTGAATTGCAATGCAGCTTTCCCGACGGCCGCCACCGGGTACGGGTCCACGTCCAGTTTGGGATTCTATGGTTCTGGTTCACCCTCCAAAGCGTTCAGGACTTTAGCTGGAGTGAGCGCACCATTCAGGCCGTAATGCTGCCGGAGAAAAGCGATTTCACCCACGGCGAAATCCAGTGGAAACTCATGCCCATCAATGGCAATACCCAGCTCCAATTCAGGGCAGAGTTAATCCCCACTTTTTGGGTTCCCCCGGTCATCGGTCCTTATCTTCTCAAACGCCTCCTGCCGGAAAAAGCCCGGGAAATAGTACAAAATTTGGAAAGCTGGACAGCCCCATGAGCAGGACTGCTTTCAGTCAACGCCTGCTCACCTGGTTTGACGCCCACGGACGCCAAGATCTGCCTTGGAAACACAATCCTACGCCTTACCGGGTCTGGATCTCGGAAATCATGCTGCAACAAACCCAGGTGGCCACCGTCATCCCCTACTACCAACGATTTATCAAACGCTTTCCCGAGCTGCCGGCCCTCGCTCAGGCCTCCGTGGATGAGGTCTTAGGGCTGTGGACAGGGCTAGGTTACTATGCCCGAGCCCGCAACCTACATCGGGCCGCCCAGTTGACCTGGGAATCCCATGGCGGCGAATTGCCCACGACCCTGGAGGCACTCATAGAGTTGCCGGGGATCGGCCGCTCCACTGCTGGCGCTATCCTGGCTCTGGCCCTTGGCCAGCGACACCCTATTTTGGATGGCAACGTCAAGCGAGTGCTGGCCCGACAGGAAGCCATTCCAGAGTGGCCGGGCCAACCGAAGGTAGAAAAACAACTCTGGCAGCGATCCGAGGAACTTCTCCCCCAGACCCGCGTTGCAGACTACACCCAGGCCATCATGGATCTAGGCGCTACCGTTTGCACCCGGCGCCATCCCCGCTGCCCCTCCTGTCCAGTCAAGAAAACCTGCCGAGCCCATGCCCAAGGGAACCCGGAGGCTTATCCCCCCCCTCGCCCCCGCAAACGCTTACCCCTGCGCACCACCCGCATGCTGCTGCTGCTCAATGACCAAGGAGAGGTGTTATTGGAACGCCGCCCCCCCGTCGGAATCTGGGGAGGATTATGGAGCTTTCCTGAGTGTCCCCCCCGCACAGAGTTGGCCCTCTGGTCCCAGGAGCAGCTCGGCTGGCCAATCGAGGAGGTGATGACTTGGCCTCCTGTGCGCCATCATTTCACTCACTTTACCCTAGATATCCAACCCGTCGTGGCTCGCATACAAGGTCAGAGGTGCCAAGTCATGGAACCCAGCGACCGGGTTTGGTGTAAAATGGGAACAATGCATAAGCGTGGCCTCCCGGCTCCCATCCTGCGGCTGTTGGCGAGACTGCGTGAACAATTAGAAGGAACATAAACCGTGAGCCGTACTGTACATTGCGTCAAACTAGACCAGGAAGCCGAAGGTTTGGATTTTCCCCCTTATCCGGGGGAATTGGGCAAGCGCATCTACGAGCAGGTCTCTAAAGAAGCTTGGCAGATGTGGATGAAACATCAAACCATGTTGATCAACGAATACCGCCTGACCCCCGTCGATCCCAAGGCCCGGCAATTCTTAGAACAAGAAATGGAAAAGTTTTTCTTTGGTGAAGGTTCGGCCCCCCCCCAAGAATATGTGCCGCCTGAGCAGTAACCTGAGTTCTGGACAAGGTAGAACTCTCTCCCTAGAAGCAGAGCAGGGCGAAAATTTCTTAAGGGTATTGGCCGAGCCCCTAGGGTGAGGGCCTGGGGCGGCAGCCCCTCCCCGCGGTAGCGCCGACTTTCCTTTCCTGAAGCCGCGCCGGGGGAAAAGGGGAGGAAGGCAAATCAAAGGCGGGTTTCACGGGGTTCAACCCGCCCTACGGCCGCCCCTGTGGCAGTAGGGTGCGCAGAGCATCGCGATGCGCACCATCAAAAAAAAATCCGCTTATCCAATCAGAAAACGCTTGTCCCCTCTAGGGGCTGAGGTATAGACGGATAAAAGGGAATTGTTTAATTAAGAAACAAGCGGTTGCAAGAATAGAAGGAGTAGACAGGCACGGAGACATCTGATCTCATACGGGTCACGATTAAAAACCGAAGAGAGGTTGTTCCCGTGCCTGTGAAGAAGATTTTACACCGGATGTTGTCGGAGATCATGCATTTAAAACGCTTGTGGACGTTGGTGTTGTTGGTGGAGACGGTCTTGGAGACGAAGCGGTTATCGGTAACCCAGCTGGGTCGGTCATTGAAGTTACCGATTCAAGAGCGCAGTGGGATACGGCGGTCGGACCGATTTATGGGGAATAAGTACGTCCAAGCCCAAAGCAAAGCGGTGTATGAGGCGTTAGTCAAGCAGCTGGTGGGAAACAAACGGCGGCCGTGGATACTGGTAGATTGGAGTCATCTACCGAACACAGACTTGTATGTATTGCGGGCAGCATTAGTGGCGCCGGGACGGGCGTTGACCCTGTATGAGACGGTCCATGCGCAATCGCAGCAGGGGAATGAGCGCGTGCAGCGAGCTTTTTTAAAGACGCTCAAGGCGTTGTTACCGGCGGCGAGTCGGCCCGTGATTATCACGGACGCCGGATTTCATAACCCCTGGTTTAAGCAAATTGTGAGTTATGGCTGGGATTACGTAGGCCGGATCCGGGGGCGAAAATCCTACCGACCGGTGGGGGAGCGGGAATGGCGGCCCTGCCGAGAATTATGGGCGCAAGCCAGTGGCCGAGCGAAGGCACTCGGAGCGGTAGAGATGTGTCGTAAGAACCCGTTAAAGAGTAGGTTCTATTTGTTCAAAGGAAAAGCCCGGGGTCGGCATGGCAAGTCGATAGCCGAATACCGTCTGGCGGCGAAGGAGCCGTGGTTGTTGGCCAGCTCCTTGTGCGGTCGTCAATCGGCCAAGCGCGTGGTGAAACTCTATCGTACGCGGATGCAGATTGAAGAAGGGTTCCGGGATTTGAAAAGTCCAGCCTATGGCTTCAGTTTTAATCTGGCCTATAGTCGTGACCCGCACCGCATTGAGGTGTTGCTGTTGATTGCGGCTTTGGCAGGCATGGTGGCCTGGGCCGTGGGTTGGCTGACAGAGCGGCAACAATTACATTATCAGTTTCAGGCCAATTCGATAAAACATCGGCGCGTGCTCTCTCTATTCTATCTAGGCTGCCAAGTGATTCGACGAAAAGTAAGGGTAATCGTAAGTGAACAAAGTATCCGTGAGGTTTTCGATGCTATCGAAAATGAAGGATGCCCCCCATGAAACAGGGCAATTTATGCGTCTATCCTACAGCTCTAGGGGGATAAAGAAAAAGTGTAGGGCGCCGGGTCCAGAATAGGCTCCCGCCCTAGGAGGATATCCGCCAATAAACGAGCCGATGCCGGACCGGTCACCACACCATTGCGGAAGTGGCCGGTATTGACATAAAGCCCCTTGAGGGTGAGATGTTCCCCAATGTAGGGAATGCCCTGAGGCGAACCGGGGCGCAATCCCGCCCACTGGTGTTCCACGGCCAGCGACTTCAGCGCAGGAACCAGGGTATGGGCGACATCGCGCAGTTCCTCCAGCGCCTCTTCCGTGGTGGATTTGTCGAAGCCGACATACTCTACGGTACTCCCGGCGAGGATATGCCCATCCCGGCGCGGTATCAAGTAACGTCCCTGCCACATCACCATTCTCGATAACAGGCCTGGCTGTCCTCGAAACAGAATCATTTGTCCCCGTACCGGTTCTACTGCTAAGCGGACCCCAATTTCCGCCAATATTTGCCCGCTCCAAGCCCCTCCCGTGACCACCACCCGCTCAGCGGCCACCGAACCTGTTCGAGCAGCCACCCCGGTCACGATTTGATTGCGAATCAACAAGCCAGTCGCTTCAACCCCTTCTCGAATATCCACCCCTAGACTCTCCAAACTCTGCCGTAACGCCCGCACCAGCCGGGGATTGCGCACCTGAGCGACCCCCGGCATCCACAGCCCAGTGGCTCCCGCATCCTGCCCTAAGGCCCGCTCCCATTGCCTCAGGCCAAACTTATCCAGCACTTCCAGCGCCACCTCCCAGCGCTCAGCCCAGTCCCGCGCTTCCGACTCTTGCTCTTCCTCCAACATTAACAGGCCGCTAGGAGTCCATTCAGGATCCACCCCGCTTTCTTGCCAAAGGCGCTGGCAAAGGGCCTCATAGCGGGGTTGGCTCCAAGCGGCAAGGGTGGTGACTTCATCCGGATAGCGCCAAGGATAAAGGGGGGAGAGAATACCCCCTCCCGCCCAGGAAGCCTCCTGTCCCGCCCGACCCCGCTCCAGCAAAGTCACCTTCAGTCCACTCAAACATAACTCACGGGCCGTCAACATCCCGATAAGGCCGCCACCCACGACCACCACATCACGCATCCTTCTTTCCTTGGAATTAAACATGGATGTTTAATGACCCACCCCCTGCCTGCCTGCCTGCTGCAGGCAGGAGGGCCGGATGACTTATTGTCGTCGCCGTGTTTGGCTCAGACAGCCGAAAGGCCGTAGTCATAACCCTCTCCTCTTTGGATTAGTTTGAAATTTTTCCAGTTGGCCGAGATCTTTCCGGCCTTGGCCTTGATATCAAAGACGCCGTTAGCCCGGATGCCCGCCAGTATTCCGGTGTGTGCGCCCTCATACTTGCCTTTGGGCTGAATGAGTCTTACCCGATCACCCGTTTGAAATCCCTTCACTCGCTTACAGCGTCCCGCCTTGCCCCGTGGGAAACCATATTTATCAGTTCTGACAACTTGCCGCGTGCCGCGTCCCGTGGCTTTTATTTGCAGCGGGCGATCACCTTCGGCGAGGGTCACTTGCTCGCCACTTTCACCGACACAGGCCGCATCTATCCAATGGTCCTTGGCATAGCCTTGAGAGAGTCGGTTTTTCTTGGTTCTGCCGCCACTCCAAAAAGAAGTCGGCAGCCCTATGGACTGAATAGCGCGCCCGATGGCGTAGCGGGTGGCGTTGACCGCGGCGGCGTCTTTCAAGGGCTGATTAGCTTTCGTTTGCAGGTGCGGATAGCCAAACTCAGCCGCCGTTTTACTATTCTTCTTTTGGTTGCAGGGCGTACAGGCCAAGGTTAAATTAGATACCCGATGGCTACCCCCTCTTGATCGAGGAACAAGGTGCTCAATCTCTAGCGGGATATTTGTCTTATGGCAATAAGCGCACTTTCTGCCCCATTTCTCCAGCACATATTCACGCACTTCATAACCTTGTAATTCCCCTTGCTGATACTCAACGCCGCTAATTTCAGGGTTTTGAATCTTCTGCAAGTCAAAACGCACGGTCTCAATATGGCATGCTGAAATGGGCGCTCTATCGAGTAAGCGGTTAAACCAAGTCGAGACGTTCTCCACCCGTGATCGCAGCGAAGGCGCTAGCCAGCCTTGAGGGCGAGTTCTATTTAAAAACCGGGGGGCGCGATAGCGGGTCTTTCTGCCTCTGCGGCCTCGGCGCAATAGGCGGCGCCTCTCTAACCTATCGCGCACGGATTGCCCTCTATGCATTAGATTGGCGGCCCACAGCACGACGCGTCCCTGCACAGAGAAATGACCGACTAGGGCCATGCCCGTGGTTTTGCTGCCCGGATCAACCTTAAATTCAACCGGCTGAGGGGTGGGGACAACCCGGTATTTCAGGATGACCGTAAAGGGCTGCATCCTAAAAACCGCGGCCCTCCCATCCCGTAATAACCGCCTAGCCCTTGATGGCCTACACGGCATCAGCGGTGTTTTATCAGTGTCTAATACAAAAACGCTATTCATTAGCTTTCGCTACTCTAAAAGTTAAGGTTCCCTCGCCAAAGAATCGAAAGGTCGTTCAGTCTCATCGTTCGCACACTTGCCGCAATGTGCTAGTTCGATTTTGACCTCAGAGCCTAGGGCTGGGAGATGCACCCTAGGGTGAGTCGATTTCTCTTCACTTTCGACCGTAGCCCCGACCTGCCTGCCTGCCTGCTGCAGGCAGGCTGCAGGCAGGAGGGCTGAGGCTGGTTGAGCCAACCCACTCATTCAAAAAGTTCAGGACGAACTTGGAGAATGAGTGAAGCGACGACTCAACATCCATCTTGCAATCCCAGTAACTGCATGCAACCACCTTAACCTGAATTATACCTAGGGAAACGATATGACGACGTCTTAAGTTACGACGATTTTTGCCGATCAAAACCTATAAATGGAAGCTTTAGGGCGCTCCTAGCCAAGGGCAATAAGCACCAAATCCGAGTGGATGGAGGCATTTATCAAATTTTTTCCAAGGCCAAAAACAAATTTGCAGAATGCTTCACATCTCACTTTGAAAGACCCGATATTCTAGGCATAAATATTTACACGCCTTTTTTCCATCACTGGCTAACAGCACGATCTAGGCCACTATGAATAACACCATGTGCATTTTTAGGCGAGGTTTTAGAGGTTTTACCTTAGTTGAGCTCATTATCACGATGGCCATTGCCGCGATTATAACCACGATGGCAATTCCAAGTTTTCAGGAAACCATCAGAAATAATCGAATGGTGACTCAAGCCAATGAATTCATCACCACTTTAAATCTCGCCCGTAGCGAAGCAGTCAAACGAGGACAACGGATCACCGTTTGCAAAAGCACTAACAGCACGAGTTCTTCACCAGGGTGTAATACTTCAAGCACCGTTGGCTGGGATAGCGGTTGGATCATCTTCGTCGATGTCAACGAAGATGCCGTCCTAGATGCGGGAGAAACCATCCTCCGTGTCCATGAGACCCTGGAGGGAGGTCCTAATCATAACCTGACGGGAAATACCCATGTGGCTAACTATATCTCCTACATACCCAATGGGACGACGCAACGCACCGATGGTGCACTCCAAATGGGCACCCTCACCCTATGCCATCCTCCCAAGGCCCGCCAAATTGTCATCAACAGCACGGGCCGTGTCCGCTCAACCGAGGCGACTTGCTCATGAAGCATCACTTTGCACTAATAGCTCCTCTTGCAAAAGGTTATTCCTTGCTGGAAGTCCTCATCTCGGTAGTAATCCTATCTGTTGGACTACTAGGGCTAGCGGGACTTCAAGCCACCGGTTTACGCAATAATCACAGCGCCTATCTGCGCAGCCAAGCCACTTTGCTAGCCTATGACATCGTCGACCGGATGCGCGCCAACCGCACTGTCGCTCTGAGTGGCAACTATAACCTCGCCCTAGACGCCACGCCCGTCACCCCTGCAAAAGACTGTACTGCAACGAACTGCGCAGCAGACGAATTAGCGACTTATGACGTGAACGACTGGATTCAAAATCTCACTATCGCATTGCCTGCGGGCGATGGTGGAATCAGCCAGCCCGTAGTTGCCAGCCCAAGTGTCATTACTGTCACGGTGCAATGGGACGAAACTTGGGCACGAAAAGAGAATGTCGAAAATGACGACGGTAACGATCCCATAACCAAGCAATTCTCCATGAGTACCGAGCTATGAGCCCGCCAAGTTTCCCTTCAAGACCCCTGCAACAGGGGCTCTCCATAGTCGAAATTTTAGTAGCGCTCACGGCAGGCTTCATTCTCATAGGAAGCATCACCCAGATTTTTGCCAACAGCAAGCAGGGCTACCGAGTCCAGGAAGCCCTCTCCAGGCTTCAGGAGAATGGGCGCTTCGCCATAGAATTTATCAGCCGGGATGTGCGCAGCGCCGGTTTCTTCGGTTGCGCCGGAAGCACCACCCGTATCGTCAATACCCTTAACAACGCCAACCAATATGCTTGGGATTTTTCCACGGCATTGCAGGGCTTCGAGGCCGCCAGCCCAGGCACTTGGGCCCCTGCCCTAGATACCAGTATCACAAATCCTCTAGATAGCAGAGATGTAATCACTATCCGCCATGCTTCGGGAGATCCCACCCAAGTCGTTCTCCATCCTGGAGGCACACCCCCTGGCTCCGCCGATATCCAAACCAATCCCGGCAATGGCCTCAATCAATTTGACGTGGTCATGGTCTCCGACTGCATCGATTCGGCCATCTTTCAAATCAGCAGCGCGAACCCGGACACCTCCGGCAGCCTGGCCCATAACACTGGGGTCGGCACCCCCGGCAATGCCACTCAAGAGCTAGGAAAGGAATACACCAATAAGGCCACAGTCATCCGGGTCACCACCAGCACCTATTACCTCCGCAACAACGCTGAAGGTGACCCGGCCCTATACCGGATAGCAGGCAACGCCGCTCCTCAAGAACTCATCGAAGGAGTGGAGGATATGCAAATCCTCTACGGCGAGGATACCGATGGTAACCGGGAGGCGAATGCTTACGTAACCGCAGATAACGTCATCGACTGGAATAATGTCATCAATGTGCGCCTCAGCCTGCTGCTACAAACCTTGGAAGATAACCTAGCCGCTACCCCCCAACCCTATACCTTCAATGGGGCCACCACGACCCCCAACGATAGGCGCCTGCGGCGAGTCTTCACCGCAACAGTAAATTTGAGAAATAGAACATTATGAATGCAACTTCTAGGTATCTCGGCAAAAATTTTGAGAAGAACGCGGTCGGTTTCGCGCAGCTCACCCTCCCCTGCAAGCCGACCAGTAGGGTGCGCTGTGGGCACGAAGAAGAGTGTGCTGGCTGGGATAGAGTTCAAAAAAACCAACCCCTCAAAACTGTCGCTGGGGCGCTTACCAATCATCCCTCACAACAGGGTGCGACCCTCATCATCAGCCTCTTAATATTGCTTGTCCTGAGCCTTATCGGGGTAACCGCCGTACAGACCACGGCCCTAGAGGAAAAGATGGCAGGCAATATGCGCGACCAGAACCTGGCCTTCCAGGCTGCTGAGGCAGCCCTGCGAGCTGGCGAGGATTGGTTGGGGCAACAAATCACCGAACCCACTCCCCAAAGCAGCTGCAGCACGCCCCCTTGTGATCTGGTGTGGCAAATTAATGTTCTCAATGGAGGCGACTTTCTCGACATCAATTGGTGGAAAACCAGCGGCGACACGCGCATCTATGGTAATGCCACCCTCACCGAGGTAAAGACGGCCCCCAGACACCTTATCGAATACCACTCCTTTCTCAAAGACACCCTCGTCATTGGCAGGCAAAATGATGAAGTGGGAAGGCATACCTATCGAATTACCGCCCGGGGCACGGGGGGGAGCGACGACGCTCAAGCCATTCTCCAGACCACCTATACCCGTCGCTTCTAAGAGTTGTAAGTACCGAGAGATGAACCGGTCTGGTCTTCATTTACGGCGCCGACAACGAGGTCTCTCCATAACGGAGATTTTAGTCGCCACCACAGTCAGCCTTCTACTCACGGCTGGGGTTACCCAGGTTTTTGTCAACAGCAAACAGGGGTACCGGGTCCAGGAAGCCCTCTCCCGGCTCCAGGAAAACGGACGCTTTGCCATCAACCTTATCAGCCGGGATGTGCGCAGCGCCGGCTTCTTCGGTTGCGCCGGAAGCACCACCCGTATCGTCAATACCCTCAACAACGCCAGCCAGTATGCTTGGGATTTTTCCACGGCATTGCAGGGCTTCGAGGCCACCAGCGCCACCACCTGGACTCCGGCTCTGGACAGCACCATCACCAGCCCTTTGGGCGGCCGGGATGTGCTGACCCTTCGCCATGCCTCGGGGAATCTGGCCAAGGTTAAGCCTCCCTTCATGCCTAATACTTCTGCGGACCTTCATACCGATACCGATAATGGTCTGAGCCAATTTGATATTGTCATGGTCTCCGACTGCATCGATTCGGCCATCTTTCAAATCAGCAGCGCGAACCCGGACACCTCCGGCAGCCTGGCCCATAACACTGGGGTTGGCACCCCTGGCAATGCCACAAAAGATCTCGGAAAAATATATACCAACAAGGCCGCCATCATTCGGGTCACCACCAGCACCTATTACCTCCGCAACAACCCTGAAGGTGACCCGGCCCTATACCGGATAGTAGGCAACGCCGCTCCCCAAGAACTCATCGAAGGAGTGGAGGATATACAAATCCTCTACGGCGAAGATACCGATGGTAACCGGGAGGCCAACCTTTACGTGACCGCGGACAGCGTGACCGACTGGAATAATGTCATCAATGTGCGCCTCAGCCTGCTGCTACAAACCTTGGAAGATAACCTAGCCGCTACCCCCCAACCCTATACCTTCAATGGGGCCACCACGACCCCCAACGATAGGCGCCTGCGGCGAATCTTCACCGCAACAGTAAATTTGAGAAATAGAACCCTATGAAGGGGAACGACATGAATCAACAATCACAGATGGAAAAGCCTCGGCTTAAAATTACCGCCTATTCCCTAGCCACTGTAGTCACTCTGGGTTATTTCAGTCCTGCCCAAGGCGCTGATCTGGACCTCAGTGTCTCACCGCTTTTTCTCACTGACAATGCCTCTCCACTAACCATGTTGGTGATGGGGAAAGATCATAAGCTTTACTACGAAGCTTATAACGATGCTTCTGATCTTAATGGGGATGGCACCATTGAAATTGGCTATAAACCCACGCTTATCGATTACTACGGCTATTTCGATTCTTACAAGTGCTACCTCTATGATAGCGGCGACAACCGCTTTGAACCCAGCGCCGCCACCAGTGACAAGACCTGCTCCAGTGCTTGGAGCGGGGATTTTCTCAACTATCTCACCACTTCTCGCATGGATGCCCTCCGGAAAGTGTTCTATGGCGGACACCGGGACATCGACACGGCCTCGGAGACGGTCCTAGCTGGGGCCTTCATTCCTCAAGACGCCCATAGCTGGGGCAAACAGTACACCAGTACTGCCGTGGATGGTTATGATCTCAGTCAATACGCCCCACTAGCCTTACCCACCTCGGGAAATCGGCACCTGTTTGCGGTGACCAGTCTTGCTGATGGGAATATACCCGTGCTGCGGTTGCTCCAGAACCAATCAAGCCCCATCTGGGAGTGGGTCAGTAAAGAACGGCCTGTAGCTGACACCTCTTTGGGCACGCCAACGGATTATTCCATCCGAGTATTGGCCTGCGCCTCCTCCTTGCTAGAAGAAAATTGCCAACAGTACGGTTCCTCATCATATAAACCCACCGGCTTACTGCAAAAATACGGCGAAAACGACAGCATGTATTTTGGCTTGCTCACTGGCTCCTATGCCAAAAACACTTCCGGCGGGGTGTTAAGAAAAAATATGGGGAGCATTACCGATGAGATCGATTCTAATACTGGCGCCTTTACCTCCACCAGCGGGATCATCAAAACCATCGATAACCTCAGGATCATTCAGTTTGACTATGGGGACCATGAGTATAGCCCCGGCTGGCCAGACGCCTGGATTAGTACCCGCCCCATTAATGAAGGGGAACAACCTAATTGGGGCAATCCCATCGCTGAAATGATGTACGAAGGATTGCGCTATTTTGCTGGCAAAGCCTCCCCCACTCCCGATTATTGGACGAATACCTCACCAGATACCGATCTGGGGCTGCCCGCCGCTAGCTGGGATGATCCTTACACGGACACCAATTTCCCGGCTTGTTCAAAACCTTTCCAAATTGTCATTAGCGATATCAATCCTTCCTACGACACGGATCAAATCCCAGGGAATTACTTTTCCAGCTTCAGCGGGGATGTTTCCGGTCTCAACAGCCAAACCCTCGCGGACACCATCTCCAGCCATGAACCAGGAGTGGCCGGGAGCCATTTTATTGGCCAATCAGGCACAGACGCTGATGGCGCCCCCTCGGCGAAAAATGTCACCAGCCTAGGGAATATCCGCGGCTTATCCCCGGAAGAGCCCACCAAGCTAGGGGGCTACTACGCCGCCAGCGTGGCTTACTTTGGCCATACTAATGATCTCCA
This sequence comes from Nitrosococcus halophilus Nc 4, assembly GCF_000024725.1. Classification (NCBI taxonomy): domain Bacteria; kingdom Pseudomonadati; phylum Pseudomonadota; class Gammaproteobacteria; order Chromatiales; family Chromatiaceae; genus Nitrosococcus; species Nitrosococcus halophilus. Next base: position 921,196 of record NC_013960.1, on the reverse strand, counting down.
TTCCGCTGATGGGGAACAAAAAATGAGCACCTTCGGGGTCGCCTTGGCCTCGCCTTTACCGAAAATCGAGATCCCGGTCAACAACCAAACCCTGACCCTGGTCCCCTTCGCCAAGTCAGTGGGCACCACTAGCGGTTGCGAAGTCAGTGACATCAGCAGCGCCGAGGGGGACTTCCAGCCCACCGATCAAATTGTGGATTTTTATGCCGAGACAGTGACTTCCACTTACGGCAAATTCCGCATCAACTACGAGGATGTAGAACAAGGGGCCGATCATGACATGGATGTGATTGTGGAATATGAATACCAGGTCAATAGCGATGGCACCGTGAGTATTACCCTAAACTCCACCTACTCCGCCGGCTGCGTCATCCAGCATATAGGGTACGTGATCTCTGGCACCACCGCCGACGGCACCTACTTAGAGGTCAGGGATGATGATACCCCTGTTGCGGAAGATCCCGATTACTTCCTCGACACACCCCCTGGAGCGACCCCTGGCAACGGCTGGCAAGATAGTGCTGCCCTCCCCCTAACCACGACCCGCACTTTCACACCGGGAACCAGCAGCGCCGCCACCTTATTGAAGGATCCCCTGTGGTACGCCTCCAAATGGGGCAGTTTCAATGACCGGAACAAAGACAACATCCCCCAAGGAACCGAATGGGACATTAACAGTGACAATATCCCTGATAATTATTTTTTGGTCACCAATGCCCTGAAACTGGAAGATCAATTGACCAAGGCCTTTGATGAAATTATCGAGCAAACTTCTTCTAACTCTTCGGTGGCCTTAAATACCGGCTCCATCAGCACCGATAGCCATCTTTACCAAGCCCGCTTCAACAGCGGCACTTGGACCGGGCAACTGCTGGACTTTCCCATTAACAGCGATGGCAGCTTGGACACCAAAAACTGGGAGGCGGCGGAGCTATTGGATGAGGTTTCAAACAACAATCGAAAAATCGTCACCTACAAACCCTCTACCAGTAGCGGAATTCCCTTCCGTTGGCCCACGGACCCCACCTCCCCCGCCAGTTCCGAGATGGATGTCGTCCAATCCACGGCCCTGGATACCGATCCCGCCACTGGCACCGCCGATGGTCGAGGCAGTGAACGTCTTGATTACATTAGGGGTACCGAAGTTTCCGGCTTTCGCGAACGGGTTCATAAGCTCGGCGATATTGTCCATTCTTCGCCTGTATACGTGGGCACAGCCCCTCAATTCCGCTATCCCGATACATTGGAAACAGCGAATTACTCTACATTCAAGAGTACAACGAGCCGGGAGGCCATGGTCTATGTAGGAGCCAATGACGGCATGCTCCACGCTTTCGATGCCACCACCGGCGAAGAACGCTTTGCCTATGTCCCTAATGCTGTCCTGGAAAACCTCAATCAACTCAGCGATCCCAATTACAACCACCGCTACTATGTGGATGGGACCCCCACCGTGGTGGACGCCTTCTTCGGTAGTGATTGGCACACCGTGCTTGCCGGAGGACTTCGGGGGGGAGGTCAAGGCATCTTCGCCTTGGATATCACCACCGCCCCTAGTACCACCACAAGCGAGAGCACCATCGCTTCCAAGGTGCTTTGGGAATTCACCGACGCCGATGATCCCGATCTCGGCTATACCTTTAGCGAGCCGAACATCGTGCGCATGAACAACGGCAAATGGGCGGTGGTTTTTGGCAATGGCTATAACAACACCGAAAACGATGGCAACGGGAGCCTCACTGGTAATGCGGTACTTTTCATCGTAGATGCGGAAACCGGCACGCTGATTAAGAAAATCGATACGCTGGTGGGGAAAGCCCTTGACCCTACCCTCCAGAATCGGCCCAATGGATTAGCCACCGTGGCCCCTGTGGATGTAAATGGGGATTTTATCGTCGACTACATCTATGGGGGGGACCTCTTCGGTAATCTATGGAAATTTGATGTCACCAGCAGCAATGCCAGTTCCTGGGACATCTCCTTTAAGAGCGGCAGCACCCTATTCCCCCTGTTTACCGCCAAGGCCGCTGACAACAGCTACCAACCCATTACCACCCGCCCCCAAGTGGGTCACCATCCCACGGAACCCAATACCTTTATGGTTTATTTTGGTACCGGGAAATATCTCGAAACCAATGACGACAGCCAGAGTGGTCAAACCACCCAGACTTTCTATGGCATCTGGGATAAAAATGAATCCAGCCTCACTTCCTTTAACCGTTCCAACCTGCTACAGCAGGAGATTACCCAGGAGGTTGCCCAGGCCTTTGATACCGACGGGAATGGATCCGCTGACACCACCTTCGAGTTCCGAGTCACCACGGGAAATACTATTGATTGGTCCACCCACAAGGGCTGGTATATGGATTTGGTGAACACCGAGAACAACAACACCAACAACTATGGTGAAAAGCAAGTTAGTGATTCCTTGCTACGCAACGGCCGTATTATTTTCACCACCCTGATCCCTTCCGATGAACTTTGCGACTTTGGTGGCACCGGTTGGCTCATGGAGCTGGATGCGACCAACGGCGGACACTTGTCCTTTGCTCCCTTTGATCTCAATCATGACGGAATTTTTGATAATGCCGACTACATCAACGTGGGCGATACCAATGGCGATAGCAACGATGACTATGCGCCTCCCGGCGGCAAAAAATCGAAGGTAGGCATTATCCCCACCCCGGGCGTTATCTCCGGTCCAGGGACAAATCCGAGACAGGAGTTCAAATATACCAGTGGTTCGACTGGCAATATTGAAGTCACCCGTGAAAATGCCGGGCCCGGCTATGCGGGCCGCATATCCTGGATCCAACTGCGCTAGAAATTCTGTAAGACATGGGAAGCCACATGAAAATAGACAGTCAAGAGAAGACTATTGAACCGCGACGAAAACAACGGGGCTTTACTTTAATAGAGGTCATGATCGTGGTCGCAATCGTCGCTATCCTGGCCAGTGTCGCCTTTCCTAGTTATCAGGAAAGCATGCGAAAAAGCCGACGAGGCGATGCCCAAGGGGCATTGATAGCTTTTGCCGCCGCCATGGAGCGCCATTTCACGGAAAACAATACCTATGAGGGTGCCGCCAGCGGGGGAGGCGATACGGGGACTCCCGCCATCTTCGCCACCGAGGCACCTCTCGATGGGGCGGACAAGTTCTACGACTTGACCATTGTAAATCCTACTAATGCGACGACTTACACCTTACGGGCAACTCCCAAAAACGCCCAGGCAGGCAATGGCTTCCTGGAACTGACCAGTACCGGCGTCCGGAGATGGGATGAAAACAATAATGGCACAATTGGGACTGGCGAAGATGATTGGAAAAAGGGCTAGGATTTAGCCCGGATAATCCATGAGATCACCACAAAGACACGAAGAGCACAGAGAAATCAAAAGGTCTAAATCTTAATCCACCCACATCACTCACGAGATTGAGTAACCTGCTTTACCTCAGGGGGCTGGCTTGCCAAATACGCTTTGTATAATGAGCAGCGCGGCGCCCACGGTAATGGCAGAATCGGCAATATTAAAGGCGGGCCAGTGCCAACCTTGATAATATAAATCGATAAAATCAATAACATGACCATGCCAGAGCCGGTCAATCACATTACCTAAAGCTCCGCCAAGAATCAGCGCTACAGCCACCGCTTCCCACAGGGCGTTTGACCCTAGCCGGTACAGCCAAAAAACCAACCCTATGCTCACAGTGAGCGCCAGCCCCACAAAGAACCACCGCTGCCAGCCACCGGCATCGGCAAGAAAACTAAAAGCCGCGCCGGTATTGTAAGCCAAAGTAAAATTAAAAAAAGGTAATACCGGAACCGGCTCATAGAGCTGTAATTGATGTTCCGCCAGATATTTGGTCCCTTGATCCAGCAGGATTATCAACATGGAGAGCCACAACCATTTCAGCATCAATTTACCCATTATAAACTTATAAGATTATCCGGAAATCCAAAAGTGAGCGCTCGCGCTCACCCTGAGAATCGAAATAGCGGACTTCTCCCCTCTCACTGACCAGCCAGACTTCCTTCGCTCCCCGTTGAAAATAGAGGGCCATTTTATCCTTCATCTCCTGATGACTATTGCTGGGGGATAATATTTCCACACACACTTCAGGGGCCTCACTATAAGGCGTCTCAAACCCATGGGCAGTCATAAACTTATCCGAACACCAAGCCACATCCGCCACTTTGACCCCTTTCTCCGTATCAATAGCACACTCGCTAATCACTTCCCCATCTGGTACGTTTTGCCGGAGCATATAACTAATTTTACTCTGCAAATAGCCGTGCCTATTGGAGGCCGGAGTCATCACAATTTTCCCGTATTCATTCAATTCAATTTTATAGGGCAGCTCCCGCAGGGACTTATCTTGTAGTACCTCTGACCACCGCATTGTCTGATCCCCCGGCTAGGTCGTGTTTTAAATGGGGAGAATTTAGCAAATTAATGGAGGCTAACCCATCTGTTTCGGGCAATGACCTTGCTGGAAACGGCCTCAAGGCCTTCTAGGCGGCGCTAACAAATAGCCCGTAGGCCGGATTAAGCGTCGCGTATCCGGCAAAAAATACTAAGCAAAAACCCGCTGTTCCCCCACACCCTCGATGTTCTCCACACAACGGCCGCACAATTCAGGGTGATTCCCATGGCTTCCTACATCCTCGCGGTGATGCCAACAACGTATGCACTTGGGATAACTGGACGGAGTCACCACCGTCCACAAGCCCGGCATTTCAGTCTCTAGGGCATCAGAGGGGCGTTTTTGGGCCGGATGCACACGGGCATAGGAAGTAATTAATACGAAACGGAGTTCATCGCCAATCTCCATGAGGGTGTGGTATAAGGCCTCTTCGGCATAAAGGTCCACTTCCGCGTCCAGGGAAGAACCAATCCGCCCTTCCACCCGGACCCGCTCCAACTCCTTGGCAATGGCTTCCCGCACGGCCAACACCACATCCCAAAAAGTACGACCCAAGGGCGCCTCCTCTTCCAAGGGGGGCAGCCCTTGATACCAGGTGGTCAGAAACACCGATTCGCCCCGCTCACCGGGAAGATGATGCCAAATCTCATCGGCGGTAAAACTCAATACCGGAGCGACCCAGCGCACCAGGGCCTCGGCAATATGGTACATGGCGGTCTGGGCCGAACGCCGGGCGCGGCTGTCCGCTTGGGTCGTATATTGGCGATCTTTGATGATATCGAGATAAATCGCCCCCAAATCTACGGCACAAAAATTGTGTACCCGTTGATAGATAAGATGGAAGTTATAATCCTCGTAAGCCTGGAGAATCTCCTCTTGGAGCAAGAAGGCCCGATCCATGGCCCAGCGGTCCAGGGCCAGCATATTTTCCACCGGCACCCCATGGGCGGCGGGGTCAAAGCCATTCAAGTTAGCCAACAGATAACGGGCGGTATTGCGCATGCGGCGATAAGAATCGGCAATGCGCTTTAAGATTTCATCCGAGACGCTCATCTCGCCCCGATAGTCGGTAGCCGCTACCCACAGGCGAAGGATGTCCGCGCCCAGACTTCCCATCACCTGTTGCGGAACCACCACATTACCCCGGGACTTCGACATCTTCCGGCCCTCGGCATCCACGGTAAAACCGTGGGTCAACACCGTCCGGTAAGGCGCCGTACCCCGCATCGCCACCGAGGTCAACAGGGAGGATTGGAACCAGCCCCGGTGCTGATCCGAGCCCTCCAGGTAGAGATCCGCCGGCACGCCTAGCTCCTCTCTTGTCGCCAGAACACAGGCATGAGTCACCCCGGAATCAAACCAAACATCCAGGGTATCGCCGACCTTCTCATACTCCGGGGCCTTGCTGCCCAGCAGCTCGCTCGGCTCCAGCTCAAACCAGGCATCCACCCCCTTCTCTTCTACCCGCCGAGCCACTTCTTCTATGAGCCGAGGGGTCTCGGGGTGCAACTCACCGCTTTGGCAATGAACAAACAAAGGGATGGGGGTTCCCCAAGCCCGTTGGCGGGAAATACACCAGTCTGGCCGGTTTTCCACCATGCCCTCAATCCGTTGCTGTCCCCAGCCGGGGAGCCAACGGGTTTTTTTGATTTCTTCAAGGGCCGCGCCACGCAGACCTTGCCGATCCATACTGATGAACCACTGGGGCGTTGCCCGAAAAATGATAGGGGTTTTATGGCGCCAACAATGGGGATAGCTGTGCTGAAGGCGCTGCTCACAGAGCAGGGCCCCTCGCTCCTTGAGGACCTGAATAATATGCTCGTTGGCTTTAAATACCGGTTCACCCGCAAACAAGGGAGTCTCGGGCAAAAAGCGGCCATCTCCTCCCACTGGATTGTCTACGGGCAATCGGTAACGGCTGCCCACCACATAATCGTCCTGGCCATGGCCGGGCGCCGTATGAACGGCTCCCGTACCCGCTTCCAAATTGACATGTTCCCCCAGGATAACTGGTACCGTCCGCTCATAAAACGGATGTTGCAATTTCAACCCTTCCAGATCATCCCCCTGGCAAGTGGCCAAAACTACCGAGGACTCCACGCCATAGCGGGCCAGTACCTCCCGGTATAACCCTTCAGCCAGAAGCAAACGTTCCTGGCCCTGACCGGCGTCGCACTCCACCAAAACATATTTCAAAGCGGGGTGTAAGGCGACGGCCTGATTGGCCGGTAGCGTCCAGGGGGTGGTGGTCCAAATCACCACACTCATGGGGCCGGCACCGGGGCTTTCCACTTCGCAGCGGGCAAGTAACTCCGCCTCCTCCGCCACTGGGAAACGGACATCAATCGCCGGTGAAGTTTTCTCTTGATACTCGACTTCCGCCTCCGCCAAGGCGGAACCACAATCCACGCACCAGTGGACCGGTTTTACCCCCTTATGGAGATGTCCTTTCTCAATAATTTTCCCTAAAGCGCGGATAATATCCGCCTCAAACCGGTAATTCATGGTGAGATAGGGATGGGGCCAATCCCCCAACACCCCTAAACGCTCGAAGTCCTGACGCTGGGTATTGACCTGCTCCCGGGCATAATCCCGACAGGCTTGGCGGAAACCTGCCGCATCGATTTTCCGCCCCGGTTTACCGACCTTTTTCTCCACGTTCAACTCAATAGGCAGACCATGGCAATCCCAACCAGGCACATAGGGGGCATCAAATCCACTCAAGGACTTGGATTTGACGATAATGTCTTTCAATATTTTATTGACGGCATGGCCAATATGAATAGCGCCATTGGCGTAGGGAGGACCGTCATGGAGGATAAAGCGGGGTCGATCCCGTGCTGCTTCCCGCAATTTCCCGTAAAGATCCATTTCTTGCCAGCGCTTGAGAAGATCGGGTTCGCGCTTGGCTAGATTGGCCTTCATGGGAAAAGCGGTCTTGGGGAGATTGAGAGTCTCTTTGTATTTCGCCACGTTTAATCTCTAACCATTCATTTTTTACTGGAGATAGTTTTTAACTGATTATACCGGCGTTATCACGCCTCGCCCATGAGATGGGAACCCGATCCTGCTTATTCCCTCCAAAATAGTAATGGACTGCAACCAGAATCATCCCTTAGACAAACCCTAGAATACCCTTATCATGTCCCCACAACCTTTGTCATGGCTTCTGGTCCTGCTCCTGGTGACCATCAACCTCGATAACATTAATGCCGAGGTTTTAAGCTTACCTACCCCTCCCCGTGGGATACAGAGCCTCGGCCTGGAAATTAGCGGGATTCACCGAGACTATCAGCGTTATGGCTTAAAGAAAGCAACACTGACCGAGCAGGTGACGCAACAATTACAAGCGGCGGGATTTAATCTAGCGCCGGTTGAAGCAACGCGAGATTCCCCTACCGCCGCCTTGCTGCAAGTAGACCTGAACCTAGTACGGGCCTATTCGGGTTACCCCTACGCCATCACAGTCAAGCTGATCCAAAAAATCCAATTAGCCGGTCCCCAAGGCCACTTTATCCCGGTGACGACCTGGTCCACAAGCCGCACCGGCTTCCTGAGAAGCATAGAGCTACATTATCTCCAGGATTACACCGCTGACTTAATCCAGCAGTTTATAGAGGCCGCGCAAGTTCACCGCTGAAGGCTTATTTTCCGCTCATAAAAGCCTAGGATAATCGCTGAAAACCTAGCCTTATTCACACCGTCAACACCGACGCCGCTAGAGCGGTCTTACTCGACTCTGGTGTGCGTTTAACGTCTGGCTTGAGCGTGTCCCGACGGTACTGATTTAAATTGATCGCGGCATTGAGATCGCGGTCTATGGTCAATCCGCAATCACACGCCAACGCTCTATCTGCCAGCGTGATGTCATGAATTTGGCCGCAACCTGAGCACATCTTGCTGGAGGGAAAAACCTATGATTGGCTGGAATAACCTCACCGTCCGAGGTCACGGCCAGTGATTGAATACCGAAATCAACGCCCACAGAAGGTGCTCTCTTTTGGCTATAGTCTTTGTAGTGCTCAGTGTCCACCAAAATAGAGGCGAAGTATTTTCCCGCTCGCTTGCTGATAGTCACTTGCTTAGGCGTTCCCTCAAAGCGCAACCGCTGGCGCATTGGGATAAGAGTGCTCAGCTTTTCGATTCTCAGCTTGCGGCCCCTGACCTCAAATTTAGTCCGCTCACGTAGGGCAAAACTATCATTCACGTCCTTTTTCTTGAAACTAGGAAAACCGGGCTTCTCTCCCTTCTTCACCCGACTAAAAAAGTGCTTGAAGGCATGCTCTAGGTCATCAATGGCGTTGCGCGTCACTCGGCTTGAAATTTCCTCATACCAAGGGTGTTCGGGCCGGATAACCTGGATATAGTGCTGATAGGCAGACGATTGGCTCCATTTATTTTCGCTCCAGCAATTTATTATAGCAATGGCGCTTAGACCCGCACGCCTTATCTAAGTACGTGGCCTGGCTCACGGTGGGCCTTAACTCAATCTTGTGCGCTAGGAGCATCTTGGTAAGATAATGTCCGTCAAAAATAATCAGTTTATACGCCTATCATAAAACAAAATGAAGCGCACAAGCATTTGTAATCCTGAAGAACTCATAAACTGGCTCAAAGCCATATCGCAAGGGTGGACGCTTACAGCAATGGTTAGGGAAGCGTTCATCTTTTTCCTTGAGCACCATGAGAAAAAATTAAATTTTGGCAGGTTTTCATAGATTACAGCTAACTGTTACCTACCCCATGAATTTTGACCAGAAATTACTTCCCGGGATATTGTGCCGGCGCTATCAGCGGTTTTTTGCTGAAGTGGAACTTAACAGCGGCGAACAGATCACCGCCCACTGCCCCAATACAGGCTCCATGCGGGGATTAGTCGAACCGGGCCTTGGGGTCTATGTTTCCCAGTCCACCAATCCCCGGCGCAAGCTAGCCTACACTTTGGAGTTGGTAAATGCTCACACCAGTTTGGTGGGGGTGCATACGGGCCGCGCCAATGCTTTGGCAAAAGAAGCCATTACCGCAGGCTCCATAGCTCGCCTCTTAGGCTATGGGAAAGTCCGCCAGGAAGTCCGCTACAGCCAAAATTCCCGGATTGATCTCCTCTTGGAAGACCCTACTACCCAGCGATGCTGCTACGTGGAAGTCAAAAGCGTCACCCTCAGGGAGGGACCGGCGGCTTGCTTCCCCGATGCCGTCACCACCCGTGGCGCTAAGCACTTGGATGACCTGATCGCCACCGTCCGCCTTCCCCACCAGCGCGCGGTCATGTTTTACCTTGTACAACGGGAGGATTGCCAATACTTTACCCCCGCCGATGACATCGATCCCACCTATGGCGCCAAACTTCGTTCCGCGGTTGAACAAGGAGTGGAAATGCTCGCCTACGCCTGCCGGGTCTCCCCCCAGGGCATTCAGGTCATCCAACCGTTACCCATACGATTATAGTGGCCGGCAGACCCAGGCCCATTGCCTGCTGCCTTCCTCCGAACAAAGGCATGTTATTCCCGCGCAGGCGGGAATTCAGCGAAAGTTTTGAAGGGTTGTTTTTTCGGCACTCATCCCAGCCTCTTCGTGCTGCTTCTCCGTGTTGCTCAAAGCCGTTCTCATCCAAAAGCGTCCAGTGTATCCAGTGTAGTATATCCGCAGTACATTCGAAAGCTACTCTGAAGGTGGGACATCTGATGACAAAAACCAAATCCATGACCTTGACCGTCCGTATCCATCCGGCCGTCAAGGAGGGGCTGCGAACCGTTGCCGAACAGGAGCGGCGCAGCCTGGCGAACATGATCGAGGTGATGATCCGCGATTATTGCGGTCGCCACGGCGTTGCCCTGGATAAGAAACCCACGTCCCGCTGAGCGGAAATTAAGAAGGAATCATCGACCCATGGCCAAGACCGCCGACAAAACCCCGAAAAAAACTGAGGAACCCCTGCAAAAGAGCCTCTGGAAGAGCGCCGACAGGCTGCGCAAGAACATGGACGCCGCCGAGTACAAGCACGTCGTCCTCGGCCTGATCTTCCTCAAGTACATCTCCGATGCCTTCGAAGAGCTGCACGCCAAATTATCCGAAGGGTTGGGCGAATACGCCGGGGCCGACCCGGAGGATGCCGACGAGTACCGTGCCGAAAACGTCTTCTTTGTCCCCGAGGGCGCTCGCTGGTCCTATCTCCAGGCTCGCGCCAAACTGCCTGGGATCGGCAAGGATGTGGACGAGGCCATGGAAGCCATCGAGAAGGAGAACCCTACCCTGAAAGGCGTGCTGCCCAAGCAGTACGCCCGCCAGAACCTGGACAAGGCCAGCCTGGGAGCGCTGATCGATCTGCTCGGCAAGATCGGCCTGGGCGACGCCACCGCCCGCAGCCGGGACATCCTCGGCCGGGTCTATGAATATTTTCTCGGCGAATTCGCCGCCGCCGAGGGCAAGAAGGGCGGCCAGTTCTACACCCCGGCGGCCATCGTCAAGCTGCTGGTCAACATGCTGGAGCCCTACAAAGGAAGGGTCTACGACCCCTGCTGCGGCTCCGGCGGCATGTTCGTCCAGTCCGAGAAGTTCGTCGAGGTCCACCAGGGGCGCATCGACGACATCTCCATCTACGGCCAGGAATCCAACCAAACCACCTACCGCCTCTGCCGTATGAACCTGGCCATTCGCGGTATCGACGGCTCCAATGTGCGCTGGAACGGCGAAGGCAGCTTCCTCAACGACGCCCATAAGGACATGAAGGCCGAGTACATCATCGCCAACCCACCTTTCAACGACTCCGATTGGTCCGGCGAGCTGCTGCGCGACGACCCCCGCTGGCAGTTCGGCGTGCCCCCCGTGGGCAACGCCAACTTTGCCTGGATGCAGCACATGATCTACCACCTTGCCCCCAACGGCACCCTGGGGCTGGTGCTCGCCAACGGCTCGCTCTCCTCCAACAGCGGCGGCGAGGGGGAGATCCGCAAGGCCATTATCGAGGCCAAGCTGGTGGACTGCATCGTCGCCCTGCCGGACAAGCTCTTTTACAACACGGGCATTCCCGCCTGCCTCTGGTTCATCTCCCACGACCGGCGCAACCACAATTTCCGCAACCGCGAGGACGAAATCCTTTTCATCGATGCTCGCAACCTGGGCCAGATGATTACCCGGCGTAACCGGGACTTCTCCGATGAAGACATCGCCCGCATCGCCGACACCTACCACGCTTGGCGTAACAAGGACGGCGGTTATGAGGACGTTAAGGGCTTCTGCAAGGCTGCGACCTTGGAGGACGTTCGCAAGCACAAGCACGTGCTGACGCCGGGGCGCTATGTAGGCATACCCGACGAGGAGGACGACGGCGTGCCGTTTGAGGAGAAGATGACTAAGCTCACCGAAGAACTGGCCGCGCAGATGGCGCAGGGCCAGGCGCTGGATGCTCGGATTCGGGAAAATCTGGCGAAGGTGGGGTTTGGGGTATGAGTGATTGGAGGCCGGTAATTCTTGGTTCGTTACTCGAAATTAAGCACGGGTATGCATTCCCCGGAAAAGAAATAACTACTAAAGAAACCAATGACGTATTGGTAACGCCAGGCAATTTTGAGATCGGCGGTGGCTTCAAGGCGTCGAAACTTAAATACTTCGAAGGTGAAGTGCCAGAAGAATATGTTTTGGCCGAGGGTGATTTAATTGTAACTATGACGGACTTGAGTCGTGATGGAGATACGCTCGGATATTCAGCATTAGTACCAAAATTCGATGGAAAGCGTCTGCTTCACAACCAGAGAATCGGCTTGGTGTTAGTCAAGTCCGATGAGGTTTCTTCTGCCTTTCTTCATTGGCTGATGCGCTCAAGGGAATATCGATTCTACGTGCTTGGAAGTGCAACAGGATCAACTGTTAGGCATACCTCACCTGAGCGCATTAAGCAAATCGAGCTTGAGATTCCTAGCGATCCAAAAGAACAAGAGGCCATCGCCGAAATCCTCTCTTCCCTCGACGAAAAGATCGAACTCAACCGCAAGCAGAACCGCACCCTGGAGGCCATCGCCCAGGCGCTGTTCAAACGCTGGTTCGTGGAGTTCGAGTTCCCTGCCTGCCTTTCAGCCCAATGGCTGAAAGGCGCAGGTAAACCCAACGATTCCCTCATGCAATATGGCTACAAATCTTTTGGCGGCTTGCCTGCGCCGCAGTCCGGCCTTTTCTTCGTCTATGTATTGGAATGCGAAAATGGCGCGATGTCTATCGGCCAAACCCGAAACCTGCTCAAACGATGGCATGAACACGTGAGCGGAGAGGGGGCACGATATACCAAAGGCAATAAGCCGGTCCGCTTCCTCCATTGGGAACAGTACGAGTCGAGAGAATTAGCGGTTGAGCGCGAGCAATGGCTTAAGACTGGGTTTGGCCGTAAGTGGCTTCAGCGCGAACACGCCGCAGGCCAGACAAGGCAGGCAGGCGGCGCGATGCAACCCTCCGAACTGGGGGAGATTCCGGTGGGGTGGCGTGTCGGCAAGCTTGAAGAACTGATCGACGAACTTGAGACAGGAAGCCGGCCAAAGGGCGGGGTCGGCCAATTTTTTGAAGGGGTGCCCAGCATCGGGGCTGAAAGCATCACACGTATCGGCGAGTACGATTATTCAAAAACCAAGTTTGTGCCGAAGGAATACTTCGAGAAGATGCGCCGAGGAATCATTAAGGACCGGGACGTTTTGATCTACAAAGACGGTGGTCAGCCGGGACGTTTCGATGCACGAATCAGTATGTTTGGCGGTGGTTTCCCATATGAAACAGCCTGCCTCAATGAACATGTATTTCGGCTTCAGGCAAAGAAACCGACTTATCAGAATTACCTCTACCTTTGGCTTAGCAGCTATCCCGTTATTGAGGAGCTGCGTTTCCGTGGAGCCAAGGCCGCAATCCCCGGTATCAACTCAGGCGATATCAAGGAGTTGGATTTCCTGTTTATGGATGAGGAAGTGTTGGAGAAATTCGACGAGGTTATCGAGCCTCTTTTCTCGAAACTGTTGCAAAACAGCCGCGAAATGGCTGTTTTGGGCAAATTGCGCGACACCCTCCTCCCCAAACTGATGTCCGGCGAACTGCGGGTGGCATAACATGGACTTCAACGACAACCCCGAATTCAACGATTGGCTGGACGAAACCTATCCAAGGGTCGAAATTGGCGAGTACTCGGAGACGCCCAGCGTGGTGCTGTTCGAGATGGACCCGAAGGCATACATCGACCAGCTGGATGCCTGGAAAAATCAGCAGATCGAAGAATTCCCGGAGGTCGTCGTTAACGAGTTCCCCGCGCCCATTGCCCACTACCTGCACCAGACCCTGCACGGATTCGACGACGCCAACCACCGGCTGCAACTGCTCCGGACCACGTGGGAGTCGGTGATCTTCACGCTATACAGCCTGGCCGTCGGTGAGGTGCTCTATCGAAACGTTGGCCTGTCCGGTCTCCAGGTGGGCGGGCAACCACTCTCCTACAACCGCGTGATGTCGGAGCGACTAGCGGATAAGCTCGGGTTTGTCGATGCGGTGATCAAGCAAGATGTCGGTGTTAGCTGCCTGGTGATATCCGACATCGTCAGCGAAGAGGCTATCGAGGGGTTGCGGCAACTCAACCAGGAGCGCAACTCCATTCAACACATCGCCGCGCTCAATGCGTCTCAGTCGGAAGAGCGGTTCGGGCAATTGTTTCCTAAAGTGAAGGCGATTCTCTATGAGCTGCGAGGACTGCGGAATGTTTCGTTCATCCAGTACCGCAAGAGCGAGCCAACGCCAAAGGATCTGAAGTGCCGCAAGTTTGACGGCCATACACTGGCGCGCATGAATTACCCGCTATGCCTGACCGATACGCAGTTCGCCAACATCGGCGCCAAGCTCACGGCTAACCGCCTCTATGCGGAGCTGGGAGAGGATATCTTTTGCGTTTCGCCATTCGCCCATGTGGTCGACGAGAATCACCAGACCTATCTCTGCTTCTATAAGAAAAAACTCAATGCCAGATCATTCCGTTTCGAGCGGGTCGGCACACTCGCTCAGGAATTCGATCTGGATGGAGACCAGTTCCAGGATGTCAGAAATGCAATAGAAGGAGTGTTGCAGAATGCGGTTTAGAGCTATAGGGCGGTGACATGAGAGAAACTTATAACATTTATTGTGATGAATCCTGCCATCTTGAAAACGATCATCAACTCGTAATGCTGCTGGGCGCGATATGGTGCCCGCGGGATGAAGTTGTTCGGTTGTCAAGGGAAATGCAGGACATGAAGTCGCGACACAAGGCGGCGGGTGAATTGAAATGGACCAAAGTCTCAATGGCGAGGCTGGATTTTTATCTAGAGCTTGTCGATTGGTTTTTGGCGGAGACACCCCTGCATTTTCGCAGCTTGGTGGTGCTGCACAAGGAGCGGTTAAACCACGTGATTTTCAACGAGGGCTCTCACGACGATTTCTATTACAAGATGTATTTCTCATTGCTCAGCAAGATCCTGAGTCCAGATCAGTGCTACAACGTCTATTTGGACATCAAGGATACCCGTAGCCGCTTGAAAATGAGCAAACTAAGGGAAGTGCTGTGCAACGACAAATACGACTTTACCAGCCAGATGATCGGGCACTTACAGAATATTCGTTCCCATGAATCCTATTTGCTCCAGATTTGTGACTTTCTGCTTGGCGCGGTTTCTTATCGGCACCGAGGGCTAGCGGGTAACGCGGCAAAGGTAACGATTATCAATTATCTGGAAGAGCGACTTGGGCGCGCGCTACTGCATTCAACACCGTTACGTGAAGAGAAGTTCAATTTGTTTCTGTTCACGCCGCGGGAGGGGTGGCGGACATGAGTCACCCGGAATGGCTGCCGGAACTCTTTCCGGTGAATCCCTGGCGACACGATACCTACGAAGCGCTGTACCATCTCTTTGAGCGAGACTTCAAGGCGTCTCAGCCAGTGTATGAGGGGCAGACGGTTTGGTTCTTCCCTGAGACGGAGGACGGGAAGGAGAAGATATTCTGGCATCTGACATCGCGGGGCGATAAGGAAGCCGGGGATCGACTGCCCGATTTTCGCCGAAGTGAGCGGTTACCCTGGACGCGGCCAATGCTGGACCATCCGGAAAAGCCGGAGGTGCTTGCCTGGGACCATGAAGAAGGCGATGGGACGGTCAAGACCTATGTCTGGCTGGAGAATTACGACTTTGTCGTAATCATGAAGAAGTATCCGGATGGGCGGCGGCGCCTGATTACCTCGTTTTGGGTGGAATACGGAAACACCAAGCGAAAACTACGAAAGAAATATGACCGCAGAATCTGACGCCCAAAATAAGAAAGGCCAACGCGGAGCGTCGGCCCAACTCCTTCCACCATGGGTGGATGAGATAATCATAGTATGGGCGCGATGAGACAAGATTTCAAGAGCCACTTCAGGTCAGAACCGCGCCAAGAAGCACAGTGAATATAGAAAGTAATTGTAATCACAAGGGGTTATCGTGTCGGACAAGTTGACGGAATCGGCCATTGAGAACCTGGCTATTGAGCTGCTGGCCAATCAGGGCTACCAATACCTCCACGGTGCCGATCTGGCCCCTGATGCGCCCAACCCTGGGCGCCCCTCGTTCGGCGATGAGTTCCTAGTGGGCCGGTTGCAGGATGCGGTCGCACGGCTAAATCCGACGATCCCGCCGGACGCTCAGGAGCAGGCAATCAAGGAAATCTTGCGCTTGGCCGTGGAGACCGGCTCGACTAGGGAGCTGTTGGCGGCTAATGAAGCTTTTCATAGGCTCCTGACCAATGGCGTGGAGGTGGAGTTTCAGCACGAAGGGCGGACCAAGGGCGACAAGGTCTGGCTAGTGGACTTCGCCAATCCGGCGGCGAACGATTGCCTGGTAGTGAATCAGTTCACCGTCACCACCAAGTCCGGCCACGGGCACGTCAACAAGCGGCCCGACCTGGTGCTGTTCATCAACGGCCTGCCCCTGGTGGTGGTCGAGTTGAAAAATGCCGCCAGCGAGAATGCCACCGTACGTTCTGCCTATGAACAACTCCAGACCTACAAGCATGCTATCCCCAGTCTGTTCTTGGCCAATGGGCTGTTGGTCGCTTCCGACGGGCTGGAGGCGCGCATGGGGTCACTTTCCGCTGGCTTCAGCCGCTTCATGGCCTGGAAGACGACGGATGGAAAGAAGGAGGCGTCGCACCGGGTCGGGCAGTTGGAGACTCTGATTCAGGATGTATTGAAGCCCGCCACCTTACTGGAGTTGATCCGCCACTTTACGGTGTTCGAGAAGTCCCGTCGGGAAGACCCCAAGACGGGGCTGACAACGGTGGAGACGGTGAAGAAGACTGCCGCTTATCACCAGTTCTACGCGGTGAAGAAGGCGGTGGAATCGACCCTGCACGCTACCGGTACGGACGGCAGCCGCAAGGGCGGGGTGGTGTGGCATACGCAGGGCAGCGGCAAGTCGCTCTCCATGGTCTTCTATGCGGGCAAGCTGGTGCTGGCATTGGACAACCCGACCATCGTGGTGCTGACTGATCGCAACGATCTGGACGACCAGCTCTTCGATACCTTCGCCGCCAGTCGCCAATTACTGCGTCAGGAGCCAGTGCAGGCAGAAAATCGGGACGACCTGCGCGACAAGCTCAAGGTGGCCTCGGGGGGAGTTATCTTCACCACCATGCAGAAGTTCTCGCCGAAGAATGGCGAGGCGATCTATCCGCTACTTTCCGACCGCCGCAATATCGTGGTGATCGCCGACGAGGCCCACCGCAGCCAGTATGGGTTCAAGGCCAAGGAGGTGGACATCAAGGATGCGGATGACAACATCGTCGGCAAGAAGACCGCTTACGGCTTCGCCAAGTATCTGCGCGACGCATTGCCCAATGCCACCTTTATTGGTTTTACCGGCACCCCGGTGGAACTGGACGACAAGAATACTCCGGCCGTTTTCGGCGATTATGTGGACGTCTATGACATCGCTCAGGCAGTGGAGGATGGCGCGACAGTACGCATCTACTATGAGAGCCGATTGGCCAAAGTACGGTTAAAGGAAAAAGAGAAAGAGGCTCTGGATCAGCGTTTCGACCAGGTCATGGAAGATGCTGCAGATTATGAAACGGGGTTCAGCGATGAGGACGAGTTGAGCGAGAAAGCCAAGGCTAAATGGACACAGCTAGAGGCCATTGTGGGCAATCGGCAACGGGTGGAGAACGTGGCCCGCGATCTGGTGGCGCACTTTGAAGAGCGGCAGAAGATATTCGACGGCAAAGGACTAATCATCGCCATGAGCAGGCGCATCTGCGTCGAACTCTACGACGCCATCGTTACGCTACGCCTTGGGTGGCATAGCGACGACGATGCCCAGGGTGCCATCAAGGTGATCATGACCGGTTCCAGTGCCGACCCGCAGGCGATGCAGCCGCACATCCGCAGCAAGGAGGCGCGGAAGGCGATTGGGGAGCGTTTGAAGGACCCGGGCGATCCGCTGAAGCTGGTTATTGTGCGGGATATGTGGCTGACCGGCTTCGATGCGCCCTGCCTGCATACCCTCTACGTGGACAAGCCGATGAAGGGACACAACCTGATGCAGGCCATCGCGCGCGTGAACCGGGTCTATAAGGACAAGCCGGGGGGGCTGGTGGTGGACTACATCGGGATCGCCTCCGACCTGAAGCGGGTGCTAGCGATCTATACCGAGAGCGGCGGCAAGGGCCAGCCTACGCTGGATATTGATGATGCCGTCCGCGCCATGCAGGAAAAATTCGAGGTCGTCCAACAGATGCTGGCGGGATTTGACTACCGCCGCTACTTCGGGGCAAACACCTCAGGCAAGCTGACGATCATCCTGGAGGCAGAGGAGTACGTTCTTGCTCTAGAGGACGGCAAGGCGCGTTTCTCGAAGGAGGTCGACTTGCTGGCGAAGGCGTTTGCGCTCTCCGTGCCGGATGAACGGGCCATGGCCATCAAAGACGAGCTCGCCTTTTTCCAGGCGGTGAAGGCGCGGCTGGCCAAGTTTGAGCGCGGCGAAGGCAAGAGCAAGGAAGAGCTGGATTCGGCTATTCGGCAGTTGGTAGACGAGGCGGTCGTCTCCGATCAGGTGGTGGACATCTTCGATGCGGCGGGGATCAAAAAGCCGGATATTTCCATTCTCTCCGATGAGTTCATGGCGGAAATCAAAGGGATGCAGCATCGGAATCTGGCGCTGGAACTGCTGAGGAAAATTCTCAACGATGAGATTCGCGTTCGCTCCAAAAAGAATCTGGTGCAGAGCAGGGCATTGTCCGAAATGCTGGAGAGTGCCATCAAGCGCTATCAGAACAACCTGCTGTCGGCCGCCGGGATCATCGAAGAGCTGATCGAACTGGCCAGGGAGATCAAGGAGGCGGATCGACGAGGCGAAAAACTGGGGCTAACGGAGGATGAGCTGGCCTTCTATGACGCCCTTGAAGTGAATGACAGCGCAGTACAGGTGCTTGGCGATAACCAGTTGCGCGAGATCGCACGGAAGTTGGTGGAGAAAGTAAAGCAGAACGCTACCATCGACTGGACGGTAAAGGAGAGCGTACGCTCCAAGTTGAAGGTGATCGTCAAGCGGATTCTACGCAAGTATGGCTACCCGCCAGACAAGCAGGCGACCGCAACCGAGACAATTCTGAAGCAGGCGGAGTTGTTGGCCGAGAGCTGGGCTGTATAACGTGTAATTGATAGTGGGACACGGAGACTGCCATGAAACGACAACGCGCCCTTGAATTGCTGGCCCAAAGCAAGCCGGAGTTGCAGGCCCGCTTTGGCGTCACCCACCTGGCCTTGTTCGGCTCGACGGCACGGGATACGGCAGAGGCCGGCAGCGATGTGGATATCCTAGTCGCCTTCGACGGCCCAGCTACCTCAAAGCGCTATTTCGGGGTGCAGTTCTATCTGGAAGACCTGCTGGGCTGTCCAGTAGATCTGGTCACTGAGAAGGCCCTGCGCCCCGAGTTGCGCCCCTATATCGAAAAGGAGCGGGTCTATGTCTAATGCACCGATGCGGGAATGGCGCTTCTATCTCGATGACATGATCGAGTTCGTCCGCAAGGTGCTCACCTATACCGACGGCCTCGACCAGGCCGCTTTCGTAGCAAGTGGGCTTAACTACGACGCCACCCTGCGGAACCTGGAGCTGATCGGCGAGGCGGCCACCCACATTCCGGATGAGATCAGAACCGCACATCCGGAAATTCCGTGGCGGATGATCATCGCCACCCGTAACCGACTGATTCACGGTTACCTTGGCATCGACGACGATACCCTGTGGAGCATTATCCAGGACGATGTTCCCGTCCTGCTGCCGCTGTTGGAATCGCTCCGGGAGGCATATCAGAGATGAAGCCGACGGACACCAGCGGAAAAGGTCTGGAATTCATCATCGTTGTCTCCCTCGTGGCCGAGTCAAGTTACGTTCAGGAGCGAAAGCGAAACCAGGATCAGTGAAGAGAACGCGTGAGACGAAGAAGCGATAATAATCGGGCTTGGGAAAGAAAGGGTGATGAAGTGATGAAAGACCGCCATGTTACTGGATGAGCTGCGTGCTAAAAAAGAGGTCATCGCCGCGTTGGGTGATCAGTATGGCGCCCGCCATATTCGCGTTTTCGGATCGGTGGCCAGGGGCGAGGAACAGCCCGATAGCGACGTGGATTTTCTGGTGGAGTTTCCCCTGGGGTTATGACCTATTTGCGCAACGCCTGCCCTTGACGGAGCGACTGGAAGAGTTGCTCCAGCGGCGGGTGGAGGTGATCCCGGAGCATGAACTCAACAGACATCTTCACGACCAGATATTGAAAGAGGCGGTGGAGCTATAATCAAGTCATGGCAACCTTATGCAAAAATATTCTCGATGCCATTGCTAGAATCCGCCACATCGAGGCACGAGGCGATGTCATCCAGTATGAAGACTGCCGTGATCATCTCCAAAGTCTGGAACTAAGGACTTTCTTGGATAGTGAATTGGTGGAGGCGGCGGGAATTGAACCCGCGTCCGCAAGCACTCCGCCTTTGGTTCTACATGCTTAGCCCAATCATTAATTTAACCGCCTGCTACCCGACGGGCAGGGAAGACAAACGGCGATCCCAGTGAGGTTTTAACGGGTCCGCCCTGGGAGAGCTTCACCGCGATCTTGTGAGAGTCGACGCCTGAAATCTGAACGCACAAGCACGGCTTCAGTCAGACGGCACCCTACTGGGTTTTAAGCAGCGAGTGCGTAGTTGTCGTCGTTGGCAACTATAATTTTGCAGCGTGATTAACGAGGTCACCGCACCTCGGCATGCTCCTCAGGTTTTGCTACCCGCGTCGAAGCCAAGTCGCCCCCTCAGGAATTATTTAGGGAAAATTTCGTTACTTTTAGAACCCGTATTCTGCCACCTTGCGTCAGAAGCCGGTTCTTCCGAATTTACCTAGTAAGACAGTTTAACCAAAACAGAAGTTCCCCGCCAAGGGGCTTAGAATCTATCTAACGAATCTTTAGCAGCCGCTCTTTTTGCCGAGACCACTCTTTCTCCCTTTCAACCGCACGCTTGTCGTACTTATGCTTACCCTTGGCCAAAGCAATCTCCAATTTTACCCGCCCCCGCTTCCAATATAAAGCCAGGGGCACCAAAGCGTAGCCCTTGCGTTCCACCGCCCCAATGAGTTTACGCAGTTCTTCGCTATGGAGGAGCAATTTTCGGGTTCGAAGGGGATCCGGGCGGATATGGGTCGAGGCCGTGTTTAAAGGGGTAATATGAGCGCCGAACAGCCACGCCTCCCCCCCTTTGAGAAGGCAGTAACTCTCGCTCAGTTGCACCCGCCCCGCCCGCAGGCTTTTGACCTCCCAACCCTCCAGGGCGAGACCCACCTCGTAACGCTCCTCGATGAAATAATCGTGGCGGGCCTTCCGGTTTAGGGCAATGGTATTGCTTGGAGTACCGGACTGTTTCTTTTTGCTTTTAGCCATACTATCAGTATAACAGGTTAATCATGAGAACCCTTGCCCCTGTGACCTTGAGCCTGAAGGAAAATTCGCCCACAATCTGGCCTCCGATGAATTCTCCGAAAGGATAAAGGATGACAAGCCAGCGCACCTCTATTCACGGCCAGTGGTCTTCCCGCTGGATCTTTCTGCTTGCCGCGACCGGTTCTGCCGTAGGCCTGGGCAATATCTGGAAATTTCCCTATGTGGCCGGTGAAAATGGCGGCGGGGCCTTTGTGCTCATTTATATTATCTGTATTGTTCTGATGGGCGTTCCCATCATGATGGGCGAGATTATGCTGGGCCGTCGAGGCCGCCAAAGCCCCATTAATACCATGCGCACTATCGCCATAGAAGAGGATAAGAGTCCCCGCTGGCAATATCTGGGATGGCTCGGCGTCATTGCCGGGTTTTTAATCATGTCCTACTACAGCGTTATCGCTGGTTGGACCCTGGCTTACATCTTTCGCACCGGCGCCGGTATGTTTGCGGAGGCCACCGCAGAAAATGTCGAAGGCCTATTCAATCAATTGGTGAACGATCCAGAGCGGCTGCTGGCTTGGCATACCCTCTTCATGGTCATCACCACCGTGGTGGTTTCCCGAGGCGTTAAGAGTGGCCTTGAACAAGCGGTCCGCTTCCTGATGCCGGCGCTTTTTGTCTTGCTTTTGGTGCTCGTGGGCTATGCCATCAGCACCGGAGAGTATTTTAACCAAGGGCTTCGGTTCATGTTCGAACCTAATTTCGATCAGCTCACCGCCAATGGAGTGTTGGCTGCCATGGGGCAGGCCTTTTTCAGCTTGAGCCTGGGCATGGGGGCGATCATGGTGTACGGTTCATATCTCAACCGTCAGACTTCTATCGCCTGGGCCGCCCTTTCCATCTCTTTTGCCGATACTTTAGTCGCCATGCTGGCAGGACTGGCGATTTTTCCCCTGGTTTTCGCCAATGGCCTCACCCCGGATCAAAGCGTGGGGTTAGTGTTCAAAACCTTGCCCCTGGCCTTCGGGCACATGCCGGGCGGGTCTTTCTTTGGGGCCCTTTTCTTCCTTTTACTCGCCTTTGCCGCCTGGACCTCCGCGATTTCATTGATTGAACCCGCGGTCGCCTACCTGGTGGAAAATCTCGGTATGAGCCGGGTCAAAGCCTCCGCGTGGATAGGCAGCATGGTTTGGTTGCTTGGCATTGGCAGCCTCCTTTCCTTCAATCATTGGTCGGACGCCACCCTCTTCGGCATGACCTTTTTTGGCTTGGTCGATTACCTGACTTCTAATATTATGTTGCCCCTGGGGGGGCTATTTATTGCCGTATTTTCCGGCTGGGTCCTGTGGCGCAGTTCCAGTGTCGAGGAATTTGATATGGGCGATGGATTAGGGTACCGGCTATGGCTTATTCTGGTTCGTTTTGTTGCCCCCTTCGCGGTTATTATTATATTTCTTCATGCTATTGGTGCTCTTAACTAGCTAAACCGTATGTTCTCATGACTACATTAAATCGCAGCGCTTTAGTCCCTTATACCCCGGCTGAGATGTTCGCTCTGGTGGATGACATCGAGTCCTACCCAAAATTTCTTCCCTGGTGTCGCGACACCCAAGTCCATAGCCGTGATCAGGACGAAGTCTACGCCACTATCGAACTGGCCCGGGGGGCTATCCATAAATCCTTTACCACACATAATCGGCTGCAAAAAAACAAAATCATTGAAGTGCGCCTGGTGGAGGGGCCTTTCCACCATCTGGAAGGCTTTTGGCGTTTTGATTCCATCGGTGAATCCGAAGGCTGCCGGATTTCACTCGCCATGGAGTTTGAATTTTCAAGTCGCCTCATTAGCATGGCGCTAGGTCCCATATTTAGTGAAATCACAGCAACACTGGTGGATGCTTTCTGTGAGCGGGCTAAAGAGTGTTATGGCCGACGTTAAAATGATCACCGTTGAGGTGGCCTATGCCCGTCCCGATAAGCAGGTCATCCTTAAGGTATCAGTGCCTGAAAACGCTACTTTGGAAGTTGCCATGCGGGCCTCGGGTATTTTGGAACAGTTTCCCGAGATTGATCTTGACCAAAACAAAGTGGGTATCTTTGGCAAGCTGGCCAAGCGGGATGGCCCGCTCCGCCCTGGTGATCGGGTAGAAATTTACCGTCCCCTAGTGGCCGATCCTAAACAAGCCCGCCGGGAGCGGGCCATCCAGGCGCGGCAAACAAGGTCAGCGGATACCCCCTCCCCTTAGGGAAAATTGCGGGAGGGAACCGGAGCTTCAATGCTGCCGTCCACTTCGGAAGAGGGCAAGGCGGTATCTTCGCCCTCTTCCAGCGCGTCCGACTCTGGCGGCGTCTCCTCGGAAGGAGCATTGCCAAAACCCAGTGCATTCATCAAACCACTTAGCAGGCCCTCTTCCCCTTGTCGTGACGGCACCAAGATAGGGGTGGCGCGGTCTCCCTCTTCGCGCTGTAATTCCTGCTGAGAGTTGGCCTTAACATCGCCGCTCACATAGGAAAGCTCATCGTTCTCGAACCACACCGTAATGGTACGCTGCTCCCGGCGCCCATTACCCGGTTTAAAGCTATAAATATAGTGCCAGTGGTCGGGCCGGAAAGTATCCACCAACAGCGGATTACCCAAGACAAAACGTACTTGTTGTTTACTCATCCCTGGCTTTAGGTTTCCTAACATCTCTTGGGTAATGACATTGCCTTGCTGGACATCGATTCGATAAACGCCGGGCACACGCTCAATACTGCACGCAACCAGCGCAACACTTGCACATCCAATGATAAAAATGAGAAGCTTAGGCATTATTGATATTTATCGTATAATTAAAGTGAGATTTGCAAGCGGCTACCTCGTTCAAGTAATGGGGGGTGATGATACCTGATAGCCGCACTAAATAACATTCTTTAACGAGGGTCAGTACCTTGGAAAGCCAAGACCTACGCAAAGCTGGCCTTAAGGTAACCTTACCGCGCCTTAAGGTGCTGGAAATCCTGGAAAATAGTTCTCAGCGTCATATGAGCGCAGAGGATGTCTATAAGGCCTTACTCGAGCAAGGAGAAGAAATTGGGCTTGCCACCGTTTACCGTGTACTCACCCAATTCGAAGCCGCTGGCCTTGTCTCTCGCCATCATTTTGAAGGCGGTCAAAGCAGCACGGGCCATTCCGTATTCGAAATGGATAGTGGCGAACACCATGATCACCTCTTATGTGTCCGTTGTGGCAAAATTGAAGAATTTGTAGATGAAGTCATTGAAAAACGCCAAGAAGAATTAGCCCGTAAAGCTGGCTTCGATATGACGGATCACTCCCTTTATATTTATGGTATCTGCGCTGATTGCCGGCGGGCCGAGCTTGGTAAAGAGGGCAAGCTTAAGCACGGTTGAAATCCCTATAAACCCCGCTAAATCATTGCTAGCATATTGACTCCTTCGCCTCAGCCTTTTCTCAGTCGCACTCGCTTTCTCACCCTTGCCCTCGTATTTGAGGGGGGGCTAGCGCTAGTCGGTCTGATCTGGGGATGGTTTGTAGGGATTGAGCCCTTCGCCTATCTTAACTTCAACGGATCTGCGCTGGGCTGGGCCCTAATGGGAACACTACCCTTAATGTTCCTCTTTTGGGTGTCCTACCGCTTTCCTGTGGGGCCGTTAGGCCCCATCAAGCGGCTTTTAATTGAAACCTTAGGCCCTTATCTGGATAACTGCCGCTACTACGATCTGCTATTAATTGCCCTGCTTGCAGGCGTTTGTGAAGAGCTATTTTTTCGCGGGGTCCTGCAACCCTGGATAGAAGCCATGGGAGGAGCCACCCTGGGTTTAATAGGCAGCAATCTGATATTTGCTTTAGCCCATTTCATCACCCGAACCTATGCTCTGCTGGCCGGTTTGATGGGCGTCTACCTGGGATTACTCCTTGATGTCGGCGAGCAGCGGAACCTATTGACCCCCATGATGGTGCACACCCTTTATGACTTTTTCGCTTTCCTGGTGGTGGTCCGAACCTTCCGATTAGAAAAAGCCCAGCGGATTTCAAATCGGGAAGATAAGTACTAATTAGCGTTAGGCAACTCAGACGAATTCCTCTGCCGGGCGATCTCCAACATTTCCCGGGCATGGGCACGAGACCTCTCGGTGATCTGCTTCCCCCCCAACATGCGGGCAATTTCTCCTACTCGTTTTTCCCCATCAAGAAGAGTCAACTCAACAGCAGCTACTTGCTCGCGGTGAGACTTACTGACTTGGATCTGAGCATGGGCCTGGGCAGCGACTTGGGGTAAATGGGTGACACAAAGCACTTGCCGATGCTCCCCCAGTTCCCGCAGCCGCGACCCCACAGTCTCTGCCACCGCTCCGCCAATTCCCACATCCACCTCATCAAACACCAGAGTCGAGACTCCCCCAAACTGGAAAGTGAGGACCTGGATAGCCAGCCCGATACGTGACAATTCTCCCCCCGACGCCACTTTACTCAAAGGACCTGGAGGTTGACCAGGATTGGCGCTGACCTGAAACTGGACCTGTTCCGCACCATGGGCGGAAAACTCCCCCTCTTTCAAGGGAAAGAAGAACACCTTAAAGCACCCTCCGGGCATAGCCAGGGACTGCATCGCTTCGGTCACCCCTTGCTTCAGCTTTGCGGCCGCCTTGCGGCGGGCCTCGCTAAGGTTAGCGGCTAAAGCGCGGCACTCTTTGGAAGCGGCGGCAAACTCCTCTTGTCGCTTGCCAAGACGAACATCCAGGGTCTCCAAATCCCTCAATTCCGAAGCCAGGCGCTCTGCCAAGGCGGGAAGCTCCTCTGGTGCCATGCGATGCTTGCGGGCCAATTCATAGAAACCAGAGAGACGGTCCTCAACCCACTTCAGCCGCTCCGGGTCTATCTCCACCGCCTCCAAGTAATGACGCAACCCGCCGGCAGCCTCTTCTACTTGAATAGCAGCGCCCTCCACCAGTTCCAGCGGGGCATTTAACTTAGGATCAATGGTCTGCAACTGAGCCAGTTGACGGGCGACTTGGCCAAGCAGAGCATAGATTGCCCCCTGCTCATTCTGGTAAAGCAAATCCAACGCTGACTCCACCCCTTGAACCAGTTCCGTCCCGTGGGCCAACTGTTGTTGTTCTTGCTCTAGTTGCTCTAATTCCCCAGACTCAGGCCGAAAAGCCTCAAGCTCTTCAACTTGGTAGCGGAGCAACTCCAGGCGGGCAGTCTGCTCACTGGCCGAATGGGTGAGGGTCTCCAACTCCTGACTAAGCTGCTGCCAGCGCTGATAAGCATTGTCCCATTGTTTGAGAAGTAAGCGGTGCCCGCCGTAGGCATCCAAGAGTACCCGCTGGCCCCCAGGACGCAGTAAGGATTGATGGGCATGCTGACCATAGATTTCAACCAAGTACCTTCCCACTTCCCGCAAAGCTTGGATAGGCACGGGGCGGCCGTTAATATACGCTCGGGATCGCCCCTCACGGCTTAAAATACGCCGCAATACGCACTCCTCACCTTGCTCCAAGTCCCGTGCCCGCAACCAGGCAAAAAGAGATTCGTGAGCCCTAATCTCAAAAACGGCCCCGACTTCAGCTCGCTCCTGACCGTGGCGTATTAAAGTCACATCGCCTCGGTCCCCTAGCACTAGCCCCAGTGCATCCACCAGGATAGATTTGCCCGCACCGGTTTCCCCGGTTAAGGCCGTCATCCCGGATTCTAGTGGCAGCACTAACTCCGTGATAATGGCAAGATCCCGGACAAACAGCTCCCTAATCACTCAAGCTTTCGCCCCCAGTGCAACTTGGCACGCAAAATAGAATAGTGGTCATGGGCCGCAGGATGAATCAGCCGAACCCTACCAGGCCGTTTGTATATCCTTACCTTATCCCCCACACCCAATGCTATTCCAGGTTGACCATCGCAACTGGCCTGGCCCGGCGTGGTATTGTGTTCACTGATCACGATTTCAACCACACTATCGGCATCAATCACAAGGGGTCGATTACTCAGGGCATGAGAGCAAATGGAAACCAGCACCATTGCGTTGAGGTTGACATCCAGTATGGGCCCCCCCGCAGAGAGCGCATAGGCGGTGGAGCCGGTCGGCGTGGCGACCACCAGGCCATCAGAACGCTGGCTATTGAGAAAGCGGCCGTTGATATAAGTCTCAAACTCAATTAGGCGAACCACTTCTCGAATGTGCATGGTGACATCATTTAGGGCCGTACCGATGAGGCAAGATTTTCCCTCACGCTCTAGTTCCGCCTGGATCAAGAACCGTTCTTCTTCTCGGAACTGCCCTTCCAAGACCTGGGCCAAATCCGTGTCCAGGGTTTCCGGCAACACATCAGCAAGAAATCCGAGTCGACCCAATTTAATACCCAGTAAAGGAATCCCCGAGTCCGCTAGATTCCGGGCCGCATGGAGTAAAGTGCCGTCCCCCCCCACCACAATAGCCAAATCACAGCGTTGGCCTAACTCATGACGCGCCACGGCCTGCCAATGCTGACTGGGAAAGAGAGTGGCCGTATCCTGATCAATAATAAGTTCCAGTCCCTTCGCCACCAGGAAATCGGCAACCCGCTGCAAGGACTCGGTAATCTGAGGATCTTTTTGCTTGCCAATGAGTCCTATCGTTTTAAAAGGCCTTGCCATCATGCTTCCCGCCCAACCGGCTCCAAATATTCCACCACCAATTGCACGGTGCGCAAATCCCGATATATATTGACATCCAGCCGGTAAGCAAGTCTTATTTTCATGCCAACCTCAAGCCAATCCGGGGGAAGGCAGCGAAAAGCGATCCCCTCCAATTGCTGGCGATTACCGAGAGTAGTCAATGTCAGCTTGAGGTGCGCCTCGCCGACAAGTCGAAATCCTTCTACCCAAAATACCCCATCGAATAACGGTTCCGGGAATCCTTGCCCCCAGGGGCCCCCGTCCCGCAAGGTTTCAGCCAGCTCCAGGTCCCAACGATCTAATTCTCCATCGCTGAGAATAACATCTTCCAGGGTTTCCTCATCAAGCTGGGCCTCCAACACTTCCAAAAAAGCGGCCCGAAAGGGCTCCAAATGGACCCGTGGTAAACTTAAACCCGCGGCCATGGCATGGCCACCAAATTTGCTCAGCAAGCCTGGATAGGAGGTTGCCACCCTATCTAAGGCATCGCGAATGTGGAGGCCGGGAATAGAGCGGGCTGATCCTTTCAATTCCTCGTTATCATGGGGGGCAAAGGCAATTACCGGACGGTAGACTTGCTCCCGGATTCGAGAAGCAAGCAGGCCGATGACCCCCTGGTGCCAAGACTCATCAAATAAACAATAGCCCAGGGGTCCCTTTTCCTCTCCTGGAAAAACCAGATTTTCCAGATGAATCGCCGCTTGATTCTGCATGGTTGACTCGATCTCTCGCCGCTCTCGATTGAGCGCATCAAGCTCGCTGGCCTGTTGTTGGGCCACCTCCGGGGAATCAGTCAACAGACAAGCAATACCCAGACTCATGTCCTCTAAACGTCCAGCGGCATTTAACCGAGGCCCCACCCCAAAACCCAGGTCGCTGGTGGTAAAATTTTCAAGGGAACGCCGCGCGCAAGCGGCAAGGGCCTGAATGCCAACACAACAACGGTGCCGACGAATCCGAGCCAGTCCTTGGGCGACAAGGGTTCGGTTAACCTGATCCAACGGTACCACATCAGCCACCGTCCCCAAGGTCACCAAATCCAACAAAGGCGCGAGGGTGGGTTCCCCCTGACCTGATCGGGCAAACCACCCTTGTTCCCTTAAGTAAGCCCGTAAAGCCAACATGACATAAAAGATGACCCCCACTCCTGCCAGGCAACCACTCGGGAAGGGATCATCGGGTAGATTAGGATTGACGATGGCATCCGCAGCCGGCAGCACCGACCCTGGCAAGTGATGATCCGTAACCAGCACGCGGATATTGGCCTCTTGCGCCGTTTGCACACCATCAATGCTGGAGATCCCATTGTCCACGGTAATGATTAGATCGGGCCGCCCCCGAGCCATGGCTTCCGCCACGATGGCGGGGGTCAACCCGTAGCCATGGATAAACCGGTTCGGCACTAGATAATCCACTTCCCCTGCCCCCATCAGGCGGAGCGCCCGCACCGCCAGGGCACAACTGGTGGCACCATCAGCATCAAAATCGGCAACCACCAGTATCCGCCAGCCCTGCTCCAGGGCCTCCGCCAACAAGGCCACTGCGGTTTTAATATTACTTAACAACCAAGGAGAGGGCAGCTGTTCTAAGGCATAGTCAAGCTCACCCGGAGCCTTAATCCCCCGCGCCCGATACACTCGGCGCAATACCGGATGGATCGTCGCCGGCAATGCAGGGTTGTCAATGGGGCGCCGCTTGAGAACCTTGCCCACCATTAACAACGGCTCGATTTTCTAGTTATTGTCATGAACTTTATCCTCACAGGCTCAAGCTCCAGGGTTTTTTATAAGGGGGCGTGGACGCCGCCACAACTGCCAACTCTGCAACCCAGTTAAATGATAGCCATGCCCATTTAGCGGATAGAAGGCTAAGCTAGCTAACCTTCTATCCCGCAATGCGGCATATAACCCCCTAAACCAGTCTTCCTCCAACGCCAGCAAAATCTCACGGTAATGAAAAGGGTCCGTCCCTTGCAGCAGGGAATCCAACCCCACCAAATAGTTACCCGGCGCCGAGTTCTGTGCTAGCCAAGCGTTGGCCCCTTCCGGTACAGGTTTGCCCGGAATCTTGCAATGGGCAGCCAAGGCTTGAAGCAGCGGCTCCTTGCCCCAACTCACCTGTTGCCATAAGGGTTCAGCCGGGCAGGAGGGGGCTTCCCCGGCCCCCCAGAACCATAAACTATTGACCGGCGAGAGACCTTGTTCTTCTCGCTCACGGTTGAGGGGACAATCATGGAGGAGCATCTGGATTTCGTTGAGCAGGGCCCGCCAACGGGAGGCCTCAGGGCCCCCGGGAAGACCGGGCTCAATATGTTTCCCCTCAATTGCAGCCAAGGCAGTAAAAGTGACCTTTTCTGGTTGGGGCAATCGAAGATACCAGCGATCCGGCTGTAGTGCCTCGAACTGCCAACCATACTCCGTAAATAAGGGGGCCACGGTCCTGGCCAGAGACTGGGACTCGGCCTGATTGAGCTCCAGGTAGCGGGGTCCAAACAACACCAAGCGATCCCGATCAGGCTGTAAACACACAGGATCAGCCCGTACCCACCACCCCCGTTCAAGGGGAACATTTCCCTTATCCCAGGAATACATCAGCGGCGCTAAAGGGAAATCCATCGGCCCGGATTGGGGGATACCGAACAAGTGGAAGAGCAAAGCTTCATATAGGGATGGAGCCACCGCCTCTAAGCTTGCCTGCCCCACGATACGCTCCAGGAATGGCAGCCGAAATCCCTCCGCAGCTTCCGCTTCCAGCGCTGGAATAAGGCCTGGAACGACCAAAGTCAGATGTAAAGGTGCAGTTCGAAGCAACAAAATGAAGGCCTGTGGTAATTAACGAAGTTGTATGCCTAACACTTGCCGTGCAAACGGGATGGTCAGCCGCCGCTGAGCCGCCATGGAGGCACGCTCCAATTGGGCCAGCAAATCGCTTAGGGAATGCATATCCCGGTCACTATGACGCAATAAGAAGGCCGCCACCTCATCCGGCAACTCCATACCTCTTTTGGCGGCCTGAAGTTTTAAGGCAGCATGCTTTTGGTGATCATCCAATGGCTGGAGCTGATACACAAGCCCCCACCCTAGGCGGGAACGGAGATCAGGCAGCAGCAAAGGGAGCGCACCGGGTTTCTTGGAAGAAGCCAGCAGGAGTTGGCTGGGGCCTTCCCGCGAAAGGTTATAGAGATGAAGCAAGGATTCCTCCCAGTAGCGACAGCCGGCAATCCGATCAATATCATCGATGGCGACCAGAGCAGCCGCCTCCAGCCCACGTAGGATTTCGGGGGCCATGATAGCGGCCCGTTTTAAGGGCACATAGGCCACCCGCTCGCCTCTTTGGGCGGCTGCCTGGCAAGCTGCCAGGAGTAAGTGGGTTTTCCCTACCCCAGAAGGACCCCAGAGGTAGAGGAAACGCTCCCCCTCCCCTTGCCCACAACGCTCTACTGCCGCAACCAGCTCGCGGTTGCTATCAGCGAGATAGTAATTTTCGAAACTGGGAGCGCCGTACTCACCGATAGGCAGAGGAAGTTGCTGAGTAACCAAGAGCGAAATCCTTCACCCGTGATTGGTGGTTTCCGGTCGTTGCCGGCAGGATTCAGGGCCTGCCTTTTGGGTTCTACTCACCCGCCAGGCTTGCCCCCCCCAATGCCAAATATATTGCATACCGCTTAAAAGGGTGGTGAGTGCCACCAGATAGATAAACCAACCCGTCAATTGCGGAATATCCAACCCTGGCAACTGGCTAATCATGACGGCGACAACCAATAAGATTTGGCATAACGTGTTAAGCTTACTGAGCGGCACTGGCTCCATTTCAAAAGGGCCCACCCAAAAATGATAAGCAAGACCACCGAGGACAATGACCAGATCCCTGCCGAGGGCTAACAGCACCAACCAATAGGGGAGATGCCCTAGCCAAGCCAACACAATAAAACTCGAAATAAGTAGCAGCTTATCAGCCAACGGATCAAGGATAGAGCCCAGGCGACTCTGCCAGTGGTAATGCTTAGCAAGAAATCCATCTACACCGTCGGAGGCACCCGCCATCAGGATAATCCACAAAGCAAAAAAATAGTCTTCTTGGAGCAACACATAGATGAGCGGTGCCACCAACAAGATGCGTATTACAGTAAGAAGGTTGGGAATATTTCTCACCTGCATTGTGTCGCGTCACGGCAGTAGTCGGTAATTGAGTTCCCTATTCGTCCCACCCGGTTCGGTAGCCCCACCTTCCGCTACCTGTGCCAAGCTCCTTCCAAACTGGATAGAGGCAGCCAAAGCCTCGGCTCCCCCTTGCAACTTGAGTCTAAACTTGGCTTCCGTCCGGGATAGTTGTACCGGTTGTATGGCAGTCACTTGGCTAAGGCCGCTGAGATAAGAAAAGAGGCGGGCATAATCCATAAACGAGATCACCTCGGTCACCCTGATTTGTACTGAGGATTGGGAATTATTTCCAGTGACAGGCGCTATTCTAGCGGCAATCACATCGACTGCCTCATCAATACCGGCGCGTAATGCCTGCTCAAGCTCGCCTTCAACACGCCAACTTCGTCCTTGCTCAGCGCCGTAAAGAGTCCAACGAGCCTGCCAATCCTCCCCTCCCTGGCGCAACAAACGCCCCACGAGCTGTACCGAGGTGGGATAACGGTTTGATGCCGCCAAGATGGGTTCAGGAAAGTTACCCCAAACATCGGTAAAAGACAGTTGCGATTGATCTTCTAAGTCCCAGAGGGGAAAAAGCACGGTCATTCCCCGGCGTTCTGCCTGAGATTGTAGGATCTCGGCAATGGGCGAAGCGATGCTTGCATCCAATAAATAACGCTGGCTGCCATCCTCAACCGCAACCCATAACAGCAGCGTAGGGCGAGCCCGGCCCCACATGGGCAACCCTCTTTGCCGCAATAATTGCTTCACACCCCGGGAATCGAAACGAACCCAAAAGGTAGTTGCCCCATTTTCCCCTTCAGGAGTATCGTAACGAAATTGTTGTACCAACTTGTGGGCTTCTTCAAGCAGAGAGGTGAGAGGGGCCTCGGCCAAGGCGTGGCGATGACCCATCACCTTTAACAAAACCTTCTGAAAGGCCTCTTTCACCGCCGCTGATTGCTCTTCCGGAGATTGGCTACTGACCGTCACCTGGGCTTCATAAAGCCCCCCTGCGCCGGCAGCTTGAACCGGCAACAACATCACCCCCCATATTACTATTATTGCTAAGGCAACATGCTTCATAACTCTAGTCTATCATGCATAGGGTCCCAACAGCGCTAACCTAAAGAAAGAACCAGAACACCGCCCAATTTGTTACTCTAATAGCAGATTGAATTAAACAGAAACTATCTTCTTCCGTCTAGCACAATATGTGGGGTAAAAACAGATCACCCTATGAGCAAACAAAAACGGCCTCCTTCTAACCACTCCCCTTTAAGTTACCGCGCTGCCGGTGTTGATATCGAGGCAGGCAATCGCCTCGTGCAGCGGATTAAACCTGCGGCAGCTCGCACAGCTCGTCCTGGCGTATTAAGCGGCCTAGGGGGGTTTGGCAGCCTGTTTGAACTCCCAATTGACCGCTACCGACATCCCATACTGGTGGCGGGTACCGATGGCGTAGGCACAAAACTCAAACTGGCCATTCAATTGAACCGTCACCAGAGCATTGGGATTGATCTCGTGGCCATGTGTGTCAATGATATCGTCGTTCAAGGCGCCGAGCCGCTCTTTTTTTTGGATTACTATGCCACAGGCCGATTAGAGGTTGAGGTGGCTGCCGAAATCATTGAGGGCATTGCCCACGGCTGCGAACTGGCTGGGGCAGCCTTGGTTGGCGGAGAAACGGCAGAAATGCCAGGGATTTACCAACCTGGTGACTATGATCTCGCCGGCTTTAGTGTCGGCGTGGTGGAAAAGGAACGCCTTATTGATGGGAGCCGGGTACAAGCTGGCGACAGCCTTATCGGAATCGCCTCCTCTGGACCTCACGCCAACGGTTATTCCCTGATTCGTAAAATTCTTGAACGCAGTCCCTCCTCCCTGGACAGCCCCTTGGGAGATCAGACACTAGGCGATGCCCTGCTAACGCCCACCCGTATCTATGTCAAACCGCTGCTACAACTACTGGAAAGGATTGAGGTCCATGCCCTCGCCCACATCACCGGCGGGGGACTACCGGAGAATTTACCGCGGGTGCTACCTCCAGGGCTGAGTGCTGAGATTGAAACTAGCCACTGGCCACGCCCACCTATTTTTGACTGGCTGCAACGGGAGGGGAATCTCCCTGAAAAGGAACTCTATCTTACTTTTAATTGTGGAATTGGCATGGTGGTCTGTGTAAACAAAAGGGATACCGAACGGACCTTGGAACTTTTAAGCAATTTTGGCGAAACTGCCTGGCTGATAGGTCAAGTCGTGCCGAAGAGAAACGAAGGAGCAGGAGTCATCCTTAGCTCAGGAAGCCAATCGTGACGAATAGCCAACGCTTACCCCTGGTGATACTCATCTCTGGCCGGGGTAGTAACCTTCAAGCCATTCTCGAGCAATCTCGAAGCGGGCAATTACCGGTTGAAATTCGGGCCGTGATCAGTAATCGCCCCCAAGCGCAGGGGCTCGAACGGGCCCAACGCGCGGGGATCGAAACCCGAGTCCTTGACCATCGCCAGTACCCTAACCGAGAGGCTTTTGACCTGGCTTTGATGAAAGTGATTGACCGTTACGCTCCTGAACTCGTGGTACTTGCGGGTTTCATGCGCATCTTGACCGCTGAATTTGTCCGCCATTACCAAGGGCGCTTGATGAACATTCACCCTTCCCTGTTGCCAAATTTCCCGGGCCTAGATACTCACCGACGAGCACTTCAGGCAGGAAAAAGAGAACACGGCGCTAGCGTGCACTTTGTCACCAATAAAGTCGATGGGGGGCCGATTATCCTGCAAGCCCGGGTGCCGATATACCCTGGTGATACCCCCGACACTCTAGCGGCGCGGGTATTAGAGGAGGAACACCGTATTTATCCTGAAGCGATCCGGGCCTTTGCCGAAGGCAAAATACGCCTCGAAGAAGAACGGGTTCATTGGATTAAAGATTAAGCCTTTGGAAGCGTAACGCCGGTTTGGCCCTGATACTTGCCACTCCGATCCCGATACGAGGTCTCACAAGGCTCATCTGACTCCAAAAATATCACCTGGGCGACACCCTCATTGGCATAGATTTTAGCCGGCAGAGGAGTCGTGTTTGAAAACTCCAACGTCACATGCCCCTCCCACTCGGGTTCCAAGGGAGTCACATTGACAATGATCCCACAGCGGGCATAAGTGGATTTTCCCAAACAAATGGTGAGCACGCTACGGGGAATCCGGAAATATTCAACGGTTCGCGCTAAAGCAAAAGAATTTGGAGGAATAATACAAACATCGGACCGCATATCTACAAAACTGTTGGCATCAAAATTCTTAGGGTCAACAATAGCGGAATTGATGTTGGTGAAAATCTTAAACTCATTAGAGCACCGGATATCATAACCATAGCTTGAGGTGCCATAAGAGATAATGCGTACGTTATTGGATTCCCGGATTTGACGCGGCTCGAAAGGCTCTATCATACCGTGCTCTCGCGCCATGTAACGAATCCATTGATCGGATTTAATACTCATTTGACGGCCGGAGAATGGATTTGTCATTGGGTGAGGCAGTTCGGGCGATAGCCAGAACTCGACTCAAAAAATTAAGAACACATGGGTTAAGCGGGCCCGTCATTCCCTGACGGGCCTTTTTCTTGTCATTCGTTACAAGCTTTTTCCCGTCCCTTTGGGCAACACCCTAGATACCGCGCCCTTTTCAACTTTAACTTCTATTCCTTCCGTCAATTCCAAGAGTAGAAAATTATCGCCCACTTTGAGAATTCGTCCCCATAATCCTCCATTGGTTACAATTTCATCACCCTTGCTTACCGAAGCGAGCATACGGAGGCGCTCTTTATGGCGCTTTAACCGTGGCCGTATCGCAAGTAAATAATAAACGAGAAAAATGGTGCTGAATATGAGCAAAGGCACCCAGAATGATCCAGTGGCCTCTGGTGACGGGCCATTTTGAGCCCAAGCCTCTGTAATAAAAAAATTCATTCTTGTTGCCCTTATTTTCTCTTGAAGAAATGGTATCCGTAAGGCCCCTTCAGAATCATTCTACCATTGCTTTTTTCGACGACTTTATACTTAGTCGTGCCTAAATCATCCTTGACCTTAATCACGGATTCTTCAATAATTTTGTAAGTTTTATTGAAGGTGGTCTTTTGTTTAAGAAACTTGTTGTAGCCAGAAATCTCCACTTTCCCATCGGAATGAAAATCCCACGTGGCAAATTCTTTGTTGCTATTGCTCCCATCTTGCCTCTGCGCCGTCTTCTCCATTTCCCAGGTCCCTACAATATCCGAAGGCTCTTTAACAGCAGACTGAGCATAAACCGTAGCACCTAGGAAAGCATAGCTAAGAAAAAGAAAAGCAAGACCAAGAATACTTCTGGAACTCATAATGTTCTCCCTCAAATCACTCGTCATTTTATGTTTGGAGAAACGATATCCTTTCGTCTCAATGAATAAACCCAATAGAATATAATGCCCTAAGTTGGAATCAGGCAAAGAAAGGATCTCCCCTAACAAAGGGGAAACAGCGGCCACACATATTGCCACAACCAGGCCACGATTTTATCAAGAGGTGAGGCAACACCAATGTTTCGTCTCTAAATACTTCGGCAAAAGTTTTGGGGTATGGGTTCCCCTTTGCTCTCGTCTTATCCTGCTAGAGCACTCTATAACTATGCGCATAGGCATAGGGACACGAACTAGAGTATCCTAACCTGGGAATAGAAAAAAGGCGAATCAATTAGGGCCATATCACCATGGAAATCCGGTCAAGACGCCCGGATAATCCTGCTCCATCCTTCTTAGGTCACAAGGACGGTCCACGTCCCAGCGGGGGGCTAATTCCTTCCCTCGCCAATTAAGCATCTGCAAGCGGGCCCGGGTCTGTCCTAGCACGTGAGGGCTACCCCAAGATATCCCGGAGAACAACCGGCGGCTACAGCGGCGTACGCCGATGAGGACATACCCTCCATCTTCAGCAGGTCCTAAAACCACATCCGCCCCTGTTGTCAGGGCAACTAATGCGTCATACAAGTCTTCGGCCGTTAACCCAGGACAATCGGTGCCGATAAGCACCGCGCTCTTAGCCTGCCGTAAAGTGGCTGCCAAAGCCCCCTGCATCCGCCTTCCAAGATCCGCGCCCTGCTGAGCTTGTAAGGATATCCCAAATTTACGGCGGCAGTGGGCAAAGAAAGGATGGCGGGTATCCGGGGCACACCACAGCTCCACGGGACAAAGCCTAGCCTCGGTAGCCCGTGTTAGGGTGTATTCACCAAGCTGGCGTTGCAACGCCGCAGCACGATAAACTCCCAGGGCTGGAATCAATCGGGTCTTAGCCCGGCCTGGAACAGGGGCTTTGGCGAAAATCAATAACCGTGCGTCCGGGAATTCCATAAATTGTGATGAATACCTAGTTTCGGAAACAACGCCCTAACCTCTATCCTCCGACCATACTCTTTTACCCACTCCGGTAGTAGAGCTGCACTAAACGTTCCGGACTCACACCCAAAAAATAGGCCAGTCGCAAAAACCACATCAGCAATATCGTGCGGAGAATGCCTCGCCCTTCCCAATAACGGCTAGACACCTTCACCGTAGAACTCAAACACAAGGGCCAACTAAACCGCTTCAAGCGCCGGCTCAACACAATATCTTCCATCAATGGTATTTCAGGAAATCCTTCAGCCGCTACAAAAACTTCCCTCTCAACAAATAAGGCCTGATCACCGGTGGCGATTCCAGTTAATCGAGAACGCCAATTCATGCTCCATTCGATGACACGGAACCAAGTTGATCGGCCCGAGAGACGCACATTAAAACGCCCCCACTTATGTTGACTCCTTGAAAGTCCAGCCGTAATTGCATTCTCGGCTTCCTTCGGCAAACGGGTATCGGCGTGGAGAAAAAGTAATATTTCACCTCCAGCCACCTTAGCTCCAGCATTCATCTGGATACCACGGCCCCGCCGGGCAACCAAAAGGCAATCGGCCAGGGGTTGGGCTAGAGAGAGGGTCCGATCGGAACTCCCACCATCAACGACGATAACCTCATGTCCCCTTGCCCGCAGTGGCTGTAATCGTTGGAGGGCCCCGCGAATCTCAGCCGCCTCGTTGAGGGTAGGAATAATAATGGATATCCGCATTGTTTAACCATCAATATAAAATCAGATAATCCAAACTGGCTTTACCGGGACCAAGGAAAGAGAAACCGGTCCTGAACATCTGCAAACCAATTCTCGCCTCGATATTTCGTGATACCCGCCTCCCAAAACTCATAAGCTAGAAGCAGGCGCAATCCAAGCTGGGGCAAGAATTCACCAACGCGATTTAGAGCCTCTATACTAAAATGGGCAAAGGATGCCAAGATAGCCATATTATCAATAATCCCCTTGAAACATTTTAAAGATGAAAGCTCATCAACGAACTTTTCTATAGACGTGCCAAATTGTCATTTATTGCAATTCCTGAGCTTTTTCTTTGAATCTAGAGTCAGATAGGTGCACCCACATCACTATGACCGAGCCGGTAACCGTCATTTGTCCTTACTGTGGAACACAATTTGAAACCCTAGCGGACTGCTCAGCTGGGAATCAGACTTACTACGAGGATTGCGCGCTTTGCTGCCATCCCATCCTCTTCCATCTTAGAGTTGACGAGAATGGAAAATTATTACACCTGGAAACCCTGCGGGAAGATGAGTAAGGAGTTCAGGAAAATACCTCCCCACTATTTTTTTGAATTATAAACAAAATTAGGGACAATAGACCCCTAAACGGCCAGAATACTTCCAACTATCAGGCAGCTAAAAAAAATGAGCTTTGAAGCATGGCTGACCCTGGGTGTTATCATCCTCATCCTGGGATTATTAATGTTCACCCGGAAACCCCCCGATGTCATCGTGGTCGGCGGAGTCACCTTACTGCTACTTGCTGGCGTGCTTACCCCTGCAGAGGCCTTAGCGGGTCTATCTAACCCGGCAATGGCGACAGTCGGGGTATTATTTATTGTCGCTGCCGGCCTGCGCGAAACCGGTGGCATCGACTGGTTGGCCCACCACCTGCTGGGCAATGGCCGCTCGCTAGTCTGGCTCCAAGCCCGGATTATGGCCCCCATCATCGCCGTGAGCGCTTTCATGAATAATACCCCCGTGGTGGCTATGCTTATCCCGGTCATCACCGATTTTGCCCGTCGGCACCGTCTATCCACTTCAAAGCTCATGATTCCCCTAAGCTATGGGGCTATTTTAGGAGGAACCTGCACCCTCATCGGCACCAGTACCAATCTTGTCGTTAATGGCCTCCTAGTCACGCAAGCTAAATATACCGACCTAGGCCTGTTTGAAATCGCTTGGGTGGGACTGCCCATCGCAGTATTAGGGATTACTTATATGCTCCTATTCGGGCGTTGGTTACTGCCGGATCGGAAGCCCGTCTTCAGTCGCTGGGACGATCCTCGGGAATATACGATGGAGATGCTGGTTCAATCCAGTAGCCCCCTGGTAGGACGCACCATTGAAAATGCAGGCCTACGCAACCTGCCAGGCATGTATCTAGTCGAGATCAACCGCCAGGAGCAAGTTATCCCCGCAGTGCGGCCCAACGAGAGACTCCAGGCCAACGATCGGCTGGTCTTTGTGGGAGTTGTCGATACCGTCAAGGACCTGCAGAAGATTCGCGGGCTAATGCCCGCCACTAACCAGGTATTTAAGTTGGACTCACCCCGCTCCGAGCGCTGCCTGATTGAAGCCGTCGTCTCTAATACCTGCCCGCTCGTGGGGAGTACGATCCGGGGGGGGCAATTCCGCAGCGTCTATAACGCAGTCGTCATTGCGGTGGCGCGTAACGGAGAAAGAGTGGGCGGTAAAATTGGCGATATTATCCTCCAATCCGGGGATACCCTCCTTTTAGAAGCTCGTCCTTCCTTTTTAGAACAACAGCGCAACTCACGGGATTTTTTTCTGGTCAGCGAAGTGGCCGATTCCAATCCTCCTCGCCATGACCGGGCTTGGATAGCCCTTACCATCTTAGTGGCCATGGTGAGTTCCGTGACTTTACAATGGCTCAGCCTGTTAGAAGCCGCCCTTGTCGCTGCCGGGCTTATGGTCATGACTCGATGCATTCAAACTGCAACCGCGCGACGCAGCGTGGACTGGCAGGTCCTTATCGTCATCGCGGCCTCCCTAGCCCTTGGCCAGGCGCTGCAACATACCGGCGCCGCTACCAATATCGCCCATATGGTACTGAGATTCGTGGGCGATGACCCCTGGATAGCCCTGGCTGTCGTGCACTTGCTCACTGCCCTGATGACCGAAGTCATCACCAATAATGCCGCCGCCGTCCTCATGTTCCCTATCGCCTTGGCGGCCGCCGATAACCTCGGGGTTAATTTCATACCCTTTGCCATTTCCATTATGGTCGCCGCATCGGCCAGCTTCGCCACCCCCATAGGTTATCAAACGAACTTAATGGTCTATGGCCCTGGCGGCTATCATTTCGCGGATTATCTCCGAATCGGACTTCCACTTAACCTCTTGGTATGGGGTATGACTGTTTTTATTGCCCCCAAAATATGGCCATTTTAAATATCTATTGAAAATACTGGCTATTAATTTTTTGGAAAATCAGGTATTATATTTGGTTTAGCGAGTGCCATAGACTACAATCGTCTTGCCTTTAACCCAAATCAAACCCTGTTGCTGTAGCTCTTTAAGTACCCTTCCTGCCATCTCCCGAGAGCAACCTACAATCCGACTTATCTCCTGCCGGGTAATGCGAATTTGCATGCCATCGGGATGAGTCATGGCATCAGGCTGCTGGCACAAATCGAGCAATGTCCGCGCAATCCTGCCGGCCACATCCATAAAGGCGAGATGACCGACTTTACGGTTGGTTTCTAGAAGGCGCCGAGTGAGCTGACGCCCAAGAGCAAGGAGGATCCGATGATAATGCTCTGCGAGCGGACCTTGAACTAAAAGCCGTAATCGCTCATAGGTGATTTCCGCCAATTGGCAGGGGGTTCGAGCCCGGACTAACACGCTCCGATTTTGGAGTTCGGCAAACAATCCCATCTCGCCGATGAAATCCCCCTTGTTGAGGTAGGCCAAGATGAGTTGATTTCCCTCCTCATCTTCCATATAGACCGTTGCTGAGCCTTTGCGAATGTAATAAAGAGTGTCTGCCGGATCTCCAGGATGGATGATGGGTGCTTTGGCAGGAAAATTCTTAATATGGCAGTACTCAAGGAAATGCTCAATGGAAGGCTCCCCCTCTGGGCGCAAATTCCGTAGCATTGTCGTCCTTCCTAACAGAGGTTCGGTCATAGCCTGGGGTCC
Source organism: Nitrosococcus halophilus Nc 4 (assembly GCF_000024725.1). Taxonomy (NCBI): domain Bacteria; kingdom Pseudomonadati; phylum Pseudomonadota; class Gammaproteobacteria; order Chromatiales; family Chromatiaceae; genus Nitrosococcus; species Nitrosococcus halophilus. The sequence continues at coordinate 879,714 of NC_013960.1, read as the reverse complement.
TCATCCTAAGTCAATTCAACCTATAGTAATATTGGCAGCGATAGGAACATCTTTAATGACACGGGGGCTATCGCCTATGAAGGCACGTATTAAATGGATCGAGAACAGCAGCTTCGCCGGCCAATCAGGAAGCGGCCATACCGTAGTGATGGAGGGTCCTCCAGAGAGTGGTGGGCACAACCTAGGGATTCGACCTATGGAAATGCTCCTACTAGGAATGGGCGGCTGCACTGCCTTTGATGTCGTACAAATTCTACAGAAAAGCCGACAACCGATTACCGACTGCGTAGTAGAGATTTCGGCTGAGCGAGCAGAAACCATACCTAAAATATTTACCCATATTCATGTCCACTTTAAAGTCTCCGGCCACGGCCTCAAAGCGCATCATGTTAAACGAGCCGTTGAACTTTCTAGCGAAAAGTACTGCTCCGCCTCTATCATGTTAGGAAAATCGGCTGCTATTCATCATAGTTACGAGATCATTGACCTCAACTAACTTAGGAGAGAAAGCCTAGTCTGCATCGAGTAGGAGCAATGGGCTTGTATTGGAACTTACGGTAATGGTAGAACTAAAATTTGTATTTTGGATTAATTGAGAGGGCAGTGATCATTGGATAAGCCTCCAGCAACGGCCGGCCTGCGCCATGTCGCCTTATTCGTGAGCGATCTTGAGGCCTGTAAAAATTTCTATGTGGGCCTCCTTGGGATGCAAGTCGAATGGCGCCCAGACGCAGACAACGTATATCTTACCTCAGGCCATGATAACCTGGCACTCCACCGAACACCTCCGGATCAATCCCCCATAGGGCCCCAGAGATTGGATCATATTGGCTTTATCATTCATACCCCTGAGGCCGTAGACGCCTGGTATGAGTATCTCAAGGCTCACCATGTGCCCATAAAGGCAGCGCCACGCACTCACCGCGACGGCACCCGTAGCTTTTACTGCACCGATCCGGCAGGCACAACGCTGCAACTCATCTACCACTCTTCTCTTGTCGCAAAATAGTGAGATAATGCGCCGCCCAGTAGGGCGGGCAATATTTCACAGGGTTGTCATTAGTCAGCGAGGAGGAAAGGGAAACAAGCAATGGCACCTCTCTTTAACAAGATTAAGCTACATGGTTTTAATAACTTAACCAAGACACTGAGTTTTAATATTTATGACATTTGCTATGCGCAAACCCCCGAACAACGTCGGGAATACATTGAGTATATCGACGAAGAGTACAACGCTGAACGATTAACCCATATCCTCACCGAGGTGGCTGAAATTATCGGTGCCAATATCCTCAACGTCGCCCGGCAAGATTATGAGCCCCAGGGAGCCAGCGTCACCATGTTGATTGCAGAGGATGACACTGAGGAGAGGGAACAATTTACCAGCACAGAAGAACCAGGTCCGCTGCCGGAAAGCCTCGTCTGCCACTTAGACAAAAGTCATCTGACTGTCCACACTTACCCGGAAAGCCACCCGGAAAATGGGATCAGTACATTTCGTGCTGATATCGATGTTTCTACCTGTGGCCGGGTCTCGCCATTGCGGGCCCTCAACTATCTTATCCATAGCTTAGAGTCGGATATTGTGACGATGGATTATCGAGTCCGGGGGTTTACCCGCAGCGTGGATGGAGGCAAGCACTTTATCGATCATGCCATAAACTCCATTCAAAATTTCATCGCTGAAGACACCAAGGAACGGTACCATATGATCGATGTGAATATCTATCAGGAAAACATCTTTCATACCAAGATGATGCTTAAAAATTTTGACCTTGATGATTACCTGTTCGGGGGAAATGCTTCAGACCTCCCGGCGAAGGAGCAGCAGCAAATTGCTAACCGGGTCAAAACCGAAATGCTAGAGATTTTCTATGGCAAGAACATGCCTGATATTGAATAACTTTGGAAATGATTTTAAAAATCAGCGTTAAAAAAGAATAGGAAGTTACGGCCCCTCAAGAAAAAAAGCCTAGACGATTCGATCCGTCTCTTCCATGACCCCCTCAAGGATCCCGGCAAGGTGGTCTACCAAGGCCGGATCGAAGCTGCCGTCATCAGTGTTTCGAAGTCGGGTAAATACCTTTTCTAACCTTTTCCGCTGATGCTCTGGGATAGAGCGGGCACTCGCAGTTTCAGTGGCATTATCAAGGCTGAGAATATCCCGTTGGGCGTGAGTCCGGCGTGTCACTGCGGCATGATGATAGAGCGCCCGCCCCAGCACCACATAGGGGAAATTAATATTGCGTGCTGGTCCAACTCGCAGTTCCGTTCCCCCCAATGGCAACCCTAACATTTTGACATCCGAAATTCGATTATAAGAAAACCAAGCGGAAGCTCCCCCCACCATAGAGCCAACGGCAGCTCCCAACAAGAAAGAAGTCCCGCCCACGGCAAGATCCACGCCCGATCCGACCAGCGCCCCACTTGCCGCTCCCGTTGCCAGCAATTGACGCCGTTTTAGCCCCCAGATATTCCAACTATCTAGAGAAAAGAGATCTTCATCGAGGACTTCAATTTCTCTTTCTTGGCTTTTCAACTCATGGTAGTCATAAATATCTTCAATGGCGCGGCGACCCTTTTGCTCAAGACTACGCAACCTTGCTTTATACTTCTGAGTCAATGATAGCTCGTAGGAACGGGGATCCTCCTCAGAAGAGACTCGCTTGGTCACATTAAGCGTAATCATATCCGCCAACATCTCCGCGACGCGCAAAGCACTGCGCTGACGCCGGGTGCGGCGATCTTCTTCTAGAATTTTCACCGCCCGGCTCAGGGGAGCCTGCCATTCCTCTCGCAACTGACCAAAGGCCTTGAGTAATTCAAGCCGCTTGTGAAACTCTGCCGTAACGGCGTTAAATACCCGGACAATCCTAAAATACTGGCCTAGTGCCGCACGCCATTCTTCAATATAATTGTCGTGGCCGATCATATTGATAAGCGCAATGCTAGGCTGCCCGGTCCACCGCAGAATTTCCATCTCAGCTTCATACTCCTCACCATAGGGGCGAGAGCCATCGATGACATACAAAATACCGGCCCCCTTCATAAGAGGGTCAAGCAGCTCGCATTCATCCACGAATTTACCTGTATTGCGGTGAGTTTTCACAAACTGGCGGACCACGGCAGCCCGCTCTGCCGCCGTTGCCGCCCGTGCCTTCATCCACGCCAACACCTGTCGCGCCCGCTGAAATCCGGGCGTATCTATCAAGATATATTGAACCTCGCCATCCACCTTCATGGGGAAATAGCGGCATTTGGCGGTAGTACCCGGTATCGATGAAATTTGGACCGATTCATCTTGGGCAAGCGTGGCGACAATACTCGATTTGCCCTTGTTAGGATGACCCACCACCGCAAAGACAGGAGCAGACATTAGTTTGCCTCAAAATTCAATGGCCGAAAATCAAGCTGGGGGTCCCCCAAACCCTGCAGTTTTTTCCGCCAAATATCCAAGTCATTAGAATCGACAGCAACAAGATCCCGTTCATAGTTGAGCGCCAACGGGATCACCGTAATCAACCGCTGCGGTCCCAAAGCAGTCCGCAGCGCTTCTAAAAAATCCAAGAAATCCAAGAGCGGAGGTTCCCATGACTTCACGGTGATGATAAGGGCGACGTCATCTCCCGCCCTACGCAATTCCTCGATGACACGCTGGTCCTGCTCGATGGGATTTTTACCCCCCGCATGAAGCACATGATTGATGTTTATCCCCATAGCCAACCGCAGTGCATCTTCCAGGCGGCTTTCATCCATATTAATCCCGGCCCAATTGACCAGATGCCCCTTAGCTCCGGCAAAATTCTTACCATGAAAGGGCCGAATTGCTTCAGGAGCCGGTGCTACCCTGGCTTCAGGCTCTACCGCCGCCGTTTCCACCACCGCATGATTCATCCGATCAAGTACCTGGGTCGCCCCTGGTGCATGGACAAAAGCATTATTGAGCGCGGCGTTAAAACGCCAACGGGCGAAAACTAATGTAAAAAGCCTTGGCAACAACCCATAAAAGATGATGCACATGAACAGAAATTCCCACCACTGGCCGAGCGCCACCACATCCTTAGTCGCCAACTTCACTCCATTGGGCAACATTCCCCCATTTAGCCGATAAAACCGGGTGACCTCAATCAGTTCAACAGAAGGCACCGCGCCCCCTAGCCAATCACGCCAAGGCCAAGCCAGTTGCTCCATGAGCCAATGGAACCTTTCAGTCGGGAACTCCAGGGTAGTACTCCACCCAAAGGCCAGATCAGAAATGGTGACTAAATAAAGGCAACTGATTAATGCGCCCAAATTAAAAGCCACAGCGAACACCTGGGAGAGTTGCAAAATCAACCATTTTCTCACCTGACCGTAAGTGATGTGGCGCGCCTTTTGGCGGCCTAAGGCAGCCTCGAGGGCTAAGCGAGAGTCTGATGATAGAAAGCGCGCAATGACCGGGGCGAGTCGCCCTGGACTCAACACGCCAAAGAAATCCTGCAATAGTCGTGCTCCGGGAATAAACCGGAGCAAATTCCGGGGTAACGCAAGGATGGCGGACATCAACAAAAGCAAGAGTTGCAGTCCCACAAATACGGCCAATACGCTGACCACATTGACCGGTTGTGTGCCATCATAAGCGAATACCCCGAGGGCAGTTACCCAACCGACAACCACGCCTAGAAAAAACAATGTCAGCGTAATTAAACGAAGGGTTTTGGCGGCATTATCGCCAGGAAGTGCCCCTTTACCTTCCGTGACCCGCCATAACCAATAACGAAGTTGACTCCGGGGATTGTTTGCAAGGTGCCTCAGTTCCCGCCCAATATGACGGTCACGATGGCGCAGCTCTCCAGGATCCATGGCTGCATCCAAATCCATTTGCACGTTGAGGTCCACTAAGTCGGCGAGAATCGAACGATGTGATGCATGCTCCATAAAGCCACTGTTTCTTACTCAAAAGGTGACTGGGCCCCTTCAAGACAGGACATGATATTTAAACACCGGTTACCCGCCTCTGACGAATTGCTAGGGCATGATGGTTTGTGGTATTTACGCCCACCACGACGACAGGCTGACTAACTAAAACACTAAGCCAATAGGGGGAGTGTGGAACTACATTTGAACTGTTAGTCTAATTTCGGGTATAACCCAGCTAGTGTAGCATATTTCAGGGTTTTGGTAGCCCCTAGGCTTTGCCCCTTCATAAATCTCACGGATAGTGGTGGTAAAAATGGTAAAATCTCCAATCATGCTATTATATTTTGTCGATTTGAGCACACAGGGGGAAAGGAAAGCCTGACCATGGGCAAAAGCAACGGTAAACAGACGGTGCCGGACCAAGAACAACCACAACTCCAGGTGGAAGAACTGACTTGCCGTCGTGGTGAGCGATTACTCTTTGAAAATATGAGCTTCACCGTGAAAGCGGGGGACGTACTTGAGGTCTCCGGTCACAACGGCTCAGGTAAGACCAGCTTACTACGTCTACTGTGTGGGTTGTTGATACCCGAGAAAGGGGCGCTACTGTGGCGTGGTCAACCCATCGATAAAATAAAACCGCTGTATCACAGCGAGCTCGCCTATGTCGGCCATACCGATGCCATCAAGGGAGATTTGACTGCCTATGAGAATCTTATAATCGCGGGGGCACTCAATGGGGGAGGCATGGACCCAGAGCAGGCCCTAGAACGAGTAGGTTTATCCAGAATTCGGGAACTCCCTGGTCGCTTCCTCTCGGCAGGGCAACGTCGTCGCTTGGCACTCGCCCGGCTATTAGTGAACCGGGCACGATTATGGCTCTTGGATGAACCCTTTACAGCTTTGGATAAGAGGGCCATCCGGACCATCGCTACTTTACTGGAAGAGCATGCTGCGGCAGGAGGGATGGCGGTTTTTACCAGCCATCATGCCATCAATATCGCCCACGCTCGAACCTTAGACATCTCTGCCTAGACTTCCCTATGACTAGCTTAGCCTTACCAATGAACGGCTCTACCCTCTCTCAAGCTTGCTGGTGGCTTGCCAAGCGGGATCTTCTCTTGGTACTCAGACACCGCAGCGACGCGGCCAACCCACTCCTATTTTTTCTGATGGTGGCCAGTATTTTTCCCCTCGGCATCGGGCCGGAAACTGATATTCTGCGGCAAATTGCACCGGGTATCATCTGGATCGCAGCTTTGCTTGCCACTTTGCTTTCTCTAGAAGCAATGTTCCGATCGGATTTCGATGACGGCAGCCTAGAGCAACTGATTCTGAGCCCCCACCCCTTGCCCCTCTTGGTGCTTGCAAAGACCTTCGCTCATTGGCTAGCTACAGGCCTGCCGCTAATTTTGTTAGCTCCCCTTTTAGGGTTAATATTTGGGATCTCTGGCTGGCCTCTAGTGGTCTTATTAATGACGCTCTTGGTAGGCACACCTGCCCTGAGTTTAGTGGGGGCAGTGGGTGTTGCCCTGACCGTAGGATTAAGACGGGGTGGACTATTGCTTGCCTTGCTACTGCTCCCATTGTATGTCCCTATACTGATCTTCAGTGCTGGCGCTGTAGAAACAGCAGCTCGGGGCTTACCTGCCGATGGTCAGCTTTATCTTCTTAGCGCCCTATTAATACTGGCCGCAACCTTGGCACCCATAGCCACCTCGGCCGCTTTATGTATCCGAATGAGTTGAGCAAAACCGATGCACTACCTACCGTTCCATCATCGATACCAGCATTTAGCATCACCAAAGCACTTTTACATTTGGTCTAGCCGCCTGATTCCATGGCTGGCAAGCATAACTGTGCTCTTAATGATTGTCGGCCTCTACTGGGGGCTGGTAATAGCCCCCGTGGATTACCAACAGGGTGATAGCTACCGAATTATATTCATCCACGTTCCTAGCGCCTGGATGTCTCTGTTTATTTACATGGTGATGGCCTCAGCAGGCGCCATCGCCTTAATCTGGCGGGTCAAAGTTGCGGAAGCCATTGGTAGTGCAAGCGCTCCATTGGGCGCTTCCTTTACTTTGTTGGCGCTAATTACAGGATCCCTATGGGGCAAGCCCATGTGGGGAACCTGGTGGGTATGGGATGCGCGTCTGACCTCGGAGTTAGTCCTGTTATTCCTCTATTTAGGTTACATGGCGCTGCAGTCAGCCATCGAGGATCCCCGGCAGGCCGCCCGGGCGACTGCTATCCTCGCCCTGGTCGGGGTAGTGGATTTGCCCATTATCCATTACTCGGTAGAATGGTGGAATACCCTGCATCAAGGGCCGACGGTCACTAAATTCGACGCCCCTTCCATTCACTGGAGTATGTTGGTCCCCTTGCTCATCATGGCGACAGCATTCATGACTTACTATGGAGCTTTGCTCCTGCATCGGACTCGTTCGGAGCTCCTTGAGCGGGAACGCAATAACAACTGGGTCAAACAAGTGCTCAATTCTTCGTAGCTTCTTTATTTTCTCGATTATTTAAGTTTTGCGAATAACGATGAACAATGAACTACCACACCCTTCTGGGGTCCATTTCACGGGCAGGCTTTCTCAATGATATCGCTGGAAAGGTTTAAATGCCCTAGCTGCTAGGGCATTGCCATAGCCGGAGAAACCGCTAACCGGCCTTTAATTACGATAGTTATATTTTCAATCACTACCTCGAAATTTGCTCCCGAGTTATGAATATATTGCAGGAATTTTTCCATATGGGCGGATATGCCCTTTACGTGTGGACGGCCTACGGGATTGCTGCCATCGTATTGGTGGGCAACATTGTCCAAGCCCGAATCCGGCAACGCCGAATAACCCGTCAGATACAGCAGGAGGATAAGTCATGACTGTGCGCCAAAGACGGTTTGCGATGGTAATGCTGGTGGTTGTAGGAGTATCCATTGCCACCGGACTGGGACTAAAAGCCTTTCAAAAAAATATTCTCTTCTTTTACAACCCAACCCAGATCATGGCTGGAGAAGTTCCCCCGGACACTAACATCCGAGTCGGAGGGGTGGTGGTTGATGGTAGCGTGAAACGGGAAAATGGCAGCCTAGATATGCAGTTTGCGCTTACCGATATGGCGGAGACGGTGACCGTGGTCTATAGCGGCATCCTCCCTGATCTGTTTCGCGAAGGACAGGGGATCGTTGCCATGGGTAAACTCGGACCCAATAATGTATTTGAAGCCAGTGAAGTTTTGGCTAAACATGATGAAGAATACATGCCCCCGGAGGTTGCCGATGCACTAGCCAAAACCAAAGCCAGCACCGAGGACAAACTATGATTCCAGAACTTGGCCATCTTGCACTAATTCTTGCACTCACCCTAGCCCTCGCCCAATCGATATTGCCGCTTGTTGGAGCACAGCGTGGAGTCATCGGCTGGATGAACATGGCGCGAACTGCGGCCTACGGTCAGTGTTTCTTTTTAACTGTTGCTTTCACCTGTCTTGCCATCAGCTTTATCAATAATGATTTCTCCGTAGCCTACGTGGTCAACAATTCCAATTCCGCGTTACCGATGGCTTATCGCTTTGCCGCCATCTGGGGTTCCCACGAAGGCTCGTTACTGCTGTGGAGTCTCATTCTCGGCTTGTGGATGGTTGCCGTCGCCCTGTTTAGCCGTAGCATCCCCCTGGCTTATATCGCGCGCGTGTTGGCGGTAATGGGCATGATTAATGTCGGCTTTTTGCTGTTCATGATCCTGACCTCCAATCCGTTTTTACGCCACTTTCCCGCCCCCCTAGACGGGCAAGATCTCAATCCGTTGCTGCAAGACCCGGGTCTGGTCATCCATCCTCCCATGCTCTATATGGGTTACGTCGGCTTTTCCGTAGCCTTTAGCTTTGCCATCGCAGCGCTTATTGGCAAGCGCCTAGATGCAGCCTGGGCTCGGTGGTCCAGACCCTGGACAGTGGTCGCCTGGTTATTTTTATCCATCGGCATTACCTTAGGGAGCTGGTGGGCCTACTACGAGCTTGGCTGGGGCGGCTGGTGGTTTTGGGATCCGGTAGAAAATGCCTCTTTTATGCCATGGCTAGTTGGCACCGCTCTCATTCACTCCCTTGCGGTGACTGAAAAACGCGATGCCTTCAAACGCTGGACGGTATTACTCGCTATCTTTGCCTTTTCCCTCAGTCTGCTAGGAACTTTCCTGGTCCGTTCCGGGGTGCTCACTTCCGTACACGCCTTTGCCACCGATCCCACCCGCGGAGTCTTCATCCTGATCTTGCTGGGAATCGCCGTCGGCGGATCCCTGCTGCTCTATGCCATGCGGGCACCGTTGGTAAAAGACACCGGCCGTTTTCATCTCCTTTCCCGGGAAGGCTTTCTTTTGGCCAACAATGTAGTACTCATCGTGGCGGCCGGCAGTGTGTTGCTGGGCACCCTCTATCCGCTGGTTCTCGAGGGCTTGGGGCTAGGTAAAATCTCAGTGGGCCCGCCCTATTTTGACACCGTGTTTGTGCCTTTAATGGTCATCCTGGCCTTTCTGTTAGGCGCAGGCCCCATAGCACGCTGGAGGCAACAAAGCCTGGGTGAACTCATCAAAAGACTAGGTTTTATCTTTGCCATCAGCCTAACCATTGGGATCCTGGTGCCTTATGCCGTTGATAAAGGAGAAATTCTTAGCGTAGCTGCTGGACTTACGGTCGCTATCTGGATCGCCCTGAGCACTCTTCTTGGGCTCTGGAATCGGCTTAGAAACCGGGGTGGAGTTGCAGGGGTAAGTTCCCTATCGCGAAGCTTTATGGGAATGTCCCTGGCCCATCTGGGTTTTGCCGTCTCCATTGTAGGGGTCACCTTAACAACGATGTATGGGCAGGATCGGGATGTGGGCGTTGCCATTGGCGAAGCCGCAGAATTAGGCGCCTATGAATTCCGTTTAGATGACATTCGTGAGGTAAATGGCCCCAACTACCGGGCCCTCGAAGGAACCGTATCCGTTCTCAAGGGTGGAGAATTGATCACTACGCTCCAAACCCAGAAACGTATCTACCGGGTCCAAACCTCCCCCATGACAGAAGCCGGCATTGATGCAGGCTTGTTCCGAGACTTGTTTGTCGCCCTGGGAGACTCACTGGGGAACAATACTTGGAGTCTGCGCATTCAATTTAAGCCTTTTGTGCGCTGGATCTGGCTAGGAGGATTGTTAATGGCCCTAGGTGGTGCCGTTGCAGTCAGCGATCGGCGTTATCGGGTGAGCATGCAGAAAATGCGTTTTAAGCAGCTCAAAACTTCTCAACCTGCGGCTACAGCTGAAGTCTAATGTTGCGCTATACCATTCCCTTAATCGTTTTTATAGGCTTAGTGCTATTTTTTGCCGATGGACTGCAACGGGATCCTCGACAGGTCCCGTCGCCGTTCATTGACAAACCGGCTCCAGAACTCGGGGTACCTCGGCTTAAAACGCCTGACCAAGAAATCTACCGCAGTGATCTGCTAGGCAAGCCGGCCCTGATCAATGTGTGGGCCAGTTGGTGCGTCGCCTGCCGCGCAGAGCATGAGGTTCTGCTCCGTCTAGCACGAGAAACCCAATTGCCCATCATTGGCCTCAACTACAAAGACAAACGGGAAGCAGCACTCCAGTGGCTAGCCAACCTAGGCGATCCTTATACGACCATTGCGGTGGATGCCGACGGCCAGGTGGGTATCGAGTGGGGCGTTTACGGGGTTCCCGAGTCCTTTCTCCTCGATCCCCAAGGTGTTATCCGTTATAAGCAAATTGGACCCTTAACCTGGAAGGTCGTTGAAGAGGAGCTAATCCCTTTAATTCAGTCATTCGAGACTCAAGGAGGTTGAAATGATACGGAGGTTGCTTCTGGTCATTACCTTAATGGGAACCCAGGCCTTCGCTGCCGATCCCGCTATCTTTGAGTTTGACGACCCAACCCAAGCAGCTAGATTTCAACAACTGGCTGAAGAATTGCGGTGCTTGGTCTGTCAAAATCAGTCCCTTGCCGACTCCCATGCCGACCTTGCCGGCGATTTGCGGCGTGAGATTCATCAAAAGATGCAAGAGGGCGCCACCAATGAAGAAATCGTTGATTTTTTGGTGCAGCGTTACGGAGATTTCGTTCTTTACCGCCCGCCCATACGACCCACTACTTATCTACTTTGGTTTGGGCCGGCATTACTCTTGGTACTGGGATTCGGCGTGTTCATTGTCTCAATGCGAAGACGTAACCAAAGCTTGACTCCTACCCTTTCTGAAGCAGAACACCGCCGTATGGCTAAATTACTGGAGGAAGAGGACTAAAATGACCTCCTTGTCGACATTTTGGATAGCTGCAGGGGTAATGGTACTCTTTGCCCTTAGCTTTTTACTCCCTCCCTTATTGCGTCGCCGTGATCAACAGACACTTGACGAAACTACCGCAGAAATTGCGGTCTATCGGGAACGGTTGCGGGAACTGCGCGCCGAATTGCGCAGCGGCACCCTCACTGAGGAACAATTCTCCCAGGCCCGGCGCGAGCTAGAAGAAGCGATGGCTGCCGATCTTGCCACGGGCTCCTCTGTTGAACTTAAAACAAAACGGCACTGGGCCACAGCCCTTATTTTGGTGGTACTCACCCCCTCACTGGCCTTTGTAACTTACCAGCAACTTGGGGCGAGTGATGAAGTCGCCCAGTTCTTGGCCATGGAAAAGGAATCTCAGCAAGAAATGGACAACATGCGCCATGCCATGGAAGGGCTCAAAGCACGCCTTGCAGAAAACCCTGAGGATATCCGAGGCTGGCAATTGCTAGGCCGGACCTACCTTGCGACTAATGAGTTTGCAAAAGCAGCAGAAGCATTAGGTCGTGCCTATGCTCTGGACGATGAAAATCCCGATGTCATCTTGGATTACGCGGAATCGCTTGCTGCAAGCCAAGGTCGGCGCCTCCAAGGAGCCCCTTTGAAGTTGGTACATCGCGCCCTTGAACTTGCCCCTCAACATCCCAAAGCATTATGGCTAGCCGCGGTAAATGCACTTCAAACCAGTCAAAACGAGGAGGCCAAAACCTATCTGGAACGGCTTGCTTCTCAACTCCCGCCAGGCAGTGAGGAAGAACGCATGGTACGCGCCCACCTAGCACAACTGTCGCCAGAAATGGCAGCCAGTGGAACCACAGAAGCCCGCAGCCAGGCAACGCCTCGTGCCAGCACTGATGAAGGGAGTAATCAAGCCCCCCGCATTGAGGTAAAAGTAGCGCTTGATCCAACCCTAGAGGGTGAAGTCTCTGAGACCTCTACCGTATTCGTTTTTGCCCGTGCCGCCCAAGGTCCACCGATGCCCTTGGCTGCCGCTCGTCATCAAGTTAAAGACTTGCCTCTAACGGTAGTGCTAGATGATTCCATGGCAATGATGCCTAGCATGAAGATGTCCAACTTTAACGAGTTTAAAGTCGGGGCTCGAATTTCTTGGTCAGGTAATCCAATGCCCCAAAGTGGCGATTTCGAAGGATTTGCCAAAGGTATTATTCCAGCAGCCCCTTCCGACCCCGTATCAGTGACGATTAACCAGCGCGTGCCTTAAAAGAAGAGGGGGAACGCCCTTCTCCTATAGAAGCTGAAGCTATGAAAAAAGGGCGAATCGCAAACGATTCGCCCTTTTTTTGACAATTATTCACTTATTTTGGGGCAGGAACGGTCAACTCCATCCCCACCAGCAGTTGGTTGGGATTTTCCAGACGATCCTGATTAGCTTCGTAGATTAAACGCCACTTATCCACATCACCATAAACACGCTTTGCAATAAGGGAGAGAGAATCGCCCGATTGAACAGTGACCGTTTTGGGAAATCCTTCCTGAGCTGCAGGCTTGGGCGGAGCTTTTTCCTTCGATGGAGTAATCGCAGCAAGTTCTTCCTCTTGCGCTTTTTGAATCTCCTTAAAGGATTCCTTCGTCTCTTGAGCTTCCTCTAATAGCTGCTCAGCTTCACTGAGTTCTTCAGTCAGCTGATCCGCTTTCTCTTCAACCGCCTGTTCTGCTTCCTTTTCAAGTACGGCTAATTCCTCATCAGAAAACTGGGGTTCATCCTGGGGAGAGATCGGAGTTTCTTCAGGAGCCCTCATTGCTGTCTCAGCTTCAGTAGCCGGAGTTTTTGGCTCCGCCATTTCTCGGCTGGGAGCCTCTTCTTCAGTGGGTTCTTCGATACCTCCTAACTCCTCCAAAATCGAAGCAAATTCGTCTTCTTCCTCGCTAGGGGCCGCGGAGGCAACTTCTTCTTCCGCCCTTGGTGGGGGAGGTTCCGCCTCGAGAGCTGGCTCGGTAGGACCTGGCTCAGCCACTTCCGGGCTAACGGTTTCGGCTTCCTCGCTGACCACTGCTCCTTCTTCACCTGAACGGTTGAGGTACATCCACACTGCACCCCCTGCCAGCACCACGATTAATAAAAGTACAATGATAATGGACCAAATCTGCCCTCGATTTTTGGACCGTCCATAATCAGGTCGTCCAGAACCAGACCGCCTGTAGGCGGACCGGACGTAGTTAGAATCGCTACGTTTAATACCGGCCATGGCTTGCTCCTATATAAATATTAACGACTTGAACATCTGACTCACTTTCTCTTGCATTCGTGAGAAAGGCTATACCCAATAAGCGGTTCGGGTCATTACTTTCGACACTATTCCCATTAAAGCCTTGACGGGCGTAGGTAGCTCTACACCACCGGATTCCAAGGCCACTGTGGCATGTCGAGCTTCATCCTTTTGCATTTGCTCCAAGATAGTTCGGCTCGGGGCATCCTGATCAGGAATACGATCTAAATGCCGCTCTAGATGCTTGACTACTTGACGTTCCGTCTCAGCGACAAAACCTAAGCTCCATTTGTCTCCCGCTATCCCCGCCAAGGAACCAATAGCAAGGGAACCGGTATACCAAAAAGGGTTTAAATAGCTGGTGTGAGTACCCAGCTCATGTACTCGCTGCTTGCACCAAGCAAGGTGATCATTCTCCTCGCGGGCTGCTCCTTCCATCGCCTGGCGAACCTCCGTAAGGCGTGCAGTCAACGCTTGTCCTTGGTATAAAGCCTGGGCGGCTACCTCACCGGCATGATTGACCCGCATCAGACATCCCGAAAGCCTCCGTTCTTCCTCGCTCATTGACCCCTCTTCCACAATGCCAGCGGCAGGATTAGCCCGCTCGGTCACTTGGGGTTCCCCGAAAACCGTGCGTAAAGCACTATCAAAATTGATGATGGCATAGTCAAGCCGCGACAACCTTCTCCCTTCCATTTCCTACTCCGTTACTATTATCGAGCAATTAATCTAAGGATAACCTGCTCCTATCTCGATGCAACAAAAAGACCTTTACCTCTCCCCTTATGCAGAAATAAAAAAAAGACTAAGTATATATTATTATTAAAGATTAAGCTGCCGGGCCAACAATTGCACAGGATGTAATACCTCGATAGGGAGGCCTGCCTCTCTTATCCCAGCCGCCAAGTGCAGAGAACACCCTATATTGGAGGTTACCAAAATATCAGGCTGAACTTTTCCTAAAGCCTCTACCTTCCTGGCACGCAGAGATTGGGCCAATGTTGGCTGGGTAAGCATATAACTTCCAGCCGCGCCGCAACATTGCTCGTTGTAGGGGAGTGGCAAGATATCCGCCTTTGGGATTCGGCGTAGTAAAGCATATACCGCCTCGTGTTGACGCAGGACATAGCGTAAACTGCAAGGTTCCTGCACAGCAACCCGTTTTTCTAAAGGCTTCAAGGTCGCTTCCCTCGGCCAAGCCGTGTCCAGTAAAAATTCATTAACCTCTCGAATCTTACGGGCAAAAGTGCGGGTAGCAGCGATCTCAGCTCCCTCCTCTTGCGCCCACTGGGGATAATCTACCAGGCTTGCGGTGCAGCCACTTGCAGTGCAAAGCACCGCCTCTACTTCCGCGTCCTCGAAGGACCTAACATTTTGCAATGCTAGCGCCCAGGCCTGTTCCGGTTCACCATCGTGTTTCGCCAAAGCGCCGCAACAAACCTGTCCTTTAGGAATATGAACTCCGTAACCCAGCCGATTGAGTAATTGCACTGTTGCCCTCAACAAAGGTTGTTCCACCACATTGGCAACACAACCGGTAAATAAAGCGACCCGACCTCGCTCTTCGTTCTCCGCAGGGTAAAAGGACCGCCAGCTTCGCTGGGGAGGCAATCTAGGCATAAGAGACTCCAATGGCCCCCCCCCTAAAGCTCCCAATAATCCACTCCGGCGAGCTAACCCAACGACTCCGGTGAGTTGGGCCAGCCTTACTACTCTTCCAAGGCCCCGGAGTATCATTGGACGGGGTATTATCCATTGGTGGAGAAAATGTTTCTTTAAGCGCTGCCAGCGGGAACGCTCCCCCCGAACCTGGGCACGGGCGGTGTCAATTAAGCGGCCATAAGGAACAAGAGAGGGGCAAACCGCCTCGCAGGCGCGGCAAGTCAGACATCGATCCAAATGACCGAGCAAGCGCGGGGTAGGAATGAGTTGATCTTTTGCCAATGCCCCCATAAGGGCAATCCGACCCCGGGGAGACTCACTTTCATCCCCCGTTAGACGGTAAGTAGGACAATGAGGCAGGCACAAGCCGCACATCACACAACGATCTGACCCTTGTTCGAGAAATGCCATTTTTTGGGCTTTATGGGGTGAACAAGAGTCCTGCTTGAAATGGAGCATAACGATTATGGATAGTTTAAAAAAAGATAGGAAATAGCAGAAATCATTATCCTAGCAACGGCAGTTGGAAGGAGCCAAGTGCGCGGGATAGCAAGGCGCGACCAACACCCTGGGCCGCCTCCAATAGGAGAATCAGCACTGCTAGCTGGCCCGCCAATCGTGCCACCAGGTGCGTAGCAACGCCACTTTAATGGTGAAACAGATCAGCGGCCAAAAAATTGGGATTCACAGCGCCCTCTCCAGTGCTTCTAAGCAGTCAAATGCCGTTTTTAGGATTATATCAGACCCAAGGCCACTCCCCGGCGGGGCAAATATTGCCCTATCCAGTTTTGTCAGCTCAATGTTCGCCGGTCAAGGGAACAAACTTAACGGGGATAAGCCGTCGAGTTTCTATTTCCCCCTCCAATCCTTTTCTTACCTGCATGAGCTGCTGGAAATCACGACCCACTGGAATCACCAAGACACCGCCAGGCTTAAGCTGCTCAATTAGTTTGGGAGGAATTTGTTCGGGGGCGGCAGTGACGACAATGGCATCAAAAGGGGCATGCTCTTCCCACCCATAGTAGCCGTCGCCAATCCGTACTTCGATGTTATCAAAGCCTAGCCGACGCAAACGTTCCGCCGCTTGTCTGCCTAACTCTGGAATAATCTCAATAGTATAGACTTGCTTGGCTAAGTGGGCTAATACCGCCCCCTGATAACCTGATCCCGTCCCCACTTCCAACACCACAGCTTCCGGATCAGGCTCCGCCAAATGGGTCATAAGCGCCACAATATAGGGCTGGGAAATCGTTTGCTTATCGCCAATAGGCAAAGGGTGATTCCGATAAGCAAGTCGACGATATTCTTCCGGCACAAACTGATGACGGGGCACTGTCCTCATCGCTTTCATGACCCGCGGATTCAAGCTGGGCTGATCTATCCATTGACTGGTGAGGCGGACCTGTTCTTCGATAGCCTGCACCATGGCGGCCCGCTCCTCAGCGTAATCATACTCTGCAACCGGGCTGCAAGCGCACAGGAACAGAACCAGCAAGAGGCGTTTCATACACACCACAGCTCCCTGGAATCTAAAGCAACCTTTAGTGATTAATAATTATAGAGAAAAAGATCCTTTAGCGATGTAAGAAACAGTAAACTTCATGGGTAGCGGAAATTTGAACAGCATTAGGATACTGCTCCCGGCAAATTGCCATGGCGTGGGAGCAGCGGTAATAAAAATGGCAACCCTTCGGTGGGTTGGCTGGTGAAGGGGGATCACCCCCGGAGTGGGTTACCTTCTTGGATTTTTGCTCCCCTTCTACCATTGGCACCGCCTCAAGAAGCATTTGGGTATAGGGGTGCCGGGGCTGCTGAAGCACTTCTGTTACCGTGCCTTCCTCCACGATACGGCCCAAATACATCACCGCGACCCGATGGGCCAAATATTCAACCACCGCCAAATTGTGGGTAATGAATAAATAGGACAAACCAAACTCGTGCTGCACTTCACGCAACAAATTGAGGATTTGCGCTTGAACCGAAACATCCAAGGCGCTAGTGGGCTCATCACAGACAATGAATTTAGGTTTGACGGCCAAGGCCCGGGCAATACAGATCCGCTGCCGCTGTCCCCCGGAAAACTCGTGGGGATAGCGATCCCGAATCTCAGGGGGCAACCCCACCCGCCGCAACAATTCAGCCACCCGTTGTCGCCGAACTTCAGCACTGCCCTCCACCCGCTGCACAATCATACCCTCTTCCACAATATCACCAATGGTCATACGTGGATTCATAGAGGCAAAGGGATCCTGGAAGATAATCTGAAAATCAGCCCGCCGTCGGCGCAGGGCGCGGCCTTTCAGCCGAGTCAATTCTTCACCACTAAACTGCACCCGACCGGCCGTCACCGGTAACAACTGCAGAATCCCCTTACCAGCAGTGGTCTTGCCACAGCCTGACTCGCCCACTAAAGCCAAAGTCTCAGCCCGCCGAATTCCCAGGGAAACCCCGTCGACCGCTTTGATATAGCCCTTAATCCGTTGCAAAATCCCCTTTCGAATGGGGAAATAAACTTTAAGGTCTTCAACCTGGAGCAAGGCCTGCCCGGTGGGCTGCACTGTTGACAAAGGTGAGCGATAACCATTGTCTTGGCCGGTATGAGGCCGGGTTGGCGCGATCTCCGGGTCATAAAGGTGACACCGAACATAGTGACCCGATTCAGCCAAAAGCCATTTAGGGGCCTGTCCCTGGCAAGCATCCCAAGCAAAATCACAACGGTCAGCAAAACGGCAAGCCTTAAAGGGTTGGGCCAAGGAGGGGACACTGCCGCGGATAACACTCAAACGCTGATCCCGTTTACCGCGGTGAGGAAGGGCCTCAAACAGCTTGCGGGAGTAAGGGTGAAGGGGATCGGTGAAAAAACGCTCCCGGCTCGCCTGTTCCACCAAATGGCCCGCGTACATCACCCCAATCCGATCGGCCACCTGGGACACCACGCCCAAATCATGGGTGATTAGGAGAATGGAGAGGCCTCGCTCCTCCTGCAGCCGCTTCAACAATGCTAGGATCTGAGCTTGGATGGTCACATCCAAAGCGGTGGTAGGCTCATCGGCAATCAGCAGCTCTGGTTCACCAGCGAGCGCCATGGCAATCATCACCCGCTGCTTCATCCCTCCCGAGAACTGGTGGGGATAATCATTTACGCGCTGCCCGGGATCAGGAATCCCCACTGCCTCCAAAAGATCTAGGATTCGGCGACGTAGAGAACGACCCCGCAGGCCGAGATGGACCCGTAAACTTTCGCCAATTTGATCCCCCACGGTAAACACAGGATTAAGGGAAGTCTGGGGTTCTTGAAAAATCATCGCCATCTTCCGGCCTCGCAGCTTGCGCATGGCCACTTCCGGCAACCCCAGCAGATCCTCCTCATCAAGGACGACCCTGCGTGCAGTCATATGGCCTGGGGGGGCAGGTATCAGGCGCATCACAGAAAGCGCCGTCATGGATTTACCACACCCCGACTCCCCCAGCAAAACAAAAGTCTCGCCCTGGCGAATGTCAAAATCTACCCCATCGACGGCCCGTACCGTCCCTGCCGGGGTTTCAAACCAGGTTTTGAGCCCTTCGACCCGCAACAAGGGCTCAATCAACGGGACGCTCCTTTACCTCCTCCAGGGGAGCCCGCGTTACCGTTTCTAGCCGCTCCTGCAATCGCCCTAAGGTGGCCTGGGTCTCCCGTAGTTCGGCAAGCAATTCCTCGGCCTTAGGGGGATGCCTTAACTCCTCCAAATGCTCCCGCTTTGCCGCCTCCAAATTGTTCAAGACCACCGCAATAAACAGATTAACCACCACGAAGGTGCCCACCACCACAAAGCTGACGAAATAAATCCAAGCCAAGGGATATTCTTCCATGGCGGTGTACATGACATCCGTCCAATCCTCTAAGGTGACCACTCGAAACAAAGTCAACAAAGAAAGGCCAAGGGAATTCCAATGGGCCGGATCATGTTCATGGAACAAGTGATAACCAATAACCGCATAGATATAAAACAGGATTGCCAACAGCAATAACACATGACCAATGCTAGGGATAGAGCGTACCAGGGTGCTGACCACAAGACGCATTTCCGGAACCGCAGAAATCAATCGCATCAGCCGGAATAAGCGGGCCAAGCGAGCGATAGGAGCAAACGGCCCGGTAGCCGGTATCAGGGAAAAAACAACCACAAAAAAATCAAATAAATTCCAACCATTACCGAAATAACGATTGTAATGGGGAGCAACGGCGTAAATTTTGAGAGCAGCTTCAATGACAAAAATGGCAATCACTATCTGATTGCCTATTTCCCAATAAGGGCCATACTCAGCTTCTAAACTTGGAACCGTTGCCAACCCCAAAATCACCCCGTTGATCACAATAACGGCGATAATAAACCGCTCAAAAGCCTTGGTTTCCACCAGGTTTCGGCAATATTGTCTTAGGGCTGGAGGATGCGTTTGTTCTACTGACATGATTACCTCGCTCGCGGGTCTAAAGCCTCCCGTACCACATCAGAAAATAGATTGGCGGCAAGCACTAGAATAAACATAAACAGGAAAGCTGCGGTCAGGGACCACCACACCATCGGTTCACGGGCCATTTCCAGGCGGGCGCTGTTGATCATATTGCCCCAGCTCATGGTCGCAGGATCAACCCCTACCCCTACATAGGACAATACCGCCTCGGCCAGCACCAAACCACTAAAATCCAACACTACCGATATCAAAACAATATGCATCACGTTGGGCAAAATATGACGGGATAAAATCTTGATCCGGCTTACCCCAAAGGCTTGGGCCGCCTGAACATAATCAACTTCCCGAAGCTTGAGAGTCTCTCCCCGCAGGATCCGACACAATCCCGTCCAACTGGTCACCCCAAGAATGAGGCAGAGAAATAAGAGGCGCAGGTCGGCTCGCTCAATCACGGTCTCAAACTGCTCCGGGTGGTTACCCATATAAACTTGCAACATCAGAATCGCCGCGGCGATGAGCAGTACCCCTGGAATAGAATTGAGAGTGGTATAAAGATATTGAATCGCATCATCCACCCAGCCCCGAAAATAGCCTGCGGCGATGCCCAGCACCAACGCAAAAGGCAGCATCACCAGGGTAGTGAGGGTGCCGATGACAAGCCCCGTACGAATACTCTTTAAGCTCTGATAAAAAACGTCTTGGCCAACTTTGTTGGTCCCTAAAATATGATAATCCTGGCTCAAAGCCGCCGCCATAAAAGCAAGCACCACGACAATCCCCGCCGTGATAAAGGCAACCCGCCAAGGAGCTTCCGGGCGGCCCCCCAAGACCTGCCCCAGATAAACGGGATAACTGACGCTTTGCCCTTTCGCCAACCAAGCCAATCCTAGAAGAGTGAAAAGCAACCAGCAAACAATACCACTGCCCCCCGCCCACAACGCCGTTTGCCCCACATCGTGCCAACGCGCCGACGGATCCGCTAAATGGGCGCCCCCGTATTGTAACCGGGGATAGGTGCGCAATTGCTCCCCATCCGGCAATTCCACCTGCTCCTTGACGTAAAGGTGAGTGGCAAAAGGGGCCGAGTAAGTGGTCTCTGTCTGTTTCCGCAAATGAGAAGCCCAGATATCCAGGAGACTGAGCACCTCGGGAGAGTATTGGACCCGGGTTGTCGGGGAGGAGGGGTGCTCCAAAGCCTGGCGTAAGTGGACTGAATCCAAGAGACCGATCACCGCATAGGCAAGGAGAATCACCAGGGCGATTTGGCCCCGACGGCTATGCAGAATGCGGCGCCAAGGTGCGCGTAGATGCTCACGCCGGCGGATCATCCCTATCCCCACGGCTAGCACCACCAACAATAGGTAAATAAGAATATCGGTCCAAAGAAAAACAGGCTGAAAAGGCATCATTTAGCTAAGGCGCACCCGGGGGTCCACCAAAGTATAAGAAATATCCGTCAAGATCAGCCCCAAGATATAAAGTACTGAACCCAGAAATACCATGGCCCGCACAATGGCAAAATCCTGGGCGTTGATGGCATCAATGGTATAACTGCCAAGGCCTGGGATGCCAAAAAAAGACTCCAAAATAAGGCTGCCTAGAAATAAGGTAGGCAAAATCACCACTGCCCCAGTCAAAATAGGGATCAAAGCATTTTTTAGTATATGCTTAAAGAGCACCTTGAACTCGGATAAGCCCTTTGCCCGGGCAGTGCGAACATAGTCCTTGCCCACCTCTTCCAGAAACAAAGTCCGATACCACCGGGTACCGGCGCCAATACCGGAAACAACCCCAATAATGACGGGTAAAATGATGAATTTGAAAGCCCCTAATCCACTCACATAGCCGGAAATAGGTACCAAATGCATCAGCTTGCCTACCAGGTATTGGCCAGTGATCACATAAAATAGGGTGGAGATAGACATTAAAACCACACAAAATACGACCCCCCCTAGGTCAAGATAGGTCCCGCGGAAAAATACAATAAATAGGGCAAAGGTAATATTAACCAATAAGCCCACCATAAACACGGGCACCGCAATGGCTAAACTGGGCCACATACGGGTACGGAGATCCTGTCCGATATCGCGACCATCATCGGCACGGCCAAAGCGGAAGGCAAATAAAGAAACAGATTTAGTAAAAAAAACAGTCTCGGTAAACTTTTCCTTCCCCTCCGCATCCCTATTCCAGAATAAGGGCTTATCATAACCTCGCTCCCGCTTCCAAGCCTCTATGGCTTCCTGAGTGACCCGCTTAGTTCCCAGATGCACCCGGGCCATGTCATCCGGGCTGTTGATTCCAAAAAACAAAATAAAGGTCAAAATATTGACCCCTACTAGAATCGGGATAGCATACAAGATACGACGAACAATATAAGCAAGCATATCTATTTAAAGTTATTAGGGTAGAAAGATGGAGACTATACTCTAGTCATGACAAGCTATTATGCTATTTAAAGATCACCTATCCAATGAGTCCCCTCCAGCGCCCATTGGCATCCGGGGGAACTCAGCCCTAAAGAAGGGCATGTCCTGCTCATCCTAGCGGAGGTTTAGCTCTCCGGTCATTGATAAAATATTCGATTTGCAACCCGAAGATGCGAAGACGATGAACTTGCAAGAATTCAAAAATCGACTAGCCGCCAATAATCCACCTCAGGATATCCCCTTACCGCTTCAGGCCTTATGGTATGAGGCTAAGGGGGATTGGGATCAAGCCCATCATCTTGCCCAATCAGCGGGGGATGCGGCAGGGGCTTGGGTCCACGCCTACCTGCACCGAAAGGAAGGGGACCTTTCAAATGCCGCCTATTGGTATTCCCGCGCTGGCAAAACCGTCTCCCAATTGCCTTTGAAGGCAGAATGGGAAGAAATCACCCAAGCATTGCTGCAACAACAGAGCTAAGGAATCACCATGAAAGCAATCTCATTGAAACCTTGGTTTTGGCTTACAATAGCAGGATTCTTGGCAATTGGAGGAGGAAGCCCTGCCTTTGGGGAGGAAACCCATATCATGATTCGTGCGCGCGCTGTTGACGCTAAATTTATTGGCAGCAGTGTCGGCGGCATGCGCGCTGTGGTAGAAGACGTAGAGACCGGTGCAATCCTGGCTCAAGGTCAGATTCGAGGGGACACCGGCGACACCGATTTATTAATGAGAACCCCTCCTGAGCGGGGTCAACGAATCACCACCGAAACCACGGCTGGCTATCTGGCCACGGTGGACCTCGAGCGGCCCCGCCTGCTACGTTTTCGAGTATGGGGTCCCACTGGTGCCCGCCAATCCCAGCAAGAGGCCACGGTGACCTCTTGGGTGATTCCCGGCAAGGATATTATTGGCGATGGTATAGTTATTGATTTACCCGGTTTCATTGTCGATGCCTGGACTCGGGTATCAGCCGGTGGCCAAACCGATATTTATGGGAAGATCACCATGATGTGTGGCTGTCCCATTATGCGCGATGGCCTATGGCCACCAGAGAAATTTGAAGTCAAAGCCATCTTGATGCAAAACGGCGAGAAATTGCGAGAAATCGCGCTCCCCTTTACCGGTTCTGTCAACCTTTTCCAAGGAAAAACAGTGATTGAAGAGCCGGGCGTTTATGAGGTGGTGGTCTATTCCTACGATAAAATGACAGGAAATACGGGGGCAAACCAAACCATGCTCCAAATCACTGGCCCATAAACCCTGGCCGGGACACCCAGATAAATGTCGATGGCCAAGGATTTTGCCAAGGTGCCCGCACCACAAGCAAGGCGAAGATGTCTGCGGAAAAGACCACCACCATAGCAGTCCCCCTGGGATCGGGTAGAGGCCGACGGCTCAAATTTGAAGCCCTTGCCTTAAAAGTGCTTTCAGGAGCTGACGCAGGATTAGAAGTCACCCTGTCCTTGCCTACGATAAGGATCGGCACCGCCCCCGATAATGACCTCATCTTGCACGACCGCTCAGTCTCCCGCCACCACGCCGAGATCCGTTCAACACCAGAGGGGTATCTCTTCCGTGATCTTGGCTCAACCAATGGCTCTTTTATCGAGTCTCTGCGGGTCACTGAAGCTATTCTTGGCATGGAGGTCACCGGCATGCTGGGCAGGACGCAAATCCTATTGCGCCACCTCACAGAAGAGCATGAAATAGCGGTAGCCCAGGATAATCAACTGGGCTCCTTAGTGGGGGGAAGCCAACCGATGCGTGAACTCTATGGCTTCTTGCGGGCGGTCGCCCCTACCCCCACGACTCTACTGATCCAAGGTGAATCCGGTTCGGGAAAGGAACTGGTCGCCCGCACCCTCCACCAACTTTCTCACCGCAATGGTCCCTTCGTTATCTTTGATGCCTCTGTGACCGATAGAGAGCTTATCCGCAGCGACCTGTTTGGGCATCTCAAAGGGGCCTTTACCGGTGCCGCCAGCAGCCGAGAAGGGGCCTTTCGCAAGGCGAATCAGGGAACTTTATTCATCGACGAAATCGGTGAGCTTCCCCTTGAGCTGCAACCTAGGCTCTTGAGAGCCCTGGAAAATCGCGAGGTGACCCCCCTTGGCTCAGACCAACCCATTCGAATCGATGTGCGCGTCATTGCAGCCACTCACCGCGATCTTGCCGCCATGGTCCAAGCAGGCACTTTCCGCGCTGACCTCTTTTATCGCCTTTCTGTCATCACAATCGACGTCCCTCCCCTACGGGATATCCCTGAAGACATCCCGCTGCTGGTGCAACACTTTCTCAAACAACGGGCCCTCGACTGTCACCTCACGCCCGCCGCCCTAAAGACACTGCAAGCTTATTCCTGGCCTGGAAATATCCGAGAGCTTCGCAATGTGCTGGAACGTGCTGCTGCTTTGGCAAAAGGAAAATCTATTCACCCCCAGGACCTCCACTTTCTCCCCCTTTCAACCGCCGAAGAATCTCCCTCCCAGTCTAGCCTTTCCCCGTCGCCCCCTGGCTCTCGGCTCAAAGCCTTAGAGCGGCAGATGATCCAAGAAGCCCTGGCGCGAAACCGGCACAATAAGGCCGCCACCGCTCGGGAATTAGGCATCTCACTTTCCACTTTGAAGCGCCGCCTAAAAGAGTATGCAATCCCCTCCCAGAGAAGGCCCTAACAGCCGGGAAAAGCTATAAAAAGCGGGTCAGATTGACCCGGCCGGTTCACTTTGAACCGGTTCATATTGCTCCTAGAGCAGCATGGGGCCTTATAGGGGAAAGGGAAATATCGCCCCGGCCCCCTTCTTCACCCCCTATCTCCTTCTCTTTTCCCGACTTAAATTCTATTGGAATGAATTCTGCATATGTACTTAAGAGCAAGTTACAGGCCCAATGATGTTATGAGTCTCAAACAAAGCAAGCGGTCAACTACCATAAGCAGTACGGCTAGCTAAAAATTTTACTTTTTGTTTAAGTTAATTCCTTGATTAGCTGATGTATTATACTTTTAACTTACGGTGGCGATATGGCTGCCTTAGTCGCAAGGATACCCCCCCTAGACAGGGGGATGTCCCTATGCGGGAGTGTAAAGAAATGCGGGCCCCAACCCAAAAACCAGTGATTTATCGCTTCTTCCCCCGCGGTTATTCAGAGCACCGAAATGGTGTGCTTAATTCTATATTGCTATGGCTGATTGCCGGCATGGGTTTAGTTATTTTGCCCTCTTGCGCCAATTTGGGCGGCCCAGCCTACCAACGTCCGGAACTTCCCGTTAAAAAGGAATGGTCGCGGGGAAGCTCTACAGCAGAAACAATCCGCTTGGATTGGTGGACCGCTTTCGGTGACCCCTACCTTAACAGCCTGATTGAAAAAGCGATTGCCCAAGGTATTGATCTTAAAATATTAGCTGCCCGCAGCGAGGTTGCAGAAGTGGCCATCGAGCAAGCAAGAGCGGGAGCACTACCCACCGTCAATTTAGGGTTTGGAATAAACACCCAGAAGGTTACCGGGCAATCTTCAACCACCCAGTACAACGCCGCCAGCGCGCTGAACTGGGAACTGGATATCTGGGGCAAATTTAAAAAGGGGGTTAAGGCACAAACGGCTGCTTATAAAGCCACTGAGGCGGATTGGCGAGCAGGATATTTAACGTTAGTCTCCAATGTCGCCACCTCCTATTTCCAAATTCGCCAATTCGATGAACAAATCCAGCGACAGCAAGCCTACTTGAACCAGAATGAGGAAATCTTAGCTATCTATGAGTCCATGCACCAAGAAGGGCTCATTCCCGAAACCCAGATATTGCAACAGAAAGCAGAAATTAGCCGACTGAAAACGGGTTTATTGGAACTCAATCGCTTACGTACCGTCACTGAAAATGCTCTAGCCACATTGCTTGGGATTCCCGCCGGTGAACTGCAAGTGCCCCGTAGTTATCTGCAGGACAGCGTGGACATCATTGGCGTACCCTCGGGTTTACCGGCAGACCTCTTATCGCGGCGGCCCGATGTCATCGCTGCAGAATACCGCATTCTTCAGGCACATGAACTCTCTGGTCAGGCAAAGCTAGCTAAGCTTCCTTCCATCACACTGACGGCCAGAGGGGGCACCGCTAGCTTTGAGTTGACTGATTTAATGAAAATGTGGACTTTTGGAATCATGCCATCCATCAATTTCCCCATTTTTGACCCCAATATTAATGCGCGAATCAAAGTGAGCGAGGCTGAAGCCAAAGTGGCTGCAGAGGAATATCGTCGCACCGTATTCCAGGCCTTTGAAGAGGTTGAAAATGCACTCACCAATTTGGCAAGCCGGAAAGAGCAGAAAAAAGAACTGGAGCAACAAATCATTGATCTGAGAATTGTCTCGGATCAGATTCAGGCCCAATTAGAGGAAGGCTTAATCTCTCAACTGCAGGTCTTTGAGATCCAACGCTCCTTGCTGGCGGCAGAACTGGCCATGCTCAGCAATTATCAACAAATTCTCTCCAGTACTGTCACACTATATAAAGCACTGGGAGGTGGTTGGCCAGAGACGGATATTCAGCAATCCCTCCAATAAGGTGAAGTCCTCATTACAATCATTTTTATAGTCAATGACCTATGTATGCTGTCGCCGAAAAAAAATTAAATATTGCACTCAAGCCTTTGTCTCATCCCGAGCTAGGCAAAATTCTTGTGGAAGAATCCTTGTTTCCTATTGGCCGTAATGAGGCGCCTTTTTCATCCTACCCACGGGATTTGGTTACCGCGCTTTCCCGACGCCATGCGCGAATTTTTAAAGAAAATAATAGGGTTTATCTTGCTGATCTTGGATCTCAAAATGGGACCACTATCAATGGTAACCCTATTTGCAACACGCCCATAGAACTTCATGCTGGTGACCAAGTATGTTTTGCAGGAATACTGACTTATCAGGCGGATATAGTCCAATATGACTCTCCCCATGCTGCACCCGAATCCACAACCCCTTCGATTCGCCTCACTCTTGTGCCACAACGGACAGATATTAGCCTTGATCCCATTGTG
Source organism: Nitrosococcus halophilus Nc 4 (assembly GCF_000024725.1). Taxonomy (NCBI): domain Bacteria; kingdom Pseudomonadati; phylum Pseudomonadota; class Gammaproteobacteria; order Chromatiales; family Chromatiaceae; genus Nitrosococcus; species Nitrosococcus halophilus. The sequence goes on along the minus strand of NC_013960.1, from coordinate 852,675 downwards.
GTTTCCCAGTTGCCATTTTTGGTTGGCAAAACCAATGAGGCTTTTCTGCGATACAAGGATCAATATCCACAAGAAGTGAATTTCCTCTCTCGGCGTCACGCCCATTTCTTTTTAAAAGAGGGTGATCTCTACGTTGAAGACCTAGGAAGCACTAACGGAACCTTTGTCTCAGGCAACCGCCTAGATGAACATGCCAAACGCCTTAAAAATGGCGATACAATCGCTTTTGGTGGAAATCATTTTGTTTACACTGTGGCCCTGGAAGGCGCTGAGGATCAGGATCTCAAAACATCCGATCCAATCTCATATTCTACAAACAAGATCGATCAGGTCCATCCAGAATCAGCAAAAACAACCTTTGTAGCCTCCGCAACTTCTTTTTTAGATATTTTTTGCATTGACGAGGAAAAAGCTAGCAATCAACCTGAAAAGGGTGAAGAGAACAGTTCTGCTAGTGCCCAGTCTCCCCAACCTTCTGCCCAATCCCAGCCGTCAAAAAGCGCTACTCCACGATGGTTTAGGAAGGCAAAAATCTTTCTTTCAGAAATACATAATGAGTTTTCAGAAAGAGACCCCAAAAAACAAAAGCGATTTCGCATCATTTTAGCAACCGGCACTGGGGTGCTTATTCTGGCATTGGGCACTTACCTGACCAGTGACCAGCAACAAAAGATTGAAGAACTGGTCGAGCAGGGCCACTATGGAAAAGCGGTCTCTCTAGCCAACGAATACTTAGAAAAACATCCAGAGAATAAGGAAATCAAAAATCTGGCAACAGAAAGCCTGCTAAAGTCCATAATGCCTGACTGGATAGCGCAACTTGACAAGCATACCTTTGCAAATGCCAATGAAATATTAAAGCAGGCTCAGTATCAAAACCAATTTAATAGCGATCTCCTATCTATGCTGAAGCTATTAGACTGGATCGTCGATATGGAAGAATTTATTTATAAACGTGGCGGCCTCGATACACCGATTATCATTTATAAACATGAAGACTCAATCAATGCCTTAATTGAGCGGTGGGATGCCGAGCGGACAAGCAACCGTCGTTTAATGACCCATATTCTCACTCTAGTTCCTGAATTTGAATCCCTATACAACCAAACCTTTAGCTCTCTACGAACCCTACAAAACGAGAAAGCAACTTATCTTACCGCACTCGAGAAACTAAAGGCCACCATAAAAGAAAAGCTTGATTCTAATAAGGCAAAAGAGCTTAAATCCATCTTGAGGGAGTTTTCTGATAAATATCCTCACATCGCCGGTATTGAAAACCTGCAATCTGATCTAGAAAAGTACCTCATGATCCAAGCGGACATCGGCAACACCAACCCGATCCGGCTTTCCAAAAAGATGACAATGCTAGCCCTCACTACCCCCCCATTCAAAGAAAAGTTAGCTAAGTTGCAAGCTGCCGTCATGCCACCTCCCAAAATCAATGAACAGTTTCAACAGGCGTCTGAAGCTTGGCAATCAGGGCAAATACGGCAGTCATTATCATTGCTAAAAAACTTAAATCAAGGGGAATGGGCAGAATTAGCCGCCCAAAAGCTACAACGGAATACACAAATCCTTCGTAATTTTCTTGCCTTAAAAGAGGCACAGGAGAGCGATAATTATAGAGAGCGTTTATTTACCTTCTATAATTCTCTGGATCCTGAGGAAGACGTCTATTTTTCACGTCTTCTTGCCGATGACTTTCAATACCATAAGGAGAAAGCTCTGGCTAAAGCGCAACAAACAATAGCCAAAGCCCAAAAGCAGTGGTCAACTTACCTGGAGGAAGGGAGAATTCAGGGCATTCATCGACTCGAAACTACTATCTCGGATGCTTTCAGAATCCGGTCTCGCCTGTTAACCCAGGCTCATAACCATTTAGCCGAAGTCATGCATACTTATAACCTAATACAGCTTGATTTCCCTGCTGAGGACAAAGCCCTCTACCAGAAAATTATCCGAGAAATTAGATTACAACGGCAATCATTAAGGGAATTAAGCATGGTATTAGACCATGCCTTGCTAGAGGCCAAACTCAAGCTTATTGTGGAACCTTCTTATAGTAATAAATAGGATAATGCGCCACAAAGCTATCATTACCGTTGCAACCCTTCATTGAGAACATAAAGCTACCATCAGAGGCGACTATGAGTTCAAAAGAACGCAGCTATAAAAGCTTTCCTGAGGCTCTAGGAGAACATAGTACCGAGGGTATTGCCATACTGACCTCTGAGCCTTCGCGTCTCATGGGAGCCACCATCGGTGTTTTGGTCGCACTGCTGCTTGCCGGTATCATCTGGTCTTTTGTGGGGCGAGCAGATGTGATCGTCACTACCCATGGTTCCCTAAGTCCCGACTCTGAAGCACGCCGATTTTATGCTCCTATTGGTGGTGAAATCGTTGATATTTATATGGCTGAGGGACAACCCGTACTCAAAGGCGATGTCCTCGCCCGCCTTAACGCACGGGGAGCCATTGAGGCCGCGACAAACGCCCTGGATGCGGAACTCAAACTTGCAGAAATAGAGCGGGAATACAAGGCATGGCCCGAACGAAAAAATCTACGCATGCGTCAAGCCGAAGCCCTTAAGAAACAAATTGCTATTGCTGAAGAACGCCATCAAAAACGGGTATCGGAAGGCCTAAGGAAATTGGCTGAGGCCCAAAAAGCAAGACTAGAAGAAGCGCGAGGAACACTTGATAAAGCAGCAAGGCAACTGGAAATCGCCAAACGGGAATGGGAAAAATATAAGCGACTATTCAATAATCCCGGGGGGGGAGGCGTTTCAAAAAATCAGGTCGAAGAAAAGAAAAGTGATTATCTTTCCGCTGCAACCAATTATCGGGTCGCTAAAGCGCAGTTTGGAAAACTAGATTATGAGTTGAGCAATGAGTATTCACAAGCCAAATCGGAATTAGAAGGAAGCGATCAAGAACTCATTAAACTTCGAATCGAATATGAGGCCCTACTAGATGATATCAAGCGAGAGGAAAACCGACTACTCATAAAGCTTCGCGGCGCTCGCTTGGCTGCAGAAGCAGCCTCGCGGATTAAATTTGAAAACATTGACGAAGATAATTTTCTACGTATTCTGGCGCCGGTTTCCGGTGTCATCACTGAAGTCACCTACACACAAATCGGAGACAAAGTCCAAGCCAATACCCCCCTAGGCGCCATTGCCCCTGAAGAGTCGAGAGCCATCCTGAAAATTGAGATTCCAGAACAAGATCGGGGGTTTCTTGAAGAAGGACTACCTGTGAAAGCCAAATTCAGCGCTTTCCCCTATCAACGCTATGGTGCGATTGATGGAACACTAGAGTATATTTCGCCAGCAGCAAAACCCTCCTCCCAAGATAAAAATCTCGTGTATACAGGCCACATAGGGTTAGAGAAGACTTATTTCTCTATCGAGGATGTTGACTATCCCCTACGGTATGGAATGACCGCCACCGCAGAGATCGTGGTCCGGGAGCGACGTTTGATTGATTTAGCATTAGATCCTTTCCGGAAGGTGGCGGGCTAATAGACAGTACTTAAGAACTTTTTAATTTGGGGTATTGATAACACTGAGTCCCCGGGTTTCCAAGAGAAATGGAGGCACACCATGAAAGATATCGTAAGAATTGATGACGAAGTCATCACTGCGGATGCTTTTCTAAAAACACTCAAACTCACTGGACGATTTGAAGAGCTTATTGAGGAAATGGTTAGAGATAAGCTCAAGGTCCACGCCGCTAAACGGCAAGGAGTTTCCTTAACGACTGATGAGATCCAAGAGCGGGCCGATCAATTCCGGCGTGTCTACGGTCTGCACCGGGCTAAAGACATGAACCAATTTCTTGATGCTATTGGCGTTTCTTTAGATGACTTTGAAAACTTCATTATTGAGATCCTCTATCAAGAAAAGATCATGGCTAAAGTCTGTAGTGACGATGCCATAGAAGAATACTTCCGGATGCACTCGCCAAAATTTGAAAGTATTGAACTGGGTCATATTGTCCTTGACTCTGAGGGTAAAGCAAAAGAGATTTTTTCCCTTCTCGAAGAGGAGCCGGAACTTTTCCCAGAATTAGCAAAAGAGCACTCTATCGCAGATACCAGGGACCACCATGGCATGGTTGGCAAAGTGCTGCGAGGTTCATTGCAAACGGATATTGAAAGTAAAGTTTTCAACGCTCCTGTTGGCGAACCTCTTGGCCCCTTTGCATCCAGCGATGGCTCTTTTTTTGAAATTTTTCAGGTGACCGCCAAACACGAAGCTAAACTTGATGAAGAAACGAAGTCCGAGGTACGTCGTTTAGTCGTGGATGATTGGTTGTCTACTCAGGCTCAAGAACACCGAATAGAAGCATTATAATCTGCCTACGGCTAGAAGGAGTCCTTTTGTGAGTAACGAAGCCCTCGTTGAGTTCCTTTCTTCTGTCGAAATTCTCTCTGTCTTTAGCCGCTCGGAGCTAGAAGAATTAGCGGCGCAAGCCGAAACAAAATTCTTTGATCTTGGCGATACTGTCTGCAAGGTCGGTGACACCAGCAGTGGTCTCTATATTGTCAAGTCCGGGATGGTCCGCATTTTTACCGAACAGTTAGGAAAGGAAATTAGCATGGGGCTGAGAAAACAAGGGGATGTTTTCGGCGAGATTGCGATTATTCGGGAATATCGGCATGAGTCCTCGGTGCGCGCCTCTGCAAAGACAGAGATTTTATTTATACCCCGTGAAGCATTCTTACCCCTCTTAGAAAAGAGCAAGGATACGCAAAAATTTATAGCCAGTTATGTGGCGATACGTTCCGCAGGAGGGTTTATCTCCCAACTTTTTGACCTGCGGAAGAAGGTTAATCAGAGCGAGATTGAGAATTTAGTACGCAGCGTTGGTATCAAACGGGTAGAGCCTGGGCAAATTATTCTCGAACAAGACTCCCGCAAAGATCGACGACTATACGTTGTACGCCAAGGTGAAGTAAGTATCCTTCGGGAAGAACATGGTACCGAGTATCATCTTGCCACCTTACGCCAAGGAGATATTTTTGGCGAGAAAGCTTGCCTGTTGCGACAAGAACAACCCGTTTCCGTAGTTGCTGATACTGATACGACTTTATTAGTCATCCCAGAACAAGCTGCCCACTTTATGTTGGAGCGCAATCCCAAACTCCGAGAAATACTTGAGGAGCGGATTCAATTTACCGAACGGGAATTACACCGCCAAAGAAAACTCGCCGAGCGCCGGAAGCGCCCTTTAATGCTTGATTTACATTCAAAACCAGGACGGGGCGAAAAAATTATCCGGCGTTTTCCCTTGGTTGAACAAGCCGAAGAGATGGACTGCGGGGCAGCTTGCCTATCAATGATTTGTAAACACTATGGCATCCCTATCACAATGGGGAAACTACGTGAGATGGCGAACGTCACCACTGAAGGCGCCACTTTAGATAGTATAGCTCGAGTCGGTGAAGCACTTGGCTTTACTACTCGCGGAGTGCAATGTACTTACCAGTCTCTCTTGGGTTTTGAGCTGCCATTTATTGCCCATTGGGAAGGTTATCACTATTTCGTTGTCTACGGTATTTCCGATGAGCATGTTTGGGTTGCTGATCCTGCCGTAGGTTTCCGAAAATTCACAGTAGAGGAATTTGAAAAGGGTTGGAGTGGCACCTGCCTACTATTTACGCCAGGCACAGACTTGGTGCAGGCTGCAGCTACTCGCTCACCCTGGGTTCGCTTCATTAGATACCTCAAACCCCATAAGAAAATGCTGGCCCATATTTTTTTGGCCACCTTCATTATCCAAATCCTTGGTGTCGCTCCCCCCATTATTATTCAAAATATTTTAGATCGGGTAGTGGTACATCAAAACATTGATCTCCTCCATTTACTCATTGTAGGTTTAGTCATCACCAATATTTTTATGCAGCTGACATCAATGCTGCGTGCTTTTTTATCTAATTTTATGATACGCAAAATGGACTTTGCGATGATGTCAGAATTTTTTAAGCATACCCTTTCTCTGCCCATCTCTTTTTTCTTTAAACGTAAAACCGGTGATATCTTTGCACGCTTCCAAGAGAACCAAACTATACGGGCATTTTTAACCGAATCGACCATCACCACTGTTCTTAATCTATTGATGGTTTTTATCTATTTCACTGTCCTCTTTTTCTATAATGTCAAGATGACCTTAATCCTTATTGGATTTGTCATCCCATTATTGATTTTAACCGTTTCGGTAACGCCAAAACTAAAAAGATACGCCCGTGAAGCCTTTGCTACCTCTACCGAGTCGGAAGCAATTCTCATGGAAACGATTGGGGGAGCAGAAACCATCAAGGGTATGGGAATTGAGCGGCCGATGCGCCTAAAATGGGAAAAGAAATATGCGCATTCCCTTGAGGTCCAGTATCGGGCCCAACAGTTTCAAATTCTAGTAGGCCTTGCCAGCCAACTTTTAAATGCTGCCACAACAGTAGTTATTTTATGGGTAGGCGCCAGTCTTGTCCTGGCCCAAGAACTGACCATCGGTCAATTGATTGCCTTCAATGCCTTGATGGGCAGTGTCATGTCCCCATTGCTTGGGCTTGTGGGGCTCTGGGATCGGCTTCATGAGGCCGGTGTGGCGATGGAACGACTGGGGGACATCCTGGATATGGAGCCCGAACAAAAGCCCCAAGACTTACCTTCACGGGTGGTGCTTCCAGATTTAGAAGGCAATATCCGGTTTGAAAATGTTTATTTCCGTTATGGGGGTAATGAAACACCCTATGTGCTTGAAAACCTCAACTTTGAAATCAAGGCGGGGGAACTCATCGCCATTGTCGGCCATAGCGGCTCAGGGAAGACAACGCTTGCCAAGATTTTAGTTGGCTTCTATAGCCCCACAGAGGGCCATATTTTTGTCGACGACTATGATATGGCGGTAGTCGATAAAGAGACTTATCGAGCCCAAATCGGTTATGTGATGCAGAACAATCTGCTGTTTTCTGGCACCATTGCCGAGAATATTTCAGCGGGTGACGAAAACCCGGATCGCCGGCTGATCGAAGAAGTGGCCAAAATGGCCGATGCCCATGGGTTTATCAGCAAAATGCCCTTGGGATATGAACAGATCGTGGGGGAACGGGGGGTAGGCCTCTCTGGGGGGCAAATTCAGCGTATCTGCATTGCCAGAGCCCTCTACCATGATCCTCGTTTGCTCATTTTTGACGAGGCAACCTCGGCGTTAGATACCCAATCCGAAAGTAATATTTTAAAAAGTATGCAAGAGATCCTTAGGGGGAGGACGGCAGTGGTGATTGCTCACCGGCTTAGCACCATCATGCGTGCCGATAAGATCTTGGTCCTCTATAATGGTGCTATTGTCGAACAAGGACAACATCAGGAACTGGTGAACAGGAAAGGGATGTATTACGAACTCGTTCAGAAACAAATGTCAGGCGGAGCATGAAGCTATACAATCTCAAGGGTAGTTCGGCTATTTCCTATGGTGGTCTCATCGAGAAGATCGAAATTCTGCGTTCCACGCTGCGATGGGCGACTAAGTTAGAGCGTCCCGAGATACAAAAACTCCTCAGCCAATGTAATACTTTGCGCGATGAAGTCATGCGACTGTCACATAAAGAACGTTTCGTGACTGCCTCGGCCACTGCTGAAGCGCGGGTAAACCTACCGACTAAAGAACGGCGGCAAGCCTTAATAGATCGCAGCTTTGTCTTTGAAGGTGTATTTGGTGAAAGTCCAAAGCTCTTGGAAACACTGGAAATTGCTGAAAAAGCAGCGCCGACGGATCTCCCCGTACTCATTGAGGGAGAGAGTGGTACCGGGAAGGAGTTGTTGGCGAAAGTTATCCATGCCAATGGAAGCAGGGCAGATAAACCCTATATTTCTGTCAACTGCGGCGCAATCCCACAAGAGTTGCTCGAATCTGAACTGTTTGGTCATAAAAAAGGCGCTTTTACGGGGGCAACCTCTGACCGTAAAGGAAAATTCGAGAGTGCCGACGGGGGAACTATCTTTCTAGATGAGATAGGTGAGCTACCCCTTCATGGTCAGGTCAAACTGCTTCGGGTACTACAATCCAATGAGGTCCAACGGGTCGGTTCTGACGAAATCATCCAGGTAGACGCTCGAATCGTAGCAGCCACCAACCGAAATCTACGGGAGATGAGTCAGCAGGGAAAATTCCGTGAGGATTTATTTTATCGACTCAGTGTCATCCATGTTACCCTGCCCCCTTTGCGAGAACGTCAAGATGAGATTGCATTACTCTTTGAGTATTTTATTGATGAGGCTGCGGAGAAACTTAACCGCCAGCCTATCAAGATGGCGTCGCGACTCAAAACATTTTTATCAAACTACAGCTACCCTGGCAATGTTCGAGAACTGCGCAATATCATCTTCCGCCTCTCTTGCCTAGCCGGTGAAACCGCCGATTATGAGCATTTACCCGATTATATTCGCCCCCAAAGCGCATCCTCCCAACCGGTGGCTATTGACAAGCTAGGGACAGGAAGCTCTCTAAGCGAGGTCAAAAAGGCAGCCAGCGATGAAGCTGAAAAACTTTTCCTTGAAAGGAGTCTTCAGGAGATGAACGGTAAGGTGACAGAGCTTGCCAAACGAATTGGAATGAATCGCTCCCATTTACAGACCCTTCTAAAAAAACATGGGTTAAGTGCCAAAGATTTCCGTTCCAAAAACCAAGCGTAAGAATTTTCAACCCTCTGTTCTTTATGGGTTTGCTATTAATGGATTCAAGAGGGTTCTAGTTCCATCCATTTGATCTTCGGCAAGTACCACCACCACAGTCACATTATCTCTTCCCCCTCGCTTAAGGGCGAGATCCACTAACATTTCAGAACTTTTCTGGTAATTTTCCTCTCTCAATATTCCCCCAATATCTTCATCGCTCACCTCATTATGGAGACCATCACTACATAGCAGAAAAACATCACCACTTTTGACTTCTAAGGCCCCCCTGTCCAACTCCAGGGTATCAACCGCACCAACCGCCCGGGTAATCGCCCCTGCCGAGGGATGATTTTGGGCTTCCCTCCGGTCAAGCAAGCCATGGCTAATAAGTGCTTCCACATGGCTATGATCATGGGATAGTTGCCTCAACCCTCCATTGCGAAAAAGATAAACCCGGCTATCTCCCGCCCACAGATAGATACAGCGCTGGCCGTAGCCAAGCAATACAACGACTGTGCTACCGATGACTCGTTCCTGGCGAGCAGCGGCTTCTTCTCGTAAACGGTGATTAACCTCTTGTAAACGACGTCGAACTTCTGCCTCGAGTGCTTCTAAATTGGACTGGTACGGCATCTCAGCCAAGGTACTCACTACCATCTGACTGGCGACATCGCCAACGGCATGCCCCCCCATCCCGTCTGCAACGGCCCAAATACCATAGTCGCTTTGCTCCAAAAATGAATCCTCATTAATTTTGCGGATTTTACCCTTGTGGGTTCGGGCAGCTGAGCGCCAATGGAGTGCGCCTTTATTGCTCATAGAAAACTTCACCTATCTGAGAAGGTACTGAAATGTTTATTGAATTTAAAATTAAATAATAGATGATTAAAAATCAAACGAATGAATCTAAATCCCATTAGGAGCTAAAAGGTCTGATCTTGCTGGAAGCAAAAGAGGCTTCAATGCCTATTCACCTGTCTATAGCGACTGATGGGACACCCCTGTTTTTATGCATAATTAATGCCAAAAAAATCAAAACTCATTCTAATAGCGCTTTGAACTCTGTGATTCACAAAATCTCAATAAAAAGACAGGATCTTAAAAACCCCATTGCTAATTGTCGCCATGGGAGAAACGCTCTATGATGGCGAATGCTGAGTATTTTGGTTTTTCTAAAGGATAAAAATAAATCTCATGGCATCAAAAAGGAGCCGGTAGTATTCTTAAAATGCCTTTTCTCACCTATGATAAAGAGGAAAGGTAAGAGACTTTTTATACCACTGGCTCGTTCCAAAATACCAGCTATTCTATAGGTAGGTGCTGACTTCACCTAGAGGGGGTGGCTGTTGATCAATAGCAATTCCAGCCATCAACGATAACAATAAGGGGGGAACAATGGTTAAATTTGACCCACCTCTAGCAACAGCAAAAAGAACTATGTTAACCAACGTTTTTTTTCATACCTCTACTTCTAAGGACTCCCTATCTGGGGGGAAATTGCAAAAATGCTCACCATCTTGGCTTTTACCCCAATTAGGCACCTTGGTAGCCCTCGCAGGACTGTGCAATCCAGCCCAGGCCCAACTCCAAATACCAGAACCACTCGCCCCCGGACTCAATCCAACCCAGTCTAATATGGACAGGGTCATCCGTATTGTCTGTCCCCAAGGGGTTGCTGGCCAAGAGTTCCAGGAGCGCTGTAATGCTTTGGTGGGGGGCTCCCAAGAGGCCCCCGATCAAGTCCGTAATGCCCTACAACGGGTATCTCCGGAACAAATTATCAGCCAAGGCACCGAATCAACCAAAGCGGTGCGGAATATGCAGTTCAACCGCCTGTTTGCTTTGCGCACCGGCGCTCCTGGGCTCCTAACCTATAACATGGAAGGACAACCTACGGCTGTTTCCTGGTCCCCCGGCCATGGGACGGGTGGCGCAGCAAGCGCAGACGGCTCGGACATGTGGAGTCGCCTTGGAATTTTTATCAATGGCCTAGGCGGCTTTGGTGATGTGGACTCCACCTTCAATCAACTCGGCTTTGATTTCGAGAGCTCAGGCGTTGTCGCCGGGGTGGATTATCGCTTCACTGATAACTTTATTTTAGGCCTGGCCTTTAATTACCTCAACACCGATACCGACTTCGATCGGGAAGGGGGAGAGTTAGACAGCGATTCCTATAGTGGCTCCATTTACGGAACCTTCTATGCCACCAATAGCTTTCATTTGGATTGGGTCGCCACTTACGGCGAGATCAATTATGACTCCATACGTAACATCAGCTACGCTGTTCCAGGCGATGTCGTCAATACCCAGTCCACCTCCTCCCCAGACGGTGATCAATTCAGTGCCGCTATTAGTGCAGGCTACGATTTTTCCCTCAATGCCTTAACTATCAGCCCTTATGTGCGCGGTGAATATATCAATCTTGAAGTCAATTCATTCAACGAACAGGATCCTCTCGGTTGGGGCGTACGCTACTCAGACCAAGATATTGAATCGGTCACCACTGTGGTAGGCACCCAAATTGCCTATGCTATCAGCACCCAACATGGGGTGGTGCAACCCTTTATCCGGGGCGAATGGTTCCATGAGTTTGAAGACGACAGCCGAAATATCTCCACCACTTTTGTACAAGATCCTACCCGGGAACGGTTTAACATCGTCACTGAAGGCCCCGATAGAAACTTTTATACCTTTGGAGTAGGTGTATCAGGCACCTTTGCCAAAGGAGTTTCAGCCTTTTTCAATTATGATGTCTTGCTAGATCGGGAGGACGTCTCTAGCCACATGTTCATGATCGGCGCCCGCATGGAGCTGTAAGGCCTTATTCTGTATTCCAACGGCCATTTTCGGGATTTTCTCCTGCCGCTTCTGGAATATGAAGTGGCAGGAGAAACCCAGATTTTTACTCTTGCTTACGCCTATTCCCTATTGGGCATAGGCAAACAACCGAGGCTTGTTCTCAGCAGCTAACCGCGCCGGAAAGAAGAAAAATTCTCCCGCCTCGTGTCCGGCATATTTTATCGGTACATACTGGGGATCCTGCTCCACCCCCAAGGCATCCGCCGCCCGGGCGACACGCTTTTGTATCTCATTGTATAAGCGAAAACCTTCAAGGATATCGTCATTCTCCTGGAGCACTTCCAAAAAAGCCTTTGCAAAAATAGAGTGATCCCCCGCGCCTGCATCCAGAACCGGTTTAAGGCCGCCTGATGTCAAGGCAATGCGCGCTTTAGTCTTGGCCATCACTTTAAACCACTTTATTTTAGTTTCTCCTGACATTCCAGTCTGTAAGCGGGCAAGGGATGAGCGAGTTAGCGCTCCTGAATAGCAGGAGTCCGCAACCACCAATATATGCTTCGCAGCCATCACATTGAGAATATCGGTAATAGCGACATTAGAGATCCAGTTGGCGCTACTATCCGACTCAGAATCAACGGGAAGCCAATAACCTCGTAAATTGGCACTCTCCAAATGACCATGCCCGGCATAGTAGAGAAGGAAGTTATCCTGTTCCGTCAGTTTCTCCCGCAATTCGTTCAGGGCGGAAAGAATGGCGTAGCGATCTGCGTCCAGTAACACCTTTGTTTTGAAACCATACTTTGACTGCAGTATATCGGCCACAACCTGAGCATCCTCACGGGCCGCCTTCAGATCGGGAAGATGCTGGTAGTGGTTATTACCAATGATCAGGGCATAGTAGTTGCCAAAATCAATAGCTTTTAGCTCTTTCGATCCCAACCCAGAGGACTTTTCCCTCTCCGCCCTTTGGGCTTTAATGGTTGCCGGAACAATGGAGAAATCCAAAGCGGTACGGTTTCCGCCACTATCGATGGCGACAATGCTTACCGGTGTTTCTGGTCGTTGTATGGGCAAATGCAGCTTGAATAATCCGTTTTTCCGCAACTCCTGGGCCTGGTCATTAATGCGAAAAGATAAAAGATCATCTCTTGGCGTCACCTTGCCAACAAGTTCTATCTCCGATACGGCAGTACGCAAGAGGGCACTTAAATTGCCGCGGGTAGCCGACAAGGGGGGTTCAATGATCTCGATAGAAGGCCCTACCGCTGATGTCTCTACGACGGCAGCCATTGCTGAGGCTTCCGGAACCGTCGCCTCCGCCATCAGTTGCTCAATTTTTTGCTGCTGCTGCTCAAGCTCACGCTTTTGCTGCTCAATTCTAGCATCCCGACGGGATAACTCTTCTTCCAGGGCCTTGATTTCTGCGTAAGCATCTTCTTGGCCTGCCACTAAATCACCCAGTTGACTCTGCAATATCCTGATTTCTTCGTTGCGTTCATTCAGGGCAAGTTGTAGCTGCTGGGTGTTATGCTGTTCCTGGCGCCATTTTTCTGCTAACTTCGAACGCTGCTCTTGGAAGGTTGATTCCAATGAAGTGATATTGTCTTTTTGAGTGTTAACCACGCTTTGAAGCTGATTTAATTTTGCCTTGAGGCGCTCCACCTCTGCCGCCTTATCTTTCCCAGCGGCTGCCGCCTCGAGGCGTTCAAGTTCCGCCTTCATCCGCTCACGTTGAGTTTGCGCTGCTTGGAATTCAGCTCGTCGTTTCCCAAGCTTTTCCTGGGTCTGTTCCAAGACCTGGCGCAAATCAGCTGTCTCCAGTTGCTGCTGCGCTAACTGCTCAATTAAACGCTGTTGCTCTTGTCGTGCTTCCTGTAACTGAGCCTGTAATTTGGCACGGGTTTCCTTATCTAGTGTGTCCTTTGCTTTTTCCGCTGAGGGAGTTGGAAGCAGACGGCCTTGCTCTTCAAGCTGCTTTTGCTTCAATAAGATCTCTTCCTCAAGCTGCTTTAATAAGAGCTCTCGTTCTTGCTCGGCTCTTTGCAACTCCGCTTGACGACGCTCCAGGATTTCCCTGGCTTCGCGCAGCCGGTCCTGCAACTCGGCAACATTTTCCTTCAGCCTTACGGCTTCCTCTTTCACTGCCTGACGCTGCGCTGCTTCAATTGATGAAACGAACTCTAACTCCCCCCCCGTCAGCCCGGAGGCTCTCCGATACCAATTCATGGCAGTGGTAAGGTCCCGCGGGACCCCAAGACCCGCCTCATAGAGATAACCCAGATTGATCTGGGCTCGGGAGTAACCTTGGGCAGCAGCCTTTTGGTACCAGCGGAAAGCCAACTCATAGTCCGCCTTTACGCCCAACCCTTTTTCATAAATCTCACCAACATAAGTTTGGGCCGCGGGATCACCCTCTTGGGCCTTGGGAAGCCAGATTTTCAAGGCCGTGGCATAATTTGCCCGGTCATAGGCCACATACTCCCCACCCCTGATTTCACAATCTATGATGGTGGTTTTGATCGGCCGACGGGCCGTCAGATAAGTAAACTGCCGTCCGAGTTTTCTGACCTGTCCGGGAAGCAAACAGTCAACGACCAACAATTCCTCGGCGTTACCAGCGTTAGCCTTTGTCTCCTGTACCGATGCCGAGCCTGCGGCACATCCTCCCAGGAACACCCCTAAGGCCACGATCAACGTTAAAACCGGCGGGCGTAATCCCTTTGAAGAAAAGGCAATAAGTCTCGGCGCCATCGCCACCAATAACGAAATTTTTCTGCAATGAAATACGCTTAGCACAGCGGGAACCCCGCTTTTAATGGATAGAGGTTTAAAAGATCAATCACCCTTTTATCCGGGCAATCAGCCTGACTTTAAATCCAGTACGTTCACTCAAAAGAGGCATGCATTTTCTGGGCCAATAATTGCTAGCCATTCCCAACCGATTGAAGGATAAAGATATTAAACAACTCCCCCGTAGTTGACTGCAAAATAAATGAACTTCTATTCGGGAAATGGTTGGATAATGACAAACACTAGGCGATTAGATGATACCCAAAAACTAGGCCTCTTAAATTTAAGGGAGATCCTATCCACAGATTAGTTCCCTCTTTCCCTAGAGAAAATAATAGAACAACCGCTCAGTCTATTCATGTTTTTGTGACTTCAGATTTTCAATTTTCCGGAGCCCCTTTTGGGCCTGTTCATTATCTGGATCAATTTCTAGCACCATTTTGTAAGCTTCGTAGGCATTGCTGCCCGGAGGTTCCGTTAATCGCCCCACTGCCGCGTGGACTTCAGCAACATTAAGCAGGTGCTCGACTCTTTCCTGATCTTGAGATTTTTTAGGAAATACTTCCACCTGCTTTAGAGGTTCGTTGGATTGAGGCCCTATCAGGGAGGGAGAAAGAAAAAGGTAAATCCCCAAAAAGACTAAAGCCAACAACCCGATCCCCATCGCCCAGCGCCTAGCCCTGTAAGTTGACGATTTCTTCTCCGAACTAGGCTCAACCAATACCCGAGTCCCTCCCGGCATTACTTGGGTGGGGGACCAGCGTGAAGTCCCGGTTTTTTGAGGTAGTTCCTTCTCGGAAGGGCCAGACAAATGATCAATGAAGGCGATTAATGCCTCCGCATCCTCAAATCGGTCATGGGGATCTTTAGCCAACAAATGCTCTACAAGGGGCTGATAGATGGCAAACTGGGAAGGTAAACTGGGGATAGGGCTTTGCGCATGCATCAAAATCGTAGCAATCGCATCATCTCCTATAAAAGGTTTCTGGCCCGTCAGCATCTCGTAGAACACCACTCCTAGGCTGTAAAGATCGGAACGTCCATCCAGCTTTTTGCCCGTCGCTTGCTCCGGGCTCATGTATTCGGGTGTTCCAACACAGAAACCCACCGCAGTCAGCTGAGTGTGGGCGGTCAGTGGTTTAGCGATACCGAAATCAGTCAGAACTGCAGTGCCATCTTCCTTAAAGAGGATATTGGCCGGCTTGACATCCCGGTGAACAAATCCATGAGCATGGGCATAACCCAAGGCACTGGCAACTTGGCGGATAATCTTCAAAGGGCAGACCACAGGGGCTTGCTGCTGGATACGTTGCTTAAGATTGGCTCCGCCAAGATACTCCATAGCCATATAGTAATGGTTACCAAAACAACCGACGTCATACACGGTGATGATACTCGGATGGCTTAATTGGGCGACAATCTTCCCCTCCTTTAAGAACCGCTCACACAATGAATGGTCGATATCAAGGGGAGGCGTCATGATCTTAAGGGCAATCTTTCGCTCCAGGGACTCCTGGATAGCAAGATAAACCTTCGCCATCCCCCCCTGACCAATCATCCTCTGGATCCTATAACCAGGAATTTTCAGGGAAGAGACTTCTTTCGCTTGCTCCTCGGAGATGCTCATCGAATAAGATTCCATACTCCGCCATCTTCATGGCGCAAATTTGACTTAATGGCTTGACATCGTCTCAAACACCATTCGGTAATCCCTTGAGCGAAGGGCAGCGAGCACAGACGGCCAAATTGCCTTCCAACAACAAATATGATCGAAATCTGCTAATAAATGTAGCTTAGCATGCTTCTGTCGAGACACAGCAGAGCGCACCATAGGGGGCAAAATATTCTGGTCCCGCTCACCCAATAAATGAAGTTGAAAAATGGCAGGATTAAGGGGCGGTTGTTGGCTTGGGTTAATGGAATCCCAAAGAGGAGTATACCCATGATGCTGTGCCCAAGCCGCTGGGTTAAGATTACCAGCAATGGTCACGACTGCTGCCGTTTGCGAAAAGCGCTCAGCAAGCAACATGGCTAACGCACCGCCCCCACTATAACCGATTAAAACCAGCTCACTAAAATTACCTGTCGCTAATACATGGGCAAGCGCTACCGCCATACTCTCCACCACCTGAGGGGAATATCGGCCATAGGTCCAAAGCTGGGGAGTGCAAGGGGGATCCCTAGCCAAACCATGGTAGCAGGGCCGCCCCAAATAGACGCTTGGAACGGTATCTTGGGCCATCAGTCGAAGTGCTAAGGGGTTTCGCGGAGTGGGATCCCTGGAGATCCATCTTCGCTTAATCCAAGGTGAACCATCACCGTCCAGATAAACATGGAGGGTTTTCCGTGGTTGCCCCAAATGGCGGGTGTAGATAACATGCCGAAACTCAGCCCCTGGTATTACCTTGCGAGTCATCCCCCACTCGCGAGCCTTGGCATCGAGACTCTGGGGGGGCGAAACAACGCAGCCCATAAGGAATAAGAATAGCCCCATGAGGGGAAAGAACTTGACCGGCATAGGCTGATAATTCTCTCCTAAGGCCAGAGGACTCATCTTGCCGGTGATCATCAAAGTATACCTCCGCCCCCTCTCTCATTTTGCTGGGGCTATGCTTGAATACATTGTCTAGTCCCTTACCCTGGATAATAAAGGGGAAATGAGAGATGGCAAAATGCCTAGCTAGTATAATGCAAGGTAACGGAAAAATGGCCAGATTAGTGAATACCTCAGTATTTATTCTTACTTTTTTGCTTTGGGCTAGCAGCCCCCCTGCCTCGGCCGCAATCGAAAAAACAGATATTATCCTGCTCCTGGAAAATTCCCAAAGCATGCAGGAAAATGACCCTGAATTTCTTACCCAAAAATTCGTCCTTAATTTCATCAATGGGCTAAGAGGCGATTCTCAAATCGCCATCATCCTTTTTGATGGGGGAACTTCTGTCGCGATGCCCTTAGTCCCTGTTTCCCAGAAAACACGGGATGCCCTGGTCACTAATCTGGATAAACTCACCTATACCGGCCGCTTTAGAAATAGTGCCGCCGGAATGGAACGGGCACTCTACGAGCTTAAAAATTTTGGCCGTCCTGAGGCTGAAAAAGCCATTATCTTGCTGACCAATGGTCCCATCGAGACCGGTGATGAAAAACGGGACCGTGATTTCTCAAGATGGATGCAGGAATATTTAGCCCATGAAGCCGCAGAGGCAGGCATTAAGGTATTTGGAATCGCATTTACTGAGGCGGCTGATTTCCATCTCCTCCAGATCTTAGCCCATACCACGGGGGGAACCTATTATCGGGCCCCTCAAGCCGTTGACCTTCAATCCGCATTCAACCGAATTAGAAAGGTCATCACCCCTACCAGTACAGCCCCAGCAGCGCCTGCCATTGATATTCCAAAACTAAAAAAGGTAGAGCCCCCTGTCCCTGAATCTACAGAAAGCCCCCAAGCGCCGTTGGGTGCTGAAAACCAGCTTCCCTCTCCCCCCCAGCAAGACGCTGAAGAGGGTACCTCTCCGTCCCTGGGGGATTTTCCGTGGTTGCAGCCCTATGTGACCCGGTTAAAGGCGGAGTGGAAATGGATAGCCGCCATCGCTGGTCTGATGCTGGTCGCCATTTTCATCGTAACAGCTTTGCTCAAACGCTCCCGGCAAACTACCGCTCCTTTCGCCCCAGCGGGCAACGACTCCAGGAAATACATTCCCCCTGCGCAGCTCGAAGGTCTGACCCGCCCCTCCCACTACGATATTACCGGCAAACTTGCTTGGATTAGCAGAGCACCTGGAGAAAACTCCAAAGATACAGCCACCATTTGCATTCAGGATGATGTGATCAGTCGGGACCACGCCCTTATTCAATACCGGGATAACGCTTACTGGATAAGCGACCGGGGCAGTATCAACGGCACCTTTGTCAACGATGAAAAGATCACGGGAGAAAGGGCGTTGCACGATGGGGATCGAATTCGATTCGCCAAATACGAATTCAGGTTTATCCTGCCCCATCGTACCGATATGGCGGATACCATGCTCATCCAGTCAGACCACTCGGATGATCGCACCGAACTCATTGACTTAGATGACAGGACCTCCCCTCAGCCAACGGCACCATCTTCCGACAACGCCCCTCCCCAGGATGACGATGACGAGGAGGCCACCATCATTCGACCCGTTCAGCACAACGGTCCCCACCGCTAAAACAACAACAAATGCTGTATCCCCGAAGTAGGGAAGCAACCTTCGAGAATCAGGCTTTCCGCCCAGAAGCGAAGGCCCTTCTGGCCGCCAATGAGTTGGTTAAGTTAAAACCAAGACGTTCCGAAATGCTGCTAGGCTGGCTCTGCTGGGGATTGAATCGAAATCGGGTACCACCGCCTACTACCGCAGTCATTGCCTTCTGATCAAGCTCTACACTTTCCGGGAGATCCTTAATGACGATATGAGCCATAATGATATTCCTCATTGTCGCTTTGAACTTTAAAACTCCGCAGGCTATTCAGATTATATATCCCACGCTCTGTTCATAAATTTAGCACATTAAATTCCGTTACGAAAAAATCATCACTTTTTCCCCCGCCTGAGCACCGCTTAAAAGCTCGACACTTTCAGCAGAGCAAGGACGACCGGTTTTAACAAACCGCCGCTCTAATCTGCCATCGGGATGTACCACTTCTACGAATTCCAATTGACCAATCTGCTGCACCGCCCCAGCGGGCACACACAGATGGACCCGTTCCTTGACGGGAATTAACAACCGGCCAAACATCCCCTCATATAGTTTTTCTGTCCGGGGCAAAGTCATTTTGACAAGAAACGAACGGCTCGGGGCATGGGCCTGGGGTACAATTTCATCAACCTTCCCCTTGAAGGTCAGATTCAATGCGTCAATAGAAACCGAAAGTCTCTTTCCCCTCTCCAGATGGACCGCCAGGGACTCGGCTACCGGGGCCTCCAACCGCAGAGAAGCCTCATCATAGAGCACCAAAAGCGGTTTACCAGGCTGCGCAATATCCCCAGGCTGGGCTAACCGATCCACAATCTGTCCCGAGCGGGGAGCAGTAATGGCAGCATAGGAAAGCACCACCTTAGCTTCAACAAGGGCCTGTTTTGCCCGCAGATACTCAGCGCGGGCCACTGCCACTTGGGTTTGGAAATCATCAAATTGCGACTTGGTGATGGCCTCGCCACGGTAAAGTTCCTGCACCCGCTCGAAATCCGCCGCTGCCTTTTTCCAATTGGCCTTGGCCGCTTCCAACACCTCCTCCGCCTGCAGGGCACGGGCCTGTAAATCTTTGCTATCCAAGCGTATCAGCAGATCTCCCTTTTGGACCTGATCTCCTGCCCTCACCGCAATGTCTTCAATCGTCGCCAACACCTTAGCCGAGATTTGGGTTCGAGTTGCAGCTTTCAACGTCCCCACCGCTTGCTCTACCTCTTGGCGGCGGATTTCACGCACCAAGGCGGTTTTTTGATCCGCCAATTTTTGCCAACTCGGAGGATGCAACGTCGGCTCAATTTTTTCTTCAAACGCTCCGGCTAGCCAAGCGATGACCACCACTAAAAGGGCCAATCCCATGACCAACGAGAAGATTTTTTTCACCCCTCTGGGGGGATATCTTTTGGGCTTCACCACTCAGCCACCTGCTTCAATGGACTATGGACCATGATCACCCGCCTAAGCGGTAAAGGCATCGCTTAATCGACCGGCAGCGCGCTCCAAATTCGACCGTGCAATCTCTATCCCCGCTTGGGCATTGGCAAAGCGCGCGCGCGCTCTGGAAAGGGCGACTTGCGCATCAATCAGCTCAGTCAGGGTGGCCATTTGGGCCCTATAGCGAATCTCAATTTCCCGCAGGCTCTCCCGTCCCTGCTTGACGGCTCCTGTGGCTACCCGCAGTCGCTCCCGTGCCTCCTGGAGTTGCAAATAAGCGCGGCGAACATCCAATTCAATATCGGACAACAGCCCTCGCTGCTGGGCATTAAGCTTATGCAGGCGGGCCTGGGCCTGTTGAATTTGGCTCCGGGTACGCCCCCCATCAAACAAGGTAAGCTGGGCCACCAGACCTACAAAAAAATTGGTGTCGCCGCTGGCCAGATCCCCCGTAAAGGCATCATAGTGGGCCGTTAAATCCAGGGTAGGATAGTGGGCGGCGCGGGCGGCACGGATGTGAGCCGAGGCGGCTTCTCTCTTGCGGGCCAACCGGCCAATTTCCGGGCGGCTGCGGAGAGCTTCCTCAATGAGGGTTTCCAGTTCGCTAACCCGCTCGGACCCAGGGGCTGGCGGTACGGTTTGGGGCAATTCCTGCCTAGGCACTGGAGCACCCACCACATTATCCAGCACCATCCAGGCCAGTTCAAAACGGTTGCGGGCAGCAATCAAGGCTTCTTGTACCTCGGCTAAGCGAACTTCAACAGACAGGACATCAGACTTTACCGCAGTCCCTGCCCGCAACCGGGTCTGGACTATGGCAAGATGGTGCTCCACCTGCTCAATGGCTTCCCGTCCTATTTGGAGGAGCTCATGGGCCTGTAATAGGCGGTAATAACCTTCAGTCACCCGAAAAACAAGTTGGTTTTGCACGCCCTCCAAACCGGAGACCGCGGCCTCCCGCTCTGCGGCGGCGGCCCGCTTGGCCGCCATCTGTCGTCCTCCAGAATAAAGATTGTATTGGGCCAGCACTTGGGTGTGAAAATTATCGGTGAGGGAGGGATCATTAAAATCCTGATCGAAGTTCAATTGGGCCTGATTAAGTTGGAACATGAATGTCTGCACGGGATTATCCGAAATTCCATAGCTCTCGGAAACACTCAAACGAGGAAAAAATTCAGCCCGGGCCCCTGCCAAAGCCGCATCGGCAATATGAATGCGCTCCAGTGCCGAAGCCACATCAGGATTGGATTGCAACGCTTGTTGAATCAGCTCGTTCAACACCAATACCCCTTTTTCATCCCGCAGAGGGAAATTGCTCTCTATCTTCCCAGTTTCCCCTACCCGCTCAGGACTCGGTAACCCAGTGAAAGAGCGCTCTTGGGATATCTCAGCAGTCCCCGGGGATTTCACCCCTCTTTTCGGTGGCGGCTTGAGTCCCTCGGCACAGAGGGCAGACGCTGAAGGGCAACCGGCATTTTTAGCACACCCTACCGCCCCAAAACCCAAGAGACCCAGAAGTAATAAAAGGCGCGGAGACATGGAATGTACCTACCCCCCTGAAGAGGAGCTTTTTGCCACCAATCGACCCTCGGCAACGGTCCCAAAAACTAAGGAATACACGATAGGGATCACCAGCAATGTGAATAAGGTCGAAGTCACAATCCCGAAGATGATGGCCCAAGCAAGGCCGGAGAAAATAGGGTCCAGGGTAATCACCCAGTTACCCAAAAGAGTCGTCGCGGCCGTCAAAAGAATAGGCCGGGTGCGGATGGCCGTGCTGCGAATAATCGCCTCCAACAGCTCGTGCCCTTCCTCTTGGGCATAGCGAATAAAGTCGATGAGGACCACTGAATTCCGCACCACGATTCCGGCCAACGCGATCATGCCGATCATCGCCGTGGCGGTGAAATAGATGGGATTGGGATAGCCCCCAATAGCCTGGCCCGCCATGATATTGAGCAACCAGAACCCTGGCATAATGCCGATGAGCGTCAAAGGAATGGCGAGCATAATAATGAGCGGCAGAATGCGGGAGCCCGTTTGGAACATCAAAATGATAAAAATACCCACCAGGGCCGCGGCAAAAGCCAGCCCTAGATCCCGAAAAACATCAAGGGTGATATTCCACTCCCCTTCCCCAGCCCACTCAATGGGATAACCGGCTGGCACTGACCAGGGCTCCCCTCCTCCTGGCGAGAACCAAGTTCTCTCACTCAATGGCCGAGGCGTTGCCGTCTCTTCCTTCTCCTCCCCAGTTTGGCGGTCAAGTTGCATATCGATAATGGCATCCGCCGGCGGAACCCCCGCCACCTCAGCATAGACATAGACCACCCGTTCGAGATTTTTATGGTAAATGGTTTGATCTTCCCGTTCCTGGCGGAAAGACCCCAATGAACCCAACTGGACCAATTCTCCCTGCTGACCCACAATATATAGCTTTTCCAGATCGTTGATGGCCGACCGTTGGGCCCGGGGAAGGCGCAATTCTACCCAAAGCGGATCAACCTCTTTGGGCCGATGAAGCACCGTGGCTGGCAAACCATCGAGGGCCATTTGCACCGTTTTGCCGATATCTGCCGTAGAAATACTCGATAAAGCGGCTTTTTGCTTGTCGGTCTCAAATACCCACTGGATTTGTTCCTCTTGGGCGCTAATATCCACATCCACCACCTTGGGTTCTTGGCGTAAGCGTTCTTCTAGACGCCGGGCTACGGCAATTTGCTCCTCGTAGGCGGCGCCCTCTGGAGCATAGACTTCCGCCGTAATCGTGGCCAATACGGGGGGGCCAGGGGGGACTTCCACCAACTTGACGTTAGCCCCTAGTTCCTGAGCCAAGCGAGTAACATCCTGGCGTATACGGAGAATAATTTCGTGGGATTGGTGGGCCCGCTTATCCTTAGGGGCCAAGTTGACCCGAATATCGGCCACATGGGGCCCCTGGCGGAGGTAATAGTGGCGCACTAAACCATTGAAGTCCATGGGCGACGCCAATCCAACATAAACCTCATAATCACGAACCTCCGCCACCCGTGACAGATATACGCCTAGGCGCCGGGCCACCCCATCGGTAGCCTCCAGGGTCGTCCCCTCTGGCATATCGATCACCAACTGAAATTCATTCTTGTTGTCGTAGGGCAACATTTTGAGAGGAATAGTCCGAAATAAAGGCAAGGTTAACGCGCCCAGTAGCAACACCAGGACTAACCCCAAAAGGGTCCAACTACGCCAGCGTTGATTAAGGATTGGCGTCAACACTCTCCGATAAAAGCGGTAGAGGGGTTGCTCCCCGAGCTCATAGGGTTTCTCCCCGGCCTTCCCTGTCTCCACCAGTTTTCTCAGCGCCACCATGGCCAACCAAGGGGTAATGGTGAAGGCCACCACCGTGGAAAAGGTCACCGTCAAGGGAACATTTAAAGCCATCGGCGCCATGTACGGTCCCATCATGCCGGTAATAAAGGCCAAAGGGAGGAAGCTGACGATGATGGCCAAGGTGGAGAGAAGCAACGCCGGACGAACTTCCTGAACCGCTCTGAGGACGGACTCCCGGGCCGGCAAGACCCGCATGGTAAAGTAGCGGGCAATATTTTCTACGTCTGTAATGGGATCATCCACCAGCAGCCCCAAGGCCAGGATCAGGGCAAACAGGGTAACCCGATTGATGGTGTAACCCGCCACGAGATTCACGAATAGCGCCAGGCTGTAGCAAACCGGAATAGCCAGGGCAATCACTAAAGCCGGTCGCCATCCCAGGGTGAGACCAATGAGGCCAATCACTGTCAGCACTGCAACCGCCAGCGCTTCTACCAGTTCATTGACTTTATCGTTGGCGGTTTCCCCATAGTTGCGGGTAATCCGATAGTAGACTCCCGCAGGCAAATGGGTCTGGGAAAGGGCCTCCATCCGCTGCTCAACCGCATCGGCCACCCACACCGCATTGGTCCCCTTGCGCTTGGCCACGGCCACATGGACCGCCGGAAAAAACTCCATACTCTCTGTCCGGGACTCGGCCGCCGGGCCAAAACCAATCCAGCTATAACTTTCCACTTCGGCTGGACCTTCCAATACCTCGGCCACATCTCGCAGATAAACCGGCCGCCCATCCTTCACCTGGATCACCAGATCTTGGAGTTCCTCCACATCGCCAAGAAAGGTGCCCACTTCAACATTGAATTGCTGGTTTTGCTGCTCAAATCCCCTCGTGCGGTAATTGACGTTGCTTGCTTGAAGGGCATCCAGGATCTGCAAGGCTGAGGTTTGCCGGGCGGCTAAACGCTCCGGATCCAGTTCCACACGAATTCTTTGCGGTCTCCCTCCCACTACCCGAACCCGATTGGTATCGCGAATCTGTTTTAATTCAAGCTGGAGTTCCTCGGCGATACGCCTGAGCTCATGATCCCCGTAAAGAGCGGTGCGATCCGACCAGAGGGTAATGTTGACAATGGGAACATCGTCGATCTCAATGGGCTTCACCACCCAGCGGGTGACCGCAGGAGGCACTTGGTCAATATTCGAGTTGATCTTGTTATAAAGCTTAACCAGGGACTCCACCCGGTCCTCTCCCACATAGAAGCGAACCGTGACAATACAGCGTTCCGGTTGGGACATGGAGTAGACGTATTCCACCCCATCAATCTGATACAGTAGTTTCTCTAAGCGGGTGCCTACCTGCCGCTCCACCTCCTCCGCAGACAGGCCAGGCGCAGAGATAAAAACATCCGCCATGGGGACTACGATCTGGGGATCCTCTTCCCGCGGAGTCAAGTGCAAAGCCGCGACGCCGAGAAGCAGGGACAGAATGCTCAACAGGATGGCAACATCGCCGCGAAGGAAAACCTCCACTAACCGGGTGAGCAGCGGGGTCTTTGCGCTATGGGAGTGAGTCATTTCCTAGACACAGTCTTACGCCTGCTGGTATCGCCAACAGCGCCAAGATAAGGACAACCGCGATAACCCCCTGGGTCAGTGCTTTTGTTTGTGGGATCTGACTTCTCCCCGCCCAGTCGGGCGAGGGTTGTTGGATCACTCCAAGAACTTTCCTCGTTCAACACGCCTTCCCTAGGCGACAACGCCTATTGTCGCCCCCGTTCCAGTCGCTCCAGAGGCTAACCCCGCCAGCCCGGCGGTTTTGATATTGATCGCCGCTGCGATGTCGCGGTCATGGACAGTCCCGCACGAGGGACAGCGCCATTCACGCACCTCCATGGGTGGGGCAACGCTTGGAGCTGGGGAACCCGCGGTCGATCTCGACTACGGTTCGCCCTACCCACTGCCCCTTGTACTTCAGTTGACGGACAAACTCACCCCAATGGG
Source organism: Nitrosococcus halophilus Nc 4 (assembly GCF_000024725.1). NCBI lineage: Bacteria > Pseudomonadati > Pseudomonadota > Gammaproteobacteria > Chromatiales > Chromatiaceae > Nitrosococcus > Nitrosococcus halophilus. Next base: position 827,448 of record NC_013960.1, on the reverse strand, counting down.
CATCGGCTATGGGCTTGGCAAGCCGGGGGTGTTTGATCATGTTCTTCACCGCAAGAGATTCAACGCACACGACTTGGGTGGCGTCCCTACGGCAGTCAGCTATTTTGGTGTGCAGACGGGCCACCTTCAGCCGCAGTTTGTTGCGGTTACGGGAACCTTTCCGCTTCTTCGCCAGCTTACGCTGCAGATAGGCCAGCTTCGCTTCGTACTGCTTGGTGTACTTGGGATTGCCGGATTTGAATCCGTCGCTAGTGACGCTGGAAACCTCATTCAGCCAAGAAAAGTCCTGCTTGAGTTGGACAAGCCTTTTTTCCAGCGCCCAATGGGGAATGACTTCGCCGTTCTGATAGAACGCATCGGTACGATGCTTGAGCGTGTTGTTCCAAACAAAACGCGCACAGCCGAACGAACGAGCCAGCAGTTCGGCTTGTTCAGCTGTGGGATAGAATCGTTCCTGGTACGCCCTCTTCGTCATATTTGTGTTTTACAAAGCTCAGCGCATTCTATAAAGCCGCTTCGCGGCTTGCGCTTATATCACCGCCCGATTGGGCGATGCTTTACGCGCTATTGGGTAAAGGCGGCAATCCCTTGCCGCCAAACCTAGAGGCGGGCTGAAGATGCCGCCCTAGGAGAATCATTATTAATATTCTTAGCAGTGATGGAATAAGATTAATGTCCCATCATAGCTTCGCTGGAAACATCCACCACCGGGAGCGGCGTTCCCTTGGTGTGAGGCGGCAGAATAGGATATTCCACTTTCGGCTGTTCGCCAGTCAAAGTTTTCAAAAAGGTCACAATGGCTGCGGTCTCATTATCATTGAGGTCTATGCCCAGTTGTGACGACCCCATGATAGCGACGGCTTGTTCCAGTTCCCATACCTCGCCAGAATGGAAATAGGGAGGAGTTAGCTCTATATTGCGCAAGGAAGGCACTTTGAAGACATACTCATCACTGGCCGTCTTGGTCACCGCAAACCGCCCTTTGTCTTCCTCCGGCAGGACTTCACCACCGGGTTTCTCTACAACCCCAAAAGGATAATAGCCCTCGCCACCTAGATTAACCCCACTGTGGCAACTGGAACAACCTTTATCCATAAAAAGTTTTAGTCCTCTTTTCTCTGCCTTGGAGAGCGCTCCAGCATCACCCTTAAGGTATTTATCAAAGGGGGATCCCGGGGTCAATAAAGTGGCCTCGAAGGCTTCTATGGCCTTAGCCATATTATTAAAAGAGACGGGGTCAGCCTCGCCAGGAAAGGCCTTTCTAAAGCTCTGGACATATTCTGGGATGCTTTTAAGGGTCCGCTCCACTCGATCTGGAGTATTGTTCATCTCTACCCCTGCCTGAATCGGCCCTTTCGCCTGGGCTTCGAGATCCTCGGCCCGTCCATCCCAGAATTGCGCCAGGTTAAACACGGAATTAAGCACGGTAGGAGCGTTACGGGGTCCCTTTGCCCACCCATGGCCAATGGAAGTCTCTTCCAGATCTACCCCTCCAAGGGCCAGGTTATGGCAGGTATTACAGCTAATCAACCAGCTCTTAGAAAGGCGAGGATCGAAATATAGCCACTTCCCAAGCTCGATCCTCTCCGGCGTCACCTCATTTCCCTCTAAGGCTGGCGGCTCAGTGGGAATCGGCTTAAATTGGGACTGAGCCTGCTCCATCAGCTTCCCATCGTTTTTTCCTGCAAGGACATGACTGGTGTAGGTGGTTCCTATTGCTAGCGCCAAGCAAAAAGCAATTTTTCTCATTCTTCTCCCTCCTTAATAGTGGGCACATAAAAAAATATGGAGGCTAATCTACTCTATTACACTCATTCCAGGATTTATTGAGAAATATCAGCGACCTGATTAATCCTCGTTTTATAGGGATGAAATTAGAACACCAAATATTAAATAATAGATGAGATTATAAACGATGTCTTCTAGCCTTTCTCCATCGAGGAGGGACCAATAGCCCCCGCCCCCAATACTGCCGCCTTAGAAGCTGTTGGAAAATACCTTTATGGGTAGGGTGGGTTGAGCGTAGCGAAACCCACCGCTTCGCCGGGAGCACATTAGGACCTGCGAAGGATGCCCATAGGGAAGGGGCACATCACCGCTGTTCGTTGGTCCCCCTTTCCATGGTGCGCATCGCTGCGCTCTGCACACCCTACGCTGTCCTCAAAGTTTTCCAACAGCTTCTTAGCGAGCACTCGTTGATCAACTGCTGAACTTGCAGGTCAAGCTATAGAAATCCTATAAAATTTCTCCGCTTACAGCAAACTCAGCATTTCAAGCCCCCATCTCAAAGGTGGATACGATTGGAGTTTCGCCATGACTGACTGCGGTTCGGTCCCTCCTCCCCTTGTCAGCCTGGAGAATTCGCGTTTCTCAGCAGTCCTCGGCGGTGGCTAGGCCACGGCCCTTGGGGTCTTCACCGCTCCACGCGCTTTATCGGTTCCGGCGCTCCCCGCCGTACCCAACATCAAAACATTCTTGGCCGCGTTAATATCCCGGTCGTGCTCCGTTCCACAGTCCGGGCATTCCCACTCGCGAACTTTGAGCGGCATGGACTCTTGAATAGTCCCGCACTCAGAGCACCTCTTGCTGGTGGGTGCCCAGCGGTCCACGATAAACACTTCCCGGCCATATTGCTGCTTTGTACTCCATTTGCCGCTTGAGCTCATACAGCCCGCAATCCGCAACGGCTTTGCTCAAGCGGCGGTTTCTCAACATCCCTGTGATATTCAAATCCTCCAGACAAATCACTGGGTTCTCGTTGACTATCTTGGAGGATTGTTGGTGCAGAAAATCCCGGCGGCTATCGGCTATCCGGGCATGGATACGCGCCACTTTTTGCTGTTGATGGCGGCAACGCTGAGAGCTTTTCTTTTTCTTGCTCAGGCGACGCTGAGCCTTTTTCAATTGACGGGCATATTGATAGGTATATTTAGGCGCACCAGACTTATACCCACTAGAGGTGACCCCCACATCCTTAACCCCCACATCCACCCCAACAGCGTTCTTGCGGGCAGGCAGAGCGGCAATCTCCACCTCACAGGCCATGCTGACAAAATAACGGCCAGCGGGGTCTTTACTGACCGTCACCATTTTGGGGATACCCATCATCCTGCGAGACCATTTCAGCTTAAGCGCCCCAAGCTTTGGCAGCTTCAACAACTTGCTTTCGGCGTTGAAATTCTTCGCCACATGGCGTTGGTCCAATTGATAGCGTACCGATTGGGTCTGATGGCGTCTCTTAAAGCGGGGATACTTGCCCCGACCGGCGAAGAAGTTTTTAAACGCCCTATCTTGGTCCCTCAGTTTTTGGGTATGGCAACTGGCGGTGGCTTCGCTCAGCCAGGGGCACTCGGTTTGCTTCAGTGCCGTCAATTGGCGGCTGGGGCTGATAGTGTTCAGCGACTCGCCCTGCGCTTGATACGCCTTCGTTCGCGTTTCCAACGCCCAATTCCACACATAGCGGGCATGGCCGAATTCAATGGCCAATTGCCGCTTTTGCGTGGGTGTGGGGTAAAACCTGAATTTGTAGGCGCGTTGTGTTACCACGCAGCAATTATGGTACAACTGTCGGGTAACAACAATGGCAAGAGAATTATTGAATGTGCGAATCGATTCCGAACTCAAGAAACAACTTCAGGAGTTAGCAGAGAGAGAAAACCGAACGCTGTCGAACCTCGTCGAAACGGTGCTCGCCAACTACGCGAAACGCGAATTCATGGCAAAACGCGAGTAATCGGCCCTCGCGCCCGACGCGCCGTTTCACTTCGCACTCTCGCTAGGGGGGCGTCGTGCGTCCATACACTCCTTCAATGCTGAGCGCACTCAGAAGAGCTATGATTGATTTCTTGTAGTCTTAAAAGCCGAACTTGGTGAGAACCGGTTCCTATCGTGCTAAATTTTGATATTGGCGATATAAGATATTCCCGCCCCAAACCAAGGAGAGCAAAATCAATGCCTCTCCCATAAAATTCACCCCTCCAGCAATCAGGTGGTCGTATTCGAGAAGCCCCAAGTCACCCAAGATATTCCGCCAATCGTGATGACCCGGATTATCCCGTCCCGTCGTGCCCCCCAGCAGGAGAAGTTCACCAGCTCGAGCGTCGTTGATGTAGGGTGCCAGATCCATCACACTTTGCCCCAACCACCAAAGACCTATACTGGCGCCAAAAGTATCCCGCTGTTGCAAAAGAAAAACGCCAATTACCGCCATAGGCATCATTAACTGGGCCAATGAACCCCCTAGAATGGTCATAAATTGACCAAAAGGAATGAATAGGATATGGCCGGCTTCATGGAAGATCAAATCCACCAAATGCATAAACGAGCCATTGATTTCGGGCAGCCCCCCCGTCAATTGGCTGTAATCTGTCTGGATGAACCAGAAGCCCCAAAACGCAAAGCACACAAAAAGGAGCAAGCGGCCATAAAAGCCGCTGTGACTCACTGGAGACTCCACATAGAGCACTCTTTCTTTGAGCTGCCCTAGCAAGGCATCAGTTTTGCTATTTCTGCTCTTGGGGGATGATGACTCTGGCGAGCGAAATCGCTGCTTCAGCCATCGAGAAAAAATCAACCCGCACGCTGGACATTGGGATTCGGGAATAATATCGCTAGCTTGCCGCTGGTAGCCGCACTTGGGACAAGTTTGGTACATTTTCCTCGCCTTAATCAGCCCTTAATGAGGGGGTATAAACCCCCGCTACGGGTGTTTTCGACGAAAAAAGTGACTTCTTTAAAATTTAAACGGAATACTCAATTAAGGGTAGGTGGCCGCTTTGAGTATCTTCCGGACAATACGCTGCAGGATCTCCAGATCATGATCCCTCAAAAAGTCTCTATTTCCCAAGTTAAGCTGATTCAGAACATTGGAGAAAGTCGTCAGCAACCTTCCCCCATCCATGAATGCTTTTGGCATGGGGGTGCCCGGCAATGACGGCTGTCCCAAAACAGACTCCATTATTCTGCCCCAATATCCCTCTAATTTCTCGGTATAAAAAAGCTCGTCATTCCAATCTACAAAAAACAATTTACCCACATGAATATATTCAATGTTTTTTGTCTGATAAGCCCCAAGGTTTGGGAAAAAATCAAGAATTCGGTCTAAAAACACCGTTCCAAGGATTTTTGCAACTGCCGGAGAAAAAGGGACATGAGGAATCAAATCATCACGTCGCTCAAACCTGAAAATCGGAAGAGGGTAAGACCTTGAAAAATTCCGATCGCCAACCCGAGGCGATGAGAATACATGGGCAGCGGTTACCGGTATCTCATTGGCTTCCTTAAGCCGCCTTGCCGCAATGGTAGCTAAAGCGCCTCCCGCGCTATGACCAGTGATAAAAAGTTGTTTGCTCCCTCCACCATGATCCCGAACCATCTCAGGAAGTTGGCTATAAATAGAATCCAACTCGTTGTCAAAGCCTTTGTGCACTCTATAGCCCAACTTATCATAAACAATCTGGGCATAATTAAGGTTGGTCAACCAATTCAATGCTGAAGTCTCTAAATCATGAGAGGATTTTATATTAATTTGAGTACCACGAAAGGACAGCACCACAATACGATCATCAGAGGCGATAAAACCGGTAAAGCTATCGCCTTTAAAGACGTCAATAAACGCTGGCTGCCACCTCTCAAAATTAAATTTCCGAGGTTTTGTATAAGTCGCCCTGGACGCTTCTAATAGCAGCTGAGTTTGATCGACAAAATTCATCAACTTATCTCGCAGATTATTGACGCTCTAGAAGCTCTTACCCGCACCCTTGACCATGACGATGGCGCCGCCCCCTCCCTCGACCATGTCCACCCTCTTGCCCTCTTTCTGCGCATCTCTGAAACGCAGGCAAATGATTCTCCTGGGAAGCTCTTTTTAATTGTAAGAATACCTGATAAACATCGGGATATTCCTGGGTAAGGTGAAGTAGCCGATCATACATTTCCGCATTGTCTATTTCCGCCTGAACCCCCTTCCGACAGGCTTCCAAAACAGAAGAAGGAACCTCAACCTTAGAATCCCAATCATCTTCCGGGACGGGGATACCATATTTATGAAATAAGGGAAGCAATGCTTGGATATGTCGCTCCTCGGCTTCCACAATATTTACAAATGGCCTAATGTCTCCGTATCTGCTCATCACCTGACGATAGGTGGCACGGGCCTTATACTCATCATTCATGGCCTCTGTAAGCGCCTTTCTCAATTCCTCTGACATTATCAGCCCTCATGAGATTAATAAGAAAAACGATTTTTAACATCTATGTGGACTTACGCAGTTAGCCATTCCCACGCAGGCAGAAATCTAATCACTGCCCGAAAAAACTGGATCCTCGTCTTCGCGGGTATGACGTCTCCGACCTTTTGCGTAAATCCTGCCTATGACTATTTCGCCCACAGCTACTCTAACAATTCTGAGTATAGTCCCGATTTTAATAAATCGTCAGTCACCGTTAGCCTCAAAATGGGAGCCACTACCTCAAAACCCTCAGCAAGGCATTGTTTCATCATTTCATACCCCAGCTCATCCGCAATTGGCCCCCTCTGCCATGCTTTCTCCCAATGTTCTTTATCGGCCATTGGGCATAGGCTACCCACGCTCCATCATCATTTTGGTGAAGTCTAGAACCAAGACTCCCCTAAATTCTATATGCAGCCTCGGTTATCCTCCGCCAACCCTCGCAGAATCGATCCTCCATGCCGAGATTAAGCTTCCACTGATACACCACAACAAACATTTCCTCACCCCGACCTCACCTATAGACCAAGCAGCAAAAACGGATCAATTATTCTGATTTATCAACTCCAATTCTTCCCACCGCTGATATAGCTGTGCCACCTTATTCTCCGCCTCTTTAAGCTGGGCGTATAGCTCCGTTAATCGTTCAAAATCACTGGTAATTTCAGGATCATGAAGCCGCTGCTGAAATACCTCGACGACTTGCTCCGCCTTTGAGATTTTTTGCTCAATTCGGTTGAGCTCTTTCCGTTCTTCATAACTCAATCCTTGAGACGCCTTCTGTTTGGGCGGAGGAGAATGACCTTTGGATGCCTCTTTTGAAGGTTGGGAGTTTCTAGCCTCGAGCCATTGGTGATAATCGGCAAAAAATTCCGCTTTCCCATGACCATCCAAGTAAAGCAATGTGTCGCTAAGACGATCCAGCAAGAAACGGTCATGGGTAATCAGAACGATAGCGCCGGGAAAGTCCTGCAAACTTTCCTCCAGCACCTCAAGGGTAGGAATGTCCAAGTCATTGGTTGGTTCATCCAACAATAAAATATCCGCAGGCTTTAGCATCAAATTCGCAATCAACACCCGGGCTTGTTCTCCGCCGGAAAGCTGGGATACCGGAAGCCCCAGCTTTTCACTGGGGAAAAGAAAACGCTTAGCCCAAGAGGCGATATGGAGGGCACGTCCCTGGAAAATAACCTGATCTCCCTGGGGGCACAAGGCTTCCTTTAAGGTCTGGGTCGGATCTAATTGCTCCCGCTTTTGATCAAAAGTCACGATTTGAACCCCATCCGCCCACTTGATAGAGCCGGAATCGGGGCTAAGATCTCCTTTTAGCAGTTGCATCAAAGTGCTTTTCCCACTTCCATTCCGCCCTAAGATCCCCACACACCTGCCTGGAGAAAGCTGTAGGCTCAGATGGACAAAGAGTTGCTTTCCGCCCCGGCTGATTCCTAGATCTTTGGCTTCCAAAAGCTTCTTGGTTTTTCGCTGAGTCGCTTCAAAATCAATTTCTGCGGCTTTCCCTTGGGCGTTGCGGGCTTTCACTGCGCTCAACTCATCCTGGAGCTGTTGCGCGCTGTCAAGACGATAACGCGCTTTCGAGGTCCGGGCTTTAGGACCTCTTCTCAACCAATTGAGTTCTCGTTCTACTTTATTGGAGAGAACCAGTTCCTGCTGTGCCTGCTGGTTAAGCATCTCTTCCCGCTTCTGAAGAAAACTGCTGTAATTACCCTCCACCTTCAGAAAACCCTCTGGATACTGCTTATTGAGCTCCACAATCCGATTGGTGGTGTTTTCCAGAAAATAACGGTCGTGACTCACCAACACAAAAGCAAAAGAAGCCTGCTTCAGCAACCCTTCTAGCCATAAAATCCCTTCCATGTCCAGGTGGTTGGTGGGCTCATCCATGAGCAATAAATCCGGTTCCTGTATCAAAGCCTGGCTAATGGCAAGCCGTTTACGCCATCCTCCCGATAAAGTGCCTACCTTCTGCTCCCTATTTGGAAACACCACCTGACGGCTAATTTCCCGCAGGCGTTGATAGTGCTCCGTTTCTCTATGCTCCTCTGAGAGAACCTGGAATAAAGTTTCCTCAACGGTTTTTTCCGGGTCGAATCGATCCTCCTGAGGCAAATAAACCACGAGCGCATCTCGTTTCTGGACAATCTTTCCTGAGTCGGGGGTCTCAATTCCTGCAAAAATTTTCAACAAGGTGGATTTTCCAGAACCATTGGGACCAATTAACCCTAAGCGTTCATCGGAAAAGAATCCCAGAGAAATATCGGAAAATAAAGCATGATTTCCATAAGACTTGCTAATGGCATGACTGTTAATCAGGAGAGTTGAAGACATCTTTTATTTCAAATGGCATCTAAATAAGATTTTCGAATTGCAGACACACATGCATGATCTGTTACTATTTTAAAAATACACACTTATCAATGACTCCAGGCCAGGAAAAAAGCGCTTTCTGCTTTTGTTCAGGGGACAGTTTTGCGGCCGCCTCCTGAATGGCCGCCATATCGCCACTCATTGAGGCAATGATAAATGCGGCCTCTTCTGCAGGCAGTTTGCCCTGGGTTTCCTTGTACATACATTCACACTGGGCACGATTAGCTCCTCGACTTTTCAAACATCCTTCCATAAAAGAATCAGCCTGGCCACCCACTCCGGCTTGACTCCAAATAAGAAAAATGAGGGTCAACACTGTGTTTCCAAGGGTACGTTTATTTTTCATCTTGCTTTCCTATTTACTGATTCCAACTTTCTAGCTTTACCTCAACTTCCTTAGTTGAATTCACAATAAATTTGACTTCATCCCATTGAGGGGCTCTAAAAACAGCTTTTACATTATTAGAAAAACCATAGGACTCTTTAGGTATCCCAAGAAAATTACGATCAGCTTCGCCATTTTTATTTTGATCGTGAAAAGCCGCTATCCCATATTCCCCTTCGGGGACATCATCGACTCTCCACTCAACTTTCTGGCTCTTCACCTCCAGCACAGTATTGAAAAAGGATTCTTCCAGCCACTTCTCGGCAGCATTATAGAGGGCAACCCGAACCTGCCCTTCCACGGGTTTAATGCCTATGATATTGATAACTAAAGTATTTGCCCCCCTGGTTTCGGCCATTGCCAAATGACTAAAACCGCCCCCCCAAAACCACAGCGCAATACCCACGGTAAAAAAAATGGTTCTGAAGTCTTTGCGAAACATGGGGGATAAGTTCACTGGCTAGACAATCCTATGGGGTCCACCCGGAAGTGGGACCCACAATCCGATCCGCTTTGCTTAGGCGCTTGGGCGATGAGGACTTCCAAATCGGTCCCCGGAGTCAAAGCCCCCGTCAGGCTTATTTGGACCTCCACCAACATCCCCTGTTCACACTCCAGCTTGATCCGTTCCCGGGCTCCTGAACCCAGCACAGCGGCCAACCGGGTGAGAAAATCCTCGGTTCGGACTTCCCGGCCAATCTTCCGGTTCATAAAGTAGGCCATACCAGCATCATTGAACTGGCGCGTCAAATCCACCGATACCTGGAAGTATTTCTCCGCCGACCAGTCCGCCTGGCAAGTACCGTGCTTGTGCCACTCGTGACGCTCAAGGCAAGAGTCAACTTCCACACTGGGCATCACCTGGGCCAGCGCATCATCACGGAAAAGAGGGGTAAGGATAACCTCCGGGTAATCGCAAAAGTCCTGTTCCTGCATTTTGATCTCCCCACAAAAACCATAGCTCTTGCCGCACGCCTGCTTGTTAGGCCAGAGACCATGGAGGGTGAAATGGCGGGCTTGATAAGCGCTCGGATCAGTCAAACGACAAACCGGTTTTTGGGGCTTAGTTTCGCAAAAAGCTGGCTGCCAACTCAAGGCCAGCACATAGCTATCCCCTTGACCGGCGACATTGCAAGCATTGCCTCCCACTCCATTCCCCCCTGGGTCTCCTGCCTGAAATTTGCCACAGTCGACACTGACCCAGCGTTCCTTAGGCCCGGCGGAAGGGACCCGGATTCGGTACCAGCCTGGATTATCGGGCTTGTTGGCCTCAAATGCCCGGTAACGCTCCCCCGCCACGATCTGGGCGCTATCTGGATTGGTCTGCTTGTTTTTTGAAACATAGGCAGGACAGGATCTCTCGGCGGCAAAAATACCGCTCACCGGGGCTGCCCAAGGGACTTGAGCACAAAAAAAGCCAACGGCCACGGAGCATACCAGAGCGGCATTTTTTATCCAGCGGGACATCATACTTGCTCTATCCTTAATCTCTGTATTAATGTGGGAACCGCCTCAGTCATCTATACTTGGGGCTCAAATTGGTCAAAAATGAATACTAAATATTTAATAAGTGGCCACAAATGGAAAATTTAATACCTTCAGATTTACTTCCCTATATACTCATTGTCTTTGTTCTCGGCGTAATTATTGGGATTTTCTCTCGTCGTTTTTTATGGGGCTTTATCGCACCGCTTCTTGCCGCCGTCTTTTTATATGGGGTTGAGTCCGGCAGCCTTGTGGGATTCGCCTATGCCCTATTTCTCGTTATGACGCCACCTATCATACTCGCTTCAGGAGTCGGTGCCTGGCTCGGCATAAACATTTCCAAAAAACTTCAAAACAGATAGGCGAAATACTCACCAGACAGGGACTCCTTCGGTTCAGGAGGGTGGTGTTCCGGTTTGAATAGCAATTTTCCCCGTATCTAGTGGAGCTTCTTGCCGCACGGAAACTTAAGGCTGTTGATCCGGTGGTTTAAGAATGCGGTCGGTTTCGCACGGCTCAACCGCTACTACAAGCGGGCAAGTAGCGTGCGTTGGGCGCACGGAGAAGAATCACCTGCTGGGATAAAAGGTCAGGAAAATCAACTCCTCATACCAATTTAACCAAAGAATGCAATCTATTCTCGTCTACGTTTCCGAGAACATCGCCTATCTTCTAAAGACTATCCATGCCACTCATAATTAAAATCTAACAGGCTCACTGGCTACTATTATGCATTACTTGACCATGTTTCATTATGGTACCATAATGAAACCATTAATATGGATTGGAGAATTTTCAATATGCCCACACTGACCATAAAAAACATCCCAGATGATTTATACAATGCGTTGAAACATATTGCAGAACAGCACCATAGAAGCATCAACAGCGAAGTCATTGTTTGTCTGAAAAAAACACTATTGCCTAGCCGTATCTCTCCAAATGAGAGACTCCAGAATATCCAAGCTCTACGCTCCCAGATCACACCTGGAGTAATTTCAACAGAGGAGATAGATCAAGCGATTAATGAAGGCAGGCCATGATCGTTGCTGATACAAATGTTATTGCGTATCTGTTACTTCCTACACCATTTTCTGATTCAGTAGACACACTGTACAGAATAGATCCCGTCTGGGCTGCCCCCTCTCTTTGGAAGAGTGAGTTTAGAAATATATTAACTCTTTACCTCAGAAAGGGCCTCATTACTCTTGAAAAGGCACTTCGAATCCAAGAGAATGCTGAATTGATAATGATAAATAATGAATTTGATGTACCTTCTCCTCATATCCTTGCGCTCGTAAATGAAAGCAAGTGTTCATCATACGATTGCGAATTTGTTGCACTTGCTCACCAGTTAAACACACCGCTCATAACGCAAGACAACAAATTGTTAAAAGAATTTCCCTCCATTGCTATTTCTATTTCTGAGTTTCTTGATAGAAAGTCCTAACGGGGCTGTAGAAAAGCCCCAAAATTCTTCATTTTTAGTGCTTTCAAAATCGTGCTTTTTTGGCGCCCGCGTGAACATTCCTTATTTAGGCTAGCTTTGCACCATTAGGCGCTTCGGTATCTGGCACTGCCAATACAACCGCCCCATCATCGCGGTGAAATCCCGTAACCAAACACTCAGATATGATTGGCCCTATTTGCTTGGGTGGAAAATTTACAACCGCCATCACCTGTTTACCAAGCAATGACTGCTTATCATAAAGATCGGTAATTTGTGCACTAGATTTCTTGATTCCTATTTCATCACCAAAGTCTACTTTTAGCTTGAAAGCAGGTCTTCTTGCTTCAGGAAAGTCTTCAACCTCGACGATGGTCCCCACTCTCAGTTCAACTTTTTGAAAATCACTCCATTCAATAGGGTTCATATCAATTCCTAAATAGTTTGCATGCCTTTCTCGTAGTTTCGCGGATATTTATTCTCGCCAATGCTTTGGATTATTGAGGACATCAGCGCATATCACTTGTCCTTTAACATGCCCAATAACCCCCGAATGAAGTTCCTGGACCATCCAAGCATCGGAATTTTCAGGCGGGATTGGATACGGTGCGTAGAATCCCTTTATCCCAGCGGCGGAAAAGCCATACTTTGGATAATAGCCAGGATGTCCGAGTACAAATACTAGTTCAATACCCGCCGCCTTCAGTTGTTTTAGTCCTTCCTTGATAAGTCAACCTCCGATACCCTGATTTTGGTATTCTGGGTGCACCGATAGAGGAGCAAGAATTGCTGAAGAAACTAGCCGTTGAGAATGCTTAATTCGTACATTCGTGAAAAGAATATGCCCGACAACATGATCGTTGACAGTTGCAACAAGGGACAATAATGGCTGGGCACTTGGATCTGCCAATAGATCGGTAACAAGATCCGTGATCTCGTTTCCTTTGTACCGGGTTTTTCAGAGAGCGTGACGCGCATGCCTTTGGGGTGTTCAAAATTCCTATGACTTCCCCCTGCGTAGACGCCCAATTTATAAAACGCACTCCCGTTGCAGATGGAGGGCTTAATGGTCACGTGCCCACTGGCCCCGAGTACCTCATACCAATTTCATGTAATTTTGCATTGTATAAGTTCAGTCTAAACAATTGCTTGAAGCCTTAATAGATTGCACTCTTTGATTAAATTGGTATCACACCTCTTATTGGGTTCTTGTCCATCGCCCCGCGATTTTGCCTTGGGCTTCCTTCAGACCTCCCCTCAAGAGTTGGCCCTTGCCCTTTAGCTAACCTTCGGCTCTGCGATTACCTGGTATCGGGACTTTCACCCCACTAGTTAAATGCCATGCCTGGCACACACGACAAAGCTCACTTGCCGTTTTTGAGCGCAGTGAAAAAACGGTCAAGTGCAGCGCCTTGTTAGCGGCTATTTGATTGGCTCTACACCAAGGTCTTTGCATATCTTCTTTGCCAAGATATCTTTTATTTCGGAATGCCTTGGAATTGCAGATCGTTTGTTCAGAGCAGGATTATGCCACCATGAATGTTTACCACCTTCCCTCAAAAGATCACATCCTTGGCTGCGTAGGTACTGGAGAAGTTCATTTCTCTTCATATAGCAATTTTTTCTTCCTTATAACCGCTGCCAGCGGCAGTCAGCGCATCCTGGCGGTTAAATTCTAGTGCCTCTTTTAATGTAATTTTCAAAGTCTCTTTCAATTCTTCGTAGGTCTTTTCTTGGCAGTTGACCCCAGGAACTTCTTCGATCCACCCCACCCACCAATCGTCTTCCTGTTTTACAACAGCGGTATATTCGTTCTTCATGGCCATTACCTCCTTACTGTTCATTTGCTGCCGCTAACATAGGATAGATATAAAAAATCTACTTTATAACAGAAACTTTCTATAGCGTTTCCCGAATAAATGAGATACGAATATCGACTTAGTCGGGCCTTAAGTTCTCAATCCAACCGTATCTCTCCTCTTTGGGAAACGCTATAGCTATAAGAAGCTGATACTTTACTCAACATGGCCTTAATTATCCAGTAACAACAACAAGTTATAAAAAAGGCCACAATCTCTCTGGGATTGTTATGGATAAGTCAACGCCCTCCAAGAGGCAGGTACTTACTTCCCTCTCATCCCCCACCCACAGCATCTCTCCGTTTTTCTTTGCCCTTTACCCCCAAGAGCAACCCGCCAACGAACACCCTATTTTTATTGTTGCCATCAAACCAACTTTTTAAACATTTCTCTTCCCGTGAGTCGTCAGGCATGTCCTGGAGAGAAAATATAATATTCATTAAATCATAGACTTAAAAATATCACGCCCCCTCGACTACCCACTTGGCACGGCAACTGCAATCTGTTGGGTAAGCACCGAAAAAATTTCGGTTCCAAATTTAAAGCTTAATGAATGATTTAACTTTCAATTTAAAGGAGAACACACCATGAGCACACTCTTTATCACTGACTTGGCCGAGAGCAAAACCCTGGACCAGGACGCCATGACTTCCGTCCGCGGCGGAATGCGCGCCCTTAAAAGCCGCAGCCTGTACTGGGGACCTATGGGGGACCGCTTCGTTAGCGTCAACCCAGTCCAGTCCATTGACCAGTTCCAGGGCATTAATAATGCGGTAGGCAACAATGTGGCTAACTTCGGGTTCTCTGATGTGCGCAACACCAACACTCAGAACCAGCATGCCCAGAACAATGTGAATGTGGGTGGGTTTCTTCTCTAAACTCAATCTGGCCTAGATGAACGAGGGGGGCCAACGGCCCCCCCACTTGACAGAGGAAAGTAACATGACATCCATTACCGTTGCCGATTTAGCTGAAAACAGAACCCTGGACTCCCGGCAGATGTCCACCCTGCGGGGCGGTAAAGCCCTCGGGCTTCCCGGCTTGAGTTTTGCCAATGTGGCCGTTGATATCGATCTAAATCAGGAGATTAACCAATTCCAATCCCTGAATATCAATGCCGCCAATAATGTCTCTAACTTTGGCTTGTTTGCTCCCAATATCAGCCCGACGCTGAGCCAAAGCGCGCCCGTGACCACCAACCTCTTTACCTAAAATACCGCCACCGCCCCCTTCACGGGGGCTGCGGTGTTGAGGCATCTCCCCTCATCTATATATATACCCTGCCTCTGCATCCCTTAGAGCCCATTGGAATTGTCCGACAAGGATAAGCAATGGCTGAACCCTGAGCCCATTGCTAATGCATGATTCAAGACCCTTAATATTCCCGGGCTTAGACGCTTTTTAAATCTACAACGCAAGACCTGGCTCCGTTATATTAGGCCATTTATAGCTTTTTCCATTCTTCTTTACTGATTTGTGCCTGCCTCAATATGCTTGCCAGAAGCTACTTGCCAATATCCCCTTGGTGTGGATTGGGAACACGGATAGTCACGCTACCTCTGATCATAAACTGATGCCTTCCACCTGAATAAGGACCCTCAAAGCCAAGCTGCCGTAGGTAATAGATTAATTCCCGCCGTTTGATGGATCCGAAAACAGGCATTAAACAATTTCTTTTATTATTAATTCAATTCCATCGATCACTGGCAAGTCTAAATTTTTATGAACCCTAAATAAGATCCACTCTTCCAACACTTCTTCTAGTTGCTCCCGGCACTCTTCCAAGTGAAGCGGCATTCGCATAAACTCCTCTGCATGGCGGAATTTCGCCATAAAATGAGCCATCATCGGAAAGAATCTCATACTGTGCATGGCGCATAGCCGCTTGCATGTATTGTATTAGCATTGGCAACTGTTCCCTATTAAAATATCGCGCTTATTTGGCAGCTATATTGCTTAGAAGCTGCTGGAAAACCCTTTTGCTAGGATAGGTTGAGTGCAGCGAACCCTATCGCTGCTCCCCCTTTCCCTTTCGATGGTGTGCATCGCCGTGCTCTGCACACCCTACTCCATAGGGGTAGTTGAGATTTTCTAAAAGGTGCGGAGATAGGGCCGTCCGCTTTCCGAAACTCTTCAGCGCAGGAATCTTTCATTCTTTCTCCTCACCTTTGACAAACACCTGATTCAGATTAATTTCGAGTTCAGGAAAGGTAGCAACAGCCAACATCCCTTTACCTTCCACAATATTAGGCTTACCATAAGTGCCCTTCCCACTCTTTAACCATACTGTCACCAGCTTATCGGTGGGGTGCGCTGTCCAATATTCTTTGACACCCACCCGTTCATAAAGGACTCGCTTTTGGATTTGATCTTTCGCTGCGGTAGCAGGCGATAATACTTCGATGATCCAATCGGGCGCACCACGGCAACCCCTCTCATCCAATTTGGAGGAATCGCAGATCACAGCAAGATCAGGTTGAACGACGGTTTCTGTCTGCTCGTCAGCCTCATCGCTCTTCGGTAGGCGCACATCAAAGTGCGCCCTATAGACGCGGCAGGGTCGTTCGAGGAAAAAATTGGCAATCTCTGGCGGGACAGTTCCAACAGTATTTCTTGGTGGTTTCGGCTTGGCGCTGGTGCCATGCCATAAGCCACACCGTCAATCAGTTCCCACCGTTCCTCTTCCGGCCACGTGAGATAATCCCCGTAGGTGTACCCCCCTTGCCGATCTCTGGCGAGCGTCATCCCGGTTCCTCCTTATGTCCCCTTCCTTCTTCTTAATGCTAATGCTCTTCCAACACCACTCGCCCTGGCTGTCGTTCTTTGCGCCAGTAAAGCATCACTGCGGGCATGGCCACTAACACCAAGGCCGCTAAAAGCGCCCACAGGGGCCAGATCACCGGGCGATTCCATTCAGCCCGCAACTGGGCCCGTAGTTGCGGATCAATGCGGCGGTACTTCAAGGTATTATTCGCCATCAAGTTAGGTTTGACATTAGAATTCCAGGCATGGAGCAAATTCACCTGCTTAGGATGATAGCCCCAAACCCAAGGGGCATCCTGGCGGGCAATAGCCACCATTTCTCGGATAATCATCAAGCGCTCCGGACCGTTTTCCATACTTTTCATCTGCCCAAAAAGACGATTGAATTCCGGATTACTATAGTTAGCTGCGTTCTCGCCACCATGTTTGGCCTTGCCCTCAGGCCCATAGAGCAAAAATAAAAAATTTTCTGGATCGGGATAATCCGCGTTCCACCCCCATTGGAAGATCTGGGCATTGCCCTGGCGCATCTTGTCTTGAAAGCGGTTGTAGTCAGTATCGCGCACCACCAACTGGATATTCAGTTTCCGGAATTGCTTCCGCATCCAGCTCAGTAAAGCAGCGCTGTCCGGGCCTCTGCTGGTGGTATCAAAATGCAACAAGAGGGGTTTGCCGGTCTCGGCGTCCCGGCCATTGGGATAACCGGCTTCAGTCAACAGCCGACGGGCTGTTTGCAGGGACTTGCGACGAGGTTGTCCCTTTTCCCATTCATACACATAAGGATTAATCCCCTTTTCGCCGCTTTCATAGCCGAAAATTCCCGGAGGCAAGGGACCTTGAGCGGCAATCCCACGACCATTGGCAAAGATGGAGATAAATTCCTCGTAGTCGATGGCAATGGAAATGGCCTGGCGCAGCTTGCGGGCCCGTTCGCTATACCCTCCCACCACCGGGTCCAACATATTAAAGCCCACATAATAGGTGGAAGTGCCAATAGCCGTGACCAGCTTGATGCCCTTAGCCTCCATCTGTGCCGTCAAGCTGAGCTCGCCTCCGCCGGAAATGCGCAAGGCTTGATCAAAACTGTCTGAAGCCACTTCAGAAGCATCGTAGTATCCCTGCAAGAATTTATTCCAGTAGGGAATGCTTTCCTTCTCTAGACTAAACACCACCCGATCAATGAAAGGCAAAGGTTCGCCCCCATCCGCCAGGAGACCCGCGGTCTTATCCTCAGGTTCCCCCTCAGTGGGATAAGTTTCCCCATGAAAGTTCGGATTGCGTTCCAGCACCATGCGGCGATTAGGATCATTTTCCGTCAGCATGTAGGGTCCCGTCCCCACAGGGTACCAATCCAGGTTCAAATTGCGCTCGGCCATGCCTGGTTGTGAATAAAACCGATCCGCTTCCCAGGGTACGGGGGCAAAAAAAGGCATGGCCAACCAATAGCGCAATTGGGGGTATTTGCCTTCGATGGTTAATCGATAAGTATAGCGGTCCACGACCTCTACCCCGGCTAGGGGATAGGCACGAAGATCTAGATACTCATCCTGGGTACCGGCTTGGGCCGCCGCCAAAGTTTGGGTATATTCCTTCAATCCCACAATATGATGGCTCATCAGGCCCAAAATGGGGGAGTGGACCTTGGGGTGGGCCAAACGTTTAATCTGGTAGACATAATCCGCCGCGACCAATTCCCGGGTGCCGGTGCGGGGAAAATCGCCAATCTTATAAATTCCCTCCAACTCCCCAGGAGTTAGGTTATGGTAAAGCAACCGGCCCGCGTCATCCTTGGCCAATGCCGGATGGGGTTGGTAATAAATCCCCGGTCGGATCCGAAGCTCATAAACGCTATAAGCAATTTCATGGGCGGAGGCCTCCTCGGGAAGAAGATTGCCCGTCGCGTCCAAGTAAGTGACCTGGGGCAAAGATTCGGCGGTCAAGGGCGTTAGGGTATAGGGACGCAGCAGATAATGGTATTGCAAAGGAGGCTCGTAGATCTGACCGGTAAAGATCACCTCGTTGGCACTATAGGAACGGGCCGGATCCAAGGTCTTGGGACGCAAATTAAAACTTGAATAGGCGACGTTATGGGCACCCTCGGTATGGGGATAGGGATTATTCCAGATTTCCCCCGTACAGGCCGTTAGCCATAGGAGGCAGAAAATTCCTGTCCAGCGCAGGAGAGGAGAGATCAAAAAAGCTATTAACATGCTTGCAAAACGCTCACTATAAGCCCACTCAAGGAAAAGTCCCCTTTTTCCCCTTTCGGAAACGGGCAATTTCGGGTAGTTTTACCCGCCAACTTCTGAGAAAAAAAGATTTGAGGAGTCATACTTATGGGTTTTCTAGCAGATAAAAAGGTCCTCATTGTGGGTGTCGCCAGCCCCCGCTCTATTGCCTGGGGAATCGCCCAAGCCATGAAGCGAGAAGGTGCCGAATTGGCGCTGACCTACCAAAACGAAAAACTTCAGGGGCGAATTGAAAAGCTGGCCTCCCAATGCGATACCGATATCACCCTGCCCTGCGATGTCAGCAGCGACGAACAAATCGAAGCCCTGTTTACCCACCTAGACGATTATTGGGACCATGTGGATATCATTGTCCACTCAGTAGCCTTTGCTCCCCGTGACCAGTTGCAGGGGGATTACCTCGAGAGCGTCACCCGAGACGGTTTCCGCATCGCCCACGACATCAGTTCTTACAGCTTTGCCGCCCTGGCAAAAGCAGGCCGAACCATGATGCATGGTCGCAAGGGCGCCCTCCTGACCCTCAGCTACCTCGGGGCTGAACGGACCATTCCTAACTATAATGTCATGGGGGTGGCGAAAGCCAGTCTCGAAGCTAATGTGCGCTACATGGCCACCGCCCTGGGACCGGAGGGAACCCGAGTCAACGCCATCTCCGCCGGTCCCATTAAGACTCTAGCGGCAGCGGGCATTGATAATTTCAATAAATTCCTGGCTTATTCCGAACGCAACACCCCCCTCAAGCGCAATGTCACCACGGAAGAAGTGGGGAATGTGGCCGCTTTCCTCTGCTCCGATTTGGCCTCAGGAATTACGGGGGAAATCGTCTATGTGGATGGGGGCTACCACATTGTCGGCATGGGCGAGTGAGGGAGAAACCACGACCCCTTTTCGCCCCTCTGGCGCCATAACATACGACTACCCATAAAAATAACAAAAGCAAATTCTGAAAACTATGCCCCATCGTACTGCGCTTATACTTCTGGGATTTATTATCGTTGGCGTGATTGCAGGCGTCCTGGCGGGATGGTACGCTGGCCCCCGCATGGAAGCCGTGGCTTGGCTCGGCACCCTGTTTCTCAATGCCCTCAAGATGACCATCATCCCCCTGATCCTGTCTGCCGTCATTACCGGCGTCGCCAGTTTGGGGGATGTCCGTAAACTAGAGCGGGTGGGGGCTATCGCCATCGGCTATTATGCCTGCACTACCGCCATTGCGGTGGCCATTGGCCTGCTGGTCGTCAACCTGATTCAACCCGGGAGCGGTATCACTATTGGCGATGGCTCGGTCCCCGAAAACGTTGCCGCCAAAGGAGAGACGGGAATTGAGGATATTTTACTCTCCCTCATCTCCCCCAATCTCATTAATGCTGCCGCTGAAGGGCAACTCCTCCCCCTCATTGTCTTCGCCATCTTGTTCTCCGCCACACTCACCACACTCGGAGATAAAGGCCGACCGGTATTGGCTTTCTTTGAAGGGGTGAATGAGGCCATGATGAAGCTGGTGGTATGGATCATGTACCTGGCGCCGGTGGGCATCTTCGCCCTCATCGCCGCCCGCCTAGGCCAGAGCGGCGGCGGCGAAGCTTTTTTAAGGGAAGTCAGCGCCGTAGGGTGGCATGTGGTGACCGTGCTTTCCGGGCTGGCCCTGCACTTTGTGGTGCTGCTGCTGCTCTTGTTTTTTGTTGCCGGCCGAGGGTGGGATTACCTGGTCACCATGCTCCGCGCCCTGCTGACCGCTTTTGGCACCGCCAGTTCCTCCGCCACCCTGCCGCTCACCATGGAATGCGCGCGGGAAAATGAGGTTGACCCCCGAGCCGTTCGCTTCGTGCTGCCCTTGGGCTCCACGATTAACATGGACGGCACGGCCCTTTACGAAGCTGCGGCGGCAATGTTCATTGCCCAAGCGTATGGGATCCACCTGGGCTTGGAACAGCAGGCTCTTATCTTTATCACCGCCACCTTGGCCGCCATTGGCGCCGCCGGCATCCCCGAGGCGGGCCTGGTCACCCTGGTCATCGTGTTGAATGCCGTGGGTCTCCCCCTTGAGGGCATTGGGCTATTACTGGCTGTGGACTGGTTTCTCGATCGCTTCCGCACCTCGGTGAATGTTTGGGGCGATGCCGTCGGGGCCGCCGTGTTAGCCCGCTTCCTACCCAAAAGCTAAGTTACAGGTTATCCCGATAAATTTTAATATCTGCTTCCGCTCTCAACTCATCGATAAAGCCCCGATAGGCCACTTGGCCGTGCATCTGCTCCACTTCTTGGGCCAGGGATTGGCGCGCTTTCTCATCTAGCTGCTTCAGGTCTCCATCCTTGACCGTATAGAGGCCTACCACTGCATAGTCCCCTGATCCCAAGGGTTGTCCTGCAAAAACGGGACTCTCCGATTGAGGATGGGGCAACCCATAGGCCATCTTCAGGATCTCCCGAGGAATACCCTCGCCGCGACGGCTATAAAATTTCTTCTCATTCCAAGCCTCTTCCCCAGCAAAAACAGATTCCGGAGCCTCTCCCTGCCGCAAGCGCTCAACCAAGGCGTCTCCCTGTTCTCGGGCCTTGGCCTTGGCCCGCTCCAAGGTCAAATTTTCCTGTATTTTTTCGCGGACTTCCTCAAAGGGCTTGATGTCGGCTGGGAAATGTTTTTTTACCCGTAATACCACCAGGTCATTGGGTCCTAACTCAAGAGTTCGGCTGTTCATCTCTTCCTGCAGCACTTCTTCACTAAAAGCAGCCGTCACCACCTTGGGGTTGGCCCCAATCCCGCTGCCTCCACTTCGCGAGAAAGGCTCGCTGGTCTCAATGGGGAGTTCGAGGGCCTCCGCAGCAACCTCCAGGGTAAAGGGATTCTCATAGGTAAGATTATCCAGAGTCTCCGCTTGCTCGTAGAAATGTTCCTCCGCCAGTTGCTGGCGGTACTTTTGCGCCAGTTCCTCACGGACCTCTTCAAAGGAGGGAGCTTCGCCCCGTTGAATACCGGTCAGCTGGATAATGTGGTAACCAAACTTGCTCAATACCGGCTCGCTCAGATCGCCCACCTTTTCCAGGGAAAAGGCCGCCTCCTCAAAGGCCGGGTCCATCACCCCCCGCCCAAAGAAACCCAGATCCCCTCCCTGTTGGGCCGAACCCGGATCTTCCGAGACTTCCTTGGCCACTTCCTCAAAAGGTTCCCCTTGTTGTAAACGCCGCAACGCTTCCTCGGCCTTCTCCCGTGCCGCCTGCCGGGCGGCATCATCCCCCCCCTGGGGCACTTGTACCAATATATGACTGGCCCGGCGCTGCTCCGGGGTTCCGAATTGATCTTTGGACTCCGCGTAGAGGTCACGCAAGGTCTGCTCATCCACCGGGATATCGGTAGCTAAAGACTTAGCGGTAAGGCGCAAATAATCCACCGCCACCCGCTCTGGGGTGCGGAATTCATCCGGATGCTCCTCATAATATTGGCGCAACTCCTCGTCACTGATTTGAATAGCATCGCGGAACTTGGACGAAGGCACAATGCCGTAGCCGATTTCCCGCTCCTGATGCCGAAGACGGGCGATATCCTCCATTTCCTGCTGGGTTGCAAACGCCGAAAGGTGCAAGGTAGAGGCCAACTGCTCGCTCAAGAGACTCAAGCGCAACCGGGCCTCGTAAGCTGCGGTCGTTAATCCTTGGCTATTCAGCACACTCTCGTAACGCTGAAAATCAAACTGACCCGTCTCATCTTGGAAGGCCTCATTGTTATGAATGACCTTACTGAGTTCCGAGTCGCTCATGCCTAACCCAAGCTCCCCCGCGGCATCCAAAACCAAGCGCTGCTCAATCAACCCCTCTAAAACACGCTGTTTGGTCGCCGGGTCATCCAGCATTTCTTCCGAGAAACCTTCCCTCATCAAGAAACGCAATTGTTGGGTATAGCGCTGGAATGCCGCGCGGAATTCACGGGTAGTAATCTCCTCACCGTTGACGGAGGCGGCTAGGGCTTCTCCCCCTTCGCGGAAATAGTTATTAATACCCCACAGGGCAAAAGGAATAGTAATAAGCCCAACAATTACCCAGGCAAAGATACCTTGGGCACGACTCCGTATGGCTTCCAACATGGATTTAGCTACCTCTTCAACAGAGCGACCACTAAAAAGGAACAAAAAAGGCGCAATTTACAATCCTGTAAAATGCGCCTTTTCATTCTATAGCTCTAACATAAGATGGCGGAGTGGACGGGATTCGAACCCGCGACCCCCGGCGTGACAGGCCGGTATTCTAACCAGCTGAACTACCACTCCTAAAAAAACTATCAATCCCACCTGGTGGGTGCTGAGGGGCTCGAACCCCCGACATTCGCCTTGTAAGGGCGACGCTCTCCCAGCTGAGCTAAGCACCCAAGGAAACTGCCTAGTTTACAGCATCCTTAAGGGCTTTTCCAGCTTTAAACGAAGGTATTTTCGAAGCTTTGATTTTAATTTCCTCACCCGTTTGCGGGTTACGGCCCGTCCGGGCAGCGCGATCCCGCACGGAAAAGGTGCCAAAACCTACGATTGTCACTTGGTCACCACGCCTTAGCGCATCGGTAACCGCTTCGATAACAGAATCCACGGCCCGGGCTGCGGCAGCTTTGGTTAAATCCCCTGACTCCGCTACCGATTCAATAAGCTCCGATTTATTCACTAAGTTATTCCCCTATTTTGCCAATTATTTTAACTTTAAATTTATTCGACGGTTAGCTGGTTACAGAATTTCCTTGGCTAAGACCGGCGCGATTAACTCCAAACCACGTCAGATTCTATACCAATTGGCCAGAAGCCGAGTCAAGCGCATCTCCAGCTATTCACCCCTCCTCCAGGCCCCCTGGCCGCTTCCACTTCCATAGGGAGTGAAATTACCCATTCCCAGGGACAGGGGATAAGTCTATATTTATTGGTAGATGCCCAATAGCAAATTTAACAGAATTTATAGACGTAACTAAAATCCATTGCGGATATTTTAGTAACCCATTTTCCGTCTTTTCAGATAGTTAAGGAGAATTTTATGGGAAAAGGGGGCTCATCTAAAGATACCTATAATATCGCCCATCAGAAGGGAACGCCAGGTGCTGGAGGCAATCGGGGAGATCGGCTGATCAAGGAAATGATCCATGATCCCTATAAAACCCGGAGCAAATTACCGGAACCTACCGTCTGCCCGGAATGCCAGGCCCTCTTTCAGCAGGGCAGATGGGCCTGGGCGGAAGTTCCCCCTAACGCTAATCAGGAGCTATGCCCTGCCTGTCAACGGATACGAGACCGGGCTCCCGCCGGGTTTTTAATGCTGAGCGGAGCGTTTTTCCAAGAACACCGGGAAGAAATCATCAACCTTATCCGCAACAAAGAGAAAAGCGAGAAGGCGCAACACCCCTTAAAGCGAATCATGGACATTGAGGAGCAAGAAGGAGAAACCGTCGTTACCTTCACCGAAATCCACCTACCGAGGGGAGTGGGAGAAGCCCTGAATCGGGCCTATGAGGGTGAGCTTGATTATCAATATACGGATGAGACCAGTATTCTCCGGGTGCGGTGGCATCGGTAGGGAATGCTGGAAATAATAGCCCGCCAAAGTTTTTGAAGGGGACTTTGGCGGGCAGTAATATCCCGGATCCTTACAGCGTTCTCACTTGGATCTGGTTAACGACGTCCGTCATCCCCGACAGACACCAGGCATTGGTCTCTGCCATGCCTTTTTCTTCCTCAGTAGCCACCAATCCCCTCAAGGTGATCACCCGATCCTGGATATCCACTCGAATTTGATCCGCTTCCACTAAGCGATCCTTTTCCAGGATCAAACGGAGAGCATCGGCAAGCTCTTCTTCCGTCTCCTCCCGGGCGGGCACCACCTCCAAGTGATTTTCAACATTTCGGCACCCTCGTAACCACCAGCTCATTGCCCCGATGAGATACTTATGGGAGGGGCTTGGAACATGGCCTTCCAAAGTCACCACCCCCTCTTCCACTGAGATCTGGACTAAGCCACTGGGCTCACGGTCTGCTTGCTGCCAAGTTTCAAAGTCTACCTTTTCAAGCCCTTGTCCACCGCCCTCCTGGGCCCGTCCCTGAAGGGTGCAATTATGGAAAGTTAAGTCTTCCAGCAATGACTGGCACAGGGCATCCCGCAGCGCCCCCTCACCCCGGTGCTCTGTGGGCCTAACGGTGAGCCGGTCAACCAATTCAGTCACATCAGCTAATTTTCGGTTGCGCAAAAGTTGCAGGGCGCACTTTTTGGTGGTGAGATCTTCCACTTCGCCTTCAAGTATAAGAGTCCCATTGCGGACGCTTACCTCAATAGGAGAGCGATGGAGATTGATACGTTCATCGTATTCAAGAACCGCTTTTACCTGTTTAATGGTGTCATCCTGTGTGCTCATTTTTTTCCCCTATTTTCAATCAGCCTATGCATACAAAGTTAGTCCCTTAGCCAAGGTTTTGGGGAATTTCTGTCGAAATATAAGTACCCCAGCGAAAGTTTTGAGGGGTTGGTTTTCCTGGGCTCTCATCCCAACCTCTGCCTTTTTGTCCTATTTTGCTTTTTACTTATGCCCCCTCTTTCAGCAAAGGAAGATAGCCTTGATCAGGGCTGGTTCCTTAACGCCTGCCAGCAAGCACTCACGAAAAAGATAGAAGCACCTAAAACTGCCTTCAACAGTGGCTACTGCTATGGCTACCTGGAAGGCCTACGGCACACAGGAAAAATAGCGAACGATTTTGTCACTCAACCCGAGCTATGGGGCCGTCAACTCTGGTGCATCCCTGAAGAAGAAAGCCTTGAAGCAGTAACACAGGCTATAATCGCCGAGCTGAAGATTCCTCCTGGCACCGGCAAAGCCTCCTACCCGGCCGCAGTCATGAAATCCTTGAAAAAACGCTATCCCTGCCCATAAGCCGCTGAACTAATTAGCGGTACCGCCGATATAGCCTTAAATTCAACTCAAGAGGTATGGTGTATGGCTCGTCGCCGATCCAATATCATGGAAGATATGCACGACATCTTTCTCGTTCAGTGCAAACAATGGAAAACTAGGCAGGTGGGGGTCGCTAAGGTGCGCGAACTTTACGGTTTGGTGGCTGGTGAGAACGCTACTCGAGGAATCCTAGTCACTTGTGGTCAATTCACTCCCGACGCTAGGGCCTTTGCCAAAGGAAAATCGCTGGAGCTGGTAGATGGGACAGCGCTGCTGGGACGAGTAAGTAAAGTTCAAAAGCACAGCAAAATGGATCCCGCCATCGCCTCTCAGCAAGAACACGCTACCCATATAGCTCCCGATTGCCCGCTTTGCAGAAAACCGATGGTGCTCCGAAAAGCTCGGAAAGGAAGTAATGCCGGTAAACAGTTTTGGGGTTGTACGGCATTTCCTGGGTGTAGAGGTGCAAGAAACTATCCATAGGACAAAAAAAGTTGTCCTTTAGTGCACCCTCCCCTTCTCCGCGTTGCTAGACCTTATCTTCCTTTTACATACCCTCCCTCCATCTAGAAGCAGCACACCATTTGCGTTGGATCACTTCCAGCATTCCCGTTCTCTTCTAAAGCAACCAGTTCTTTTTTTACCCTAGTTATACCAATCCCAATAAAAAACATTCTTTATTAACCATTAACCCCCCCCTCATCCTAACCTTCTCCCGCCAGGGGAGAAGGGATAAAAGAGCGTTAATTTCTGGGATTAGTATTAGGCTCTCTCACGGATTTATAGATATTTGTTATAGGAAAAATATCATTGACTTTTTCTAGACACCCGCTAAAATGGGTTATAGATATTTTAGATATCACATATATCTTGATCTTATCTTAAGAGGCTGCCATGAATATCCGAAAAATTACCCCAGAAAAACTAACTGAAGAGCTTGCCTCTCTTCTGCATAGTTTGGTGAGAGATCTCAATGATATATATGAACCAGGAGCTGGACGACGGCTGCTAGGATTGCCAGAAGATCCAGAATCACATGAGCTTCCCTCTCCCAGTGAACTGGATATCTCCCACTACGAGATGACTCATATTATGCAGGCGCTCTATGAATATCTCGATAAGAATGAATGGGATACCGCAGGAAAAACGAGACACCTATTAGATTACGTAACTAGAGCCCGGTACTTCACCATATTGTTTAGAGATGGATCACCTTTAGGCATGAATATAGAGGGGCCTGTACACGGTTACTGTAAACACATTGCTGATACTGCTTTTGCACGCTGGGCACTTGAAGAAGATGCGGGCATTACGATAAAGGATCTCGCGCTTATCGCTGATGTTACTGAGAAAACTATTCGCATGGCCGCAAATCCCAAGCTACCGGACCCTCTTAAGACGACACGTTCCGGCGGGCGGACTTACATCGATCAGGAAGAAGCGCTGCGTTGGCTCAAGAAACGGCCTGGATTCCGGGAAACTCGTTACTTTGACTCGGCGGAAGAAGGGGAAATCCCAGAATTCGATTCTGTACAGGAGTTAGGACAATTCATCGCAGCCCAGCGGAATAAGTTAGGCCTATCCCTAGAACAGATTGCTGAAAAGCTGGAGTGGTCACCTGAGATATTAGCTGCCTTCCAAGCACTAGAAAAAAGCAGCGATGAATTTGACTCGGACCCGATTGACAGTGATGAATTATTTTTTGGATTAGGAAAACTGCTTCGCCTGGATGCGAATACATTTGCCATTAACGCTTATAAGGTTGCCATATGGCATACCTTTAAGTGCAAATTCCAGCAGGTCCAGGAAAAATACGGCCAAAAAGGCAATACGAATACCGAACATCGTAAGTAAGGAAAGGCAAAGATGGCTTTAACCAAACATGCTCAAAACCGCATGCAACAGCGTGGTATTCCACCGCTGGCAGTGGAGCTTTTAATGGCCTATGGGCGCATTGAATATCAGAATGGAAGCCAACTCCTATATTTCGACAATCGTAGTTTCAAACGCGTTTGTAAAAAACTCGATGCAGCCAGGAAAAACATAGAGCAACTTGCAAAAGCCTATTTGGTGATCGGTGAGAACGGCCAAGTTATCACAACCAGCCACCGGACCAAACAGATTAAGAGAAAGTGAGTTTATTCAGCACACCACCTTGGAGAAGAAGAAAACAATGGAAAATAACTACTTTCCTAAATTTGCCAAAATCATTGGAGCGCAAAACAAAAGAGACCTTATCTTCTAAGACTAATGCGGCAAAGATTGATCAAGATAGAGTACGGATTCAAAGACAGGTTGAGGTTTTGATCAAAGAATAGCTTGAATAAAGATAGGGCGTGTCTAGCGCCCCGCTCAGTATATGGCGGGGCCCATTTGCACGGGGCGGTATATGGTTTATTTACATGGTGTGCCAACTCGAAGTCGAAGGGCATTTTCCGCAAGCTCACTACGCGTTTGATAACGGGGTGCTCTCGCTGCCGCTCATGCGGTTGATTGAACAGCAGGGCAAGCACCAGGTGTTGGAGCTAGAAAGCTCCCGGCTCATTCAATGGCAGGGGCAGTGGCGCCGGGTCGATGAGATCGCCGCCGAGTTGCGCCAGCAACATCCTGAGAGCTTTCGTTGCGTGAACGTGAAGCTGCGTAGCGGTGAGGAAAGACCATTCTGGGTCTTCACCAAAACGGTGCGGTTAAAGCGCTATGGTCGTAAGCGTCTGGTTCTGGTCCATGAGCAAGCTGACCTCCAGGATCAACCCCGTTTTTTACTCACCGACGCCCTGCACTGGGAAGGGGGACGGGTCATTCAGGTGTGGAGCTACCGCTGGCCGGTGAAAATCTTTCATGAGTTCTGCAAACAAGCTGTGGGACTGGAAGCGGCTCAGGTGCGCAAGGAGGAAGCCGTCAAAAGCCACTTCCGCTTGAGTTGCGTAGCGCAGTCGCTGCTTCAGCGCACCCCAGCAGGAGGCAGAAAATCTGAACGATTCGCCTTTGTTGAAAACCCACAACACACCCTCGGTCAGAAGCGCTATACCCTCACCCGCCAGTCCCTCGGTCAAATGTTGCACTTCGTGCAGGGACTCTTTGCACAGGGGCAATCTCAGGAGCAGATTCTGGAACGACTAATGCCCGCTTAACTCTAAACCTCTCTCAACATTTTGAGGTTAACTTTCCAAGTCGTGTTTCAACAGGCCGCAGACTTAATCTGACAGACACATTTTCTTCTTTTGTCGGTCGTGTTCTTGGTATAGACATAAACAACTTTAAGAAAGTGCGGTAGGATGGGTAGAGGCGATCGCCTCTACCCATCCTACCGCACTTTCTTACCCTGCTCCTGTAACACCTTAATCTGAAATAAAGCGTTACGCTCCTCTTCTTCCAAGGCCGATTGAATGTAGCGAATAGCCCCTTGGTAGCGGGGAATCACATTGTATTTGAGGGCATTAACCCGTTTCTGGGTTTTACGCTGCTCGGCCAGCATACGGCGCAGGGAAGTCTCTGCTTCCCCAAGCCGGGCTAAAACCATTGCCAGTTCCGCCAGTTTGGTTCGAGTCTCATCCAAACTAGCATCGGTCCAAAGCAGGCTGATGGGCTGCAAGGGCAGAGGTTCAGCAGTCACCGCCGGGTATTCCACTCCCAGGCTAGAACGGGGGAGGATCTTCACTGACAGGCTGGGGTGAATGCCTAGGGCCGCCTGGCGTAACTGACGGCTATTCATCCGCAGGTGGGTAATGGATAGCCAATGGTAAGAATCTTCCAAGGCGGCCCGGGCTTCATGCCGCAATTGGCGATAACGGGTTAAATGCTCGTAAACCAACCGTGTCAACAACTCCCGCTTGCGTTCCAGCAAGTCGTGCCCTTCCTGGAGAAAAGTGACTTGACGTTTAAGATCGAGCAAAGCGCTCTTGGTCGGAGGCTGGCGCGCCATCAACTCTCTCCAGAAGCTCTCTCTTGGGATAGGTCTGCCTGACCAGAGTCGCTGCCCCACTTATGATATTTTTCAAGATCCGCCTCAGTCACTCGGGTGAGGGCTGTCTGGGGAAGCAAGGAAAGCAAATCCCAAGCCAAGTCCAAGGTCTCAATGATGGACCGTTCCTCCTCTTCCCCTTGCTTGACAAAACGCTGTTCGAACTGGCCAGCAAAATTAAGATACTGCCGGTCAGACTCGGAAAGTTCCTCGGCGCCGATAATAGAAGCCAAGTTTCTCACCTCCAAAGCCTTGGCGTAGGCCGCATAGATCTGGCTGGCGACCCGGGGATGGTCTTCTCGGGTAAAGTCCTTGCCAATCCCATCCTTCATCAACCGGGACAAGGAAGGAGGAATGCTCACCGGAGGATAGATTCCTTGATGATAGAGTTCCCTGGAAAGAACAATTTGCCCTTCCGTAATATAGCCCGTCAGGTCGGGAATCGGATGGGTAATGTCATCGGAGGGCATGGAAACCACCGGCACCATGGTAATGGAACCGTGTCGGTTCTTAATCCGTCCGGCCCGCTCATAAATCTCGGCCAGATCGGAGTAGAGGTACCCAGGGTAGCCTTTACGGGAGGGCACATCCCCCTTGGCCGTGGCCACCTCGCGCAGCGCTTCCGCGTAATGAGTCATGTCGGTCATCACCACCAGCACATGCAAGTCCTGCTCAAAGGCCAAATACTCGGCGCAGGTCAGCGCGGTACGGGGCAGGATCAAGCGTTTGATGGGAGGATCGTCCGCCAGGTTGAGATACATCACCACATTGCCCAGCACACCGCTGCTCTCGAACTCCTCCTGGAAGAAGCGGGCATCTCCATAGGTGACTCCCATGGCGGCAAAGACCACCACAAAGCGGGTCTCCTCACCCAGCAGTTTGGCCTGGCGGACAATCTGAGCCGCCAGGCGATTGTGGGGAAGGCCCGAGCCGGAGAAGATGGGCAGTTTTTGGCCACGCACCAGGGAATTGAGACCGTCAATGGTGGAAATTCCGGTCTGGATAAATTCTTGAGGATAGGCACGGGCGACGGGATTGGCAGGGGCACCGTTGACATTGCGTTTGAGGGGAGCCACGATAGGGGGGCGGTTATCACGGGGGGCCCCCACACCGTCGAAAATACGACCCAAGACATCTGGTGATAAAGGGATCTCAAAGGGTTCTTCCAAAAACCGGACCCAAGTGCGTTCTAAATCCAGGTCATCGGTGCCCTCGAAGATTTGGACCAGGACTCCTTTGTCGGAAGTGAGGATCACCTGCCCGTTGCGACGCCGCCCCTGGTGATCCTTGACCACCACCCGCTCCCCAAAAGCGCCACCGGGGATATCTTGCATAAACAACAATCCCCCCCGGGCCGCAGAGGCGGTACAGTACTCCTTCTCTTTCATTCCGAATGCTTTCCAGCCTCGGCGTATTCCATGCCGAGCCGATCAAATTCTTCCCTTATCGTCTTGGCGAAATCCCGCAATTTTTCCACTTTAGTATTGTCATAATCGCTTTTGCAGCGCTTGGCACGGGCCAGAATGGGCAGTCCTAAAAGCTCTTGTACCGGCACCCCCCGCTCCAGTAATTCAGTGCCCCGATGGTAGAGCTGGAGCATCAGCTCCAAGAGGGCAAACTGTTTCTCCGGGGTGCAAAAGCTATCCACGGGGTCCAGGGCGCTCTGCTGCAACACCCCTTCCTTGATAAGGGCCGCTCCCTCCAGCACCCAGCGCTGGGTACCGGATAAAGCCTCGGGACCCACCAGGTTAACGATACGGGAAAGTTCTTCCGCTTGGGTGAGCAAAGTCATGGCCTCAGCACGCTCTGCTTGCCAACGCTTGTCAATATGCTCAGCCCACCAGCGGGCGGCCACCGGGATATCGTCAGAAAAACTTTCCGTCCAGGAGACGGCCGGATAATGACGGGCATCTGCCAATTCTTTTGAGAGGGCCCAAAAGGTTCCCACGATTTCTTTAGTGTGGCTGGTCACGGGCTCAGAGAAATCACCCCCCGGAGGGGAAACCGCACCGATAAGGGTCACTGAACCGACTTTCCCCCCCAGGGCCTGGACCCGCCCCGCCCGCTCATAGAAGGCAGCGAGCCGGGAGGCTAGATAGGCTGGATAACCTTCCTCCACCGGCATCTGCCCCAAGCGCCCGGCCACCTCCCGCAACGCTTCGGCCCAGCGGCTGGTGGAATCCGCCACGATGACCACATCATAGCCCTGGTCTCGATAATACTCGCCCAGGGTCACGCCGACGTAAAGGGAAGCCTCCCGAGCCACTACCGGCATATTCGAAGTATTCGCGACCAGTAAGGTACGCTCCATCAACGATCGGCCCGTATGGGGATCAGTCAATTGGGGAAAGGAATCAAGAACTTCAACCAGTTCATTGCCCCGCTCACCGCAACCCACATAAATCACAATATCGGCATTGGACCAGCGGGCAATCTGGTGTTGGACAATGGTCTTACCCGCCCCAAAGGGACCTGGCACCGCCGCTTTACTACCCTTGAGCAGCGGGAAAAAGGTATCCAATATCCGCTGCCCGGTAATCAATGGCGCCACACTGTATTCCCGTTGTCGGTAGGGGCGAAACTTGCGCACGGGCCAACGGTGAGAGAGGGTCAAGTCATGGAGGCGGTTATCCCGCGTACGCACGCGGGCAATCACCTCAGCCAATGGATAATCCCCCTCACCCACCAGCTCCAGGAGTTCTCCTGATAACTCAGGGGGGACCAGGATGCGATGTTCAATGGTGGGGGTTTCAGGCACGGCGCCCAACTGAACGCCGCCGGTGACCGTCATGCCGGTGGTTAACTGAGGGTTGGGTTGGAAGTGCCAAACCCTCTCTTGGTCCAAGCCTTGGAGTTGGATACCACGGGAGATCCGATCCCCGCTGACCTCCAAGATACGGTCAAGGGGCCGTTGTATGCCATCGAAAATTTGCCCTAAAAGGCCCGGTCCCAGTTCCACCGAGAGGGGATAACCAAGAGGCTCCACTGCCTCGCCAGGACGCACCGATTCGGTCGCCTCATAGACTTGAATAAGGGCCTCCTCCCCCTCACGGCCGATGACTTCCCCCACCAAGCCGATTTTTCCAACTTTCACCTGCTCCCCAGTGGGCACCTGGGGAAGGCGCGCTCGAACCAGCGGGCCGTTGACTTCCAGCAACTTACCCATGATGGAACACTCTTTCCACCGGAACCGCTTGGGCAAAAAGACGCTCAATAATGGCTTGATGAAGCTCCTCCGCCAGCCGATCCAGGCGGCCTTCAAAGGTATTATCCACGCGGATGCGGCGGTCTTTGCTCACCACCTGCACTCCGCCGCTGCAACTTAGGGGTTCGGGAGATAAGCGGATATGCTTGCCCGGCACCGCTTCTGCCGCAAAAGCTTCCCAGGTCCCCTCAAGGCATTCCAGATCTTGCTGATTGAGCTCCGCAACAAGCTCTTCCTGCTCGATAGCGTTGGCCCCGGCCCCCAGGAGTCGCTGTAGTACGGGCAAGTATCGTGGCCTCTCCGCGGCAAACGCCCTAAGCTGGTGGCGAAGATCCTGAACCACGGCTTGCACCAATTCCCAGCGGAGACGATCTAATTTTCCTTGGAGCTTGAGTTCACTTGCTTGCACCCGCCGCCGATAGACCCGCTCCGCCATTGCTTTGGCCGCCAGTATTTCCCGTTCTTCCCGGAGGCGCAGACGCTCATCGGTCTCTTCGATAATACGCTCTCGGCTCTGCCGCGCCCGGGATAAGTACTCTTCCGCCAAACGCTCGGCACGGGTCAGGAGGGCCGCCTCCAATGCTTCCACATTGGCCTCGGTACTCATGTTTCTTTCTCTAGGGCACCATGGCCCAATACCTTAGCCACCAAATCTTCCACTGCAGGATGGTAATCGCCTGGTGCCTGCAAGGGAGGCACTTCAGTGATGACGATCCGCGGACTCTCGGCCCGCACTCGGCTGAGCCGCCCCGACGGGCAACGGGAAAGTCCTGGCTCTAAGAGAACTAATGCTTTTTCTTTTCCTCTCTCCAATTCCTCTAGCAGCTTTTCCACATCGTCTTCAGTGGCATTGGGCCAAGTTTCAAAGCCAATCAAAGCAAACCCTTCCGTGAGGGCGGGGCTTCCCATCACAATCAGACGGGTACCCGATCCCACCTCCCCCGAGGGTCCCAACTTAGGCTCCGTGCTAAACCTTAAAATTTCCTGTTCAGCCATTAGATTTTACCTAGCATGAGGATGGTGACCACCACCCCATAAATGGCTATCCCCTCCGCTAGGCCTAGATAAATGAGCGTGCGCCCGAACAATTCCGGTTTCTCGGAGATTGCGGCCAAGGCGGAAGAACCTACCGTCCCCACGGCATAGGCTGCAGCCACGGTCGCCACTGCAGTAGGCAGCCCCACCGCCAACAGAGCGAGGGCCATCCCCATGGAAATCTCCGCAGAAGCCGTTGCAGCCGCCTCCCCTTCCTCAGCCATGGCGTCCCCCATGACTAGCAACAACAAACCAACTTGGGCCGCCATGAAAATGAGTAAATTCATTCCTATGGCACCCCCCCACCAGCGGGGTACTGCAAGCCCCCGACTTCGCGGACGGATCACATAAAACACCCCCACTCCCACCAAGACGACGAGGCTTAAACCCATCAAAGCAATCAGCCAGTACATGGTTACTCCCTTTAACAACCTGAAACTATTTTGGAATCGCCAATGTCAGCGGTTGAAATACCCGGCCATCACCGCTGAAAAACCGAGAAAACCCCTCGTAATATTCCAAGCGTAATACCTGAATAGCCACGATGGCCCCCTCCAGAATTAAAATAAAAAGATTGCCCAACACCATGGTGATCCAATGGCCTGCGAACTCCATCGTCCCGGCCAAAGCAAATACCGCCAGCGCCAACGCCACATGATTCAAACTAAAGGCCGCTACCCGAAGAAAAGAAAGGGTATTGGCAAAATAGCCCATTAACATTTCAAAGCTCTCAATGAGCACCACCAGTCCCCTTGCCATACCGGGGACCTGAACCTGATACCATTGATATCCCCACAGGGCGAGAAGGGGCAATAAAATGACCGCTGCCTCCGCAGATCCGAAGACTCCCTCCTCCACCCAGCGGAACGCCCCGTACACGACACCTAAATACATCAAGCATCCCGCCAATCCCCGCCCCCCTAACAGGGCCTCGGCATAACGCCCCGCTGCTAAACGGTTGCGAATCCCAATGCCGGTCGCCAAAAGAATAAAGCCCACTCCCCAGAAAAGGGCGACTTCAAGCATCCGTTGAGGGTTGGACAAGGGCGCCATCCATAAAGGGGGAATGAACCCTTCATACCCAAAGACGCTGCCATATAAAAAGCCAAAAAAGCAGGATGAAGCCCCTAAGGAGAGCACCAAAGGAGTGTAACTCCCCAGTTGGCGGTACCCCCACCAACCCACCGCCAGCAGAGTTGCCCCATGCCCCACATCGCCAAACATCATGCCAAACATGGCAATAAAGGTCAGGGCAAACAGCCAGGAAGGATCTAATTCACCGTAACGGGGCACCCCGTAGTTATGCACCAATTTTGTAAAAGGCTGGAGCCAAGGGGGAGAACGTACCAAGGAAGGCACCGTCAGTTGCTCCTCTAGGGCCGGATCTCGGGCCTCTAGAACAAAAGGCTTCCCAAACCGTTTTTGCAAGGCTTCCTGCAAAAGAGCTACCTCTTCCGTGGGTACCCAACCCTGGACTGTCGCCAGTCCACCCCGACTGCGCAGAGCCAGAGAATCGCCTAACATGGCATAGGGGGCCGCCAGGACAAGCTTTTGTGACCCCTCAAACAAGGCTCTTTCGTGTTTTTTATAGAGAGTTTCAACCTCCCGGGCCAAGGCCAGGCGTTGTTCCTGGAGGTGCTGGCGTTGTGCCGTCAACCGCTGGCGAACCCTCTGGGGATGATCTTGAAATTCGGGGGGCAGTTGCAGCGGGCGGTAGGCAGCCGCCCGGAGCACGCTTTGGACTTGTCGCTCATTTCCCTTCACCCCAGCAAGCACCACCAGGGCGGTAGCCTCAGAGCCGGCAAAAGACTTGAGGATATAGCCTGCAATGCCTATCGCTTCCTGAAGCCGTTTGAGATTACTTTTGGGGACAGCCCCAAGTCGGACATCCAAAAATTGCAGCTCACCCTGCAACAAGCCCAAATTCACATCCAACTGGGCATAGGTATCCAGGGTTTTATCCAGTTGGGTGACGGCGCGGATCTCCTCGTCCAACTGCCGGGCTTTTTCCGTCAACTGGGCACAACGGCGCCACAGCCCCCCTAACCAGTCATTGAGGGCTGCCAACTCCGGCTCGCTGACGAGCTGCATCTTCTCTGGTGGGAAATGGAGGTTAACACCCAGATATTCCCCCACCTTCTGCAGGCGCAAGCGGGCACTAGAAAACAACGCCTGATAATTGGCGGCGGGACATTCTGGCAAACTTTCCTCCCCGGCAGAAAAGGATTCCGGATTGAACACCCCACTTTCCGCCAGGGCCAGGGCAGCGGCCGGAGCCTCCTCCCTGAGCATGTGGAGGGTGATCCGCTGCATCGGTAATGGTGTAAACGTAAACATCCCCCGAAGAATTTCCCAGACTACCAAAGCCTTTTCCTTGAGCATATGAAGAGTAACCCGCTGCATCGGTAATGGTGTAAGCATTCCCAGAGACCCCCCCAGACTACCGAGCCATGCCGCCAGAAGAGGACTGCAAAGTCCCTCTCTCTCTGAAGCTAGCGCTGTCATCAGTAAGCCAAACTGCCTGATGGATGAGATGGGGCGCGAGCTGCAAGGTGCGGCCTTTGATGACCCCATAAAGATGTAATAATTCTTTTTCCCGGAGGAACAAATAAGCTAACGCCCGCCCCAGATTGAAACTGGTGCGTTTCAGAATAAATCGGGCGACTCCCAGTAAATGCTTTCCCAGTCTGTCTTCCACCTCGGAAGCTGAAGTGGCCCCTGCCACCAAAGGTTCTAAAGGAGTCGGAACCCGGCGCAGCGCCTCTTCGAAATTTTCTGCACGCACCAGGGTTAGCAAGTGCTGGCTACTCAGATGATAGCCACCAGGGCTCAGCAAAAAATAAGTCAGCGGGGGAGCAAGGCGGTAAGCAAACCGGTAGCGCAAGAGCCACACCAGATTGATTTGGTCAATAAGATGACCGACCAATGGTTGCAGGTAGTGGCGGTCTAGCTCTTCCTGGATAGCTTTCATTCGCTGATCCAGCCTGGCATAGTATTCTCTATCGATAGTGGCCTCGATAAGAAACAGCTCCCGATCTTCCCCATGGTGAGGCAATTCATAACGTTCTCCATAAACAGATCGGGCTTGATGGGCAATGCCGGCATAGGGCGTTCCCTCCAAACAACCCAGCATCTCTGGAACATCCTCAGCCTCCATAAGCTTGTTCAAGGGCAATGCTGTCATAGCCCCAATATCAATAAAATCAGCTTCGATAGCTTCCTTAGAACGGCCCGTCAATTTCCCGCGAACCACCGCTTTCAGGTTGCCTATCTCAAACCGGCGCAGCCAATAGCTCAGCAATTCTTGGGCTTCACTGTCCAAGGGACGAATAAGGCGACGGGCTTCTCTCAACAAGTTATCTATCAACACCTGTTCTAAAGAGCGGTCCTCCATTTCCTCCAAGGAAATCGTCGTCAGCCCAGCAGCACGCAGCAAAACCGTGGCATCCGTGACCGATTGTTCCACCAACTCTTGCAGTTGTCCTGCTGACAGGAGACGCCCGGAGAGGGCCGAGACCAAGGTATTTAAATAGGCATAGCGGGCAACAGTGGCTATCGACGGGGGCTTAGTGGCAATGACGGGGAAACGCTGCATACCCTAGGGATAAGCAGCAGGATCGAGCAGGCTGGCCAGGGCTATCTCACTGGCTTCGCCCTTGCGCTCCTCGGCCAAGGCTTCAAGCTGCCTTTCTCTCTCCTCATAGCGCCGGGTCAATTCACTAACGGTTTGCTCTGCCCGCTTCTCGGCCCTGGTCACAAAAGATTGCTGAATTTCTGGGATACGGCTGGCAAAGCGCTCTTCCGCCCGACGAGCTTCAGCAAGGGCTTTCTGGATTATCTTATCCCGCTCCTGGCTGGCTTGATCCACTAATGCCTGGGCACGCATCTCTGCTTCCAGGAGGCGCTTTAAAGTCTCTTTTGCCCCGTCCATAAACTCCTGTCTCACCTAGGATAAGGAGGGTGAAAGATGCTGTTGGAACCATTCACCAGCCAGCCGCGCCACCTCCTCTAACTTGCCGGGTTCCTCAAAGAGATGAGTGGCCCCGGGAACAATTTCTATACAGTACTCTGCCTGTAGCGGTTGGGTGGCCTGCAACGATTGAATGGCTTCCTGATTTAATTTCACCACCGGCGCATCATAACCGCCCACAATCAGCAGGGTCGGCGCAGTCACTCGAGGCAATGCCTCTCCGGCCAGATCAGGCCGCCCCCCACGGGAAACCACCGTCTTTATCAGCGTTGGTCGCTCCGCGGCTGCAATTAATGCCGCAGCCGCTCCCGTACTGGCGCCAAACAAGCCAATCCGAAGGTTTTGTAGCTCCGGCTGTTGCTTGACCCAATCCAAGGTGGCAATAAGCCGCTCAGCCAATAATTCGATGTTAAAACGTAAATGCCGGGTTTGCTGATCAACCTCCCATTCCTCGGGGGTCAGAAGGTCAAACAACAGCGTAGCCATTCCTACCCCATTGAGTGTTTCCGCCACCAAGCGGTTACGGGGGCTCAAACGGCTACTCCCACTACCATGGGCAAAAATAACAAGCCCTGAAGCTCCTCCCTTGGGGATAGCCAGTTCCCCCTCCAAGGAGATTTCACCCGCTTGTATTTGGATAGGTCGGGCTGTAACGGGGGTCGAATTTCCCATGGGCGCCTCCCACTTAGGTACAGGTTGTCATACACATCAGGAACTCAATCAATCCTGTTCTCTCTGCTGCCAAGCACGGACGAGCAAATCACGCACTTCCTCATCGCTGGTCTGGGAAAAATCCCTATACCATTTGCCGATAGCAAGAAAAGGCTCGGGAGTAGCAAGACAGATGACTTCATCGGCCTCAGCTCGGAGCTTTTCCACCGTATCGGCTGGCGCCACCGGCACGCCGATAACAATTCGTCCCGGTTGCCGTTGCCGCAGGGCCAAGACCGCCGCCCGCATGGTGGCTCCCGTAGCCAAACCATCATCAATTAAAACAACGCAGTGATGACGAACTTCTGGTACGGGCCGCTGGCCTCGATAGGCTTGCTCCCGACGTTCAAGCTCCTTTTTCTCCCGGCTCACCACCCTATCGATAACACTGTCCGAAACTCTTAAACTTGACACAAGCTCCTGATTCAAATACTTTATTCCGCCGCTCGCTATGGCACCCATGGCCAATTCTTCCTGACCGGGCACCCCTAGCTTACGCACGAGCATCAGATCCAAGGGCACCGCTAGGGCCTGGGCGACCTCAAAAGCCACCGGCAATCCGCCACGAGGCAATGCGAGGATGAGGACATCGGTACGCCCCCCATAGGGCTCAAGGGCCTCCGCCAATAATCGTCCTGCCTCGACCCGGTTTCTAAAAGGTAATTGCATCGTGGCACCCTCACTCTTTAATATCCTTAATACCGCTTAGTGCTAATACAAATAGCCCTTTAATTTGTAACCTTCAATTAAAGTATAGAAGCTCCCAGCCGGTAGGATGGAGTTCCCTCACCTGGAAATCATCGCTACCAAAGGGAATGCCCCTTTTATAACGAGGCACTAATGGGATAACTTTTTTTCCAAATACTCCTTAAGCGCCATGGCGTTATTATGGGCTGTATCCTTGGCCCCAAAAATCAGAGTCACTTTTCGGCTTTTTACTATTTCAGTCAGTTGGTTTACTGTTTCAGGCTGTCCTTTTAGCTCTTGAAAATAACGCTTTTTGAATTCTGGCCATTTCTCCGGTTCATGCCCAAACCATTGCCGTAGCTGGTCACTCGGTGCAATATTCTTAAACCAGTCATCGATAGCGGCAGCTTCTTTCTTGATCCCCCGAGGCCAGAGACGATCGACTAATATCCGGTAGCCATCATTTTTATCCGGTTCCTCATAGACCCTCTTCAAAGCAATTTTCATGGCAAGTCTGCTCCTACTTCGGGGCAGTAAGCTGGGTAGAGACACCCCCAAAGCGCCACCGCCTGGAAAGGCTTATCCCACGCAGATCCTCCAAAGCCGCATAGCACAGGGGCACCAGGAACAAGGTCACGAACGTTGAGAACGTCACCCAAAGGCCAGGTGGGCCAACATCACCACCAACGGTTGGGCGTAGGCGCGCAAAGCCACTGCCGCCAAAGGCACTTCCCGCCCCTCCGGCCTGCTCCTGCTACGAGTGCTAATAGGCGATATCCGAGTGGATGACGCCTTCGGAAATAAACACCCTATTCCCAAGCCAACCACGGTCGCTCTGGTCATTACTCCGCTTGGATAGGGAACGATTCTGGGTCAGAGGCAGGTTCGACGCGGATTTCCACGTGCCGATTGAGGCGGTTCAGCACCGTGACCAGCCGGTCGATAGTAAATCCCTTAAGGTCGGCGTTCTTAATCCGGGAAATGTCTGGCTGGGCTAGTCCGGTGATGTCGGCAGCCTTGCGCTGGGTGAGCTTCCGCTCGCGCAAGATCCCGATGATCTCCGCCACGAGTTCCGCCCGCATTTGCCGGGCTTCGGCGTCCGCGTAACCTAGATCGCGGTAAATATTTCCGCTACCGCGTACAATTTCAACCTCTTCGCTCATTTCAACTGCTCCTTTAGCTGTTTTAGCCGTTCACGGATAAGCAATCTCGAAAATGCCTGAACCCAAGCCCCTCATCGGCTTGGTGATGGCCGCTTTTTCTCCTTTGGCTGCAATCGTGAGGGTGTCTGTCATAATCTCCTGCACGGCGGCGGGAAACTTCAAAAATTCTTTCCGTGCCGCCTTGATCCATGAAATTTTTCTTGGGGGTTCCTTCATGGATTTATGATAGTAAATAAACTATCATTTTCAAACAAAAAGTCCCGGCCTTCGAG
Source organism: Nitrosococcus halophilus Nc 4 (assembly GCF_000024725.1). NCBI lineage: Bacteria > Pseudomonadati > Pseudomonadota > Gammaproteobacteria > Chromatiales > Chromatiaceae > Nitrosococcus > Nitrosococcus halophilus. The sequence continues at coordinate 786,734 of NC_013960.1, read as the reverse complement.
TAAGCTGGCAAGGGTTCTCCTGGAAACCGGCATACCCAACAAGACATGAGCAGAAAAAATACCTTTTTTAATCTTTATCACCACAATTTTATTCGCGCAGCGGTGGCAGTCCCCCAGTTGCAGGTTGCCGATCCCATATTTAATGCCAAAGAAACGGAAGCTTTGCTGCAGCAAGCCGCCGAGCATAAAAGCCTGCTGAGCGTCTTTCCAGAACTAGGACTTTCCGCCTACTCCTGTGATGATCTCTTCCAACAACAAGTGTTATTGGATGAATGCCAGGAAGCCCTCGGTCAAATACTCAAGCGCTCTCAAAAACTCCCTATCATTGGCGTCGTGGGCCTGCCGCTGCAAGTTGATAACTTGCTTTTCAACTGCGCCGCAGTATTTCATCAAGGCCGCCTCTTAGGCATCGTCCCCAAAACCTATTTACCCAATTACCGGGAATTCTATGAGTTACGTCAGTTTACCCCCGCCGACTATGCCTTACGGGAAAGTATCCCTCTTTGTGGCCAAAAGGATGTGCCCTTCGGTAACCGCCTCCTATTTCAGGTTGAAGAACAACCCCTCTTCACCTTCTATATCGAAATCTGTGAAGATTTATGGTCTCCCATTCCACCTTCTTCCTATGCGGCCTTAGCGGGGGCAACCGTGCTCATCAACCTTTCCGCCTCCAATATTACGGTGGGAAAAGACGATTACCGCCGCCTCCTGGCCAGTAGCCAATCTAGCCGTTGCTTAGCCGCTTACCTCTACACCGCCGCGGGGAGCGGTGAATCCACCACAGATCTGGCCTGGGATGGCCATGGGATGATCTACGAGAACGGTACCTGCTTAACCGAAACCCAACGCTTCAGCTATCGCTCCCAGCTGGCCATGGGCGATATCGACTTGGACCGCCTGCAACAGGATCGAATGCGCCAAAACAGCTTTGGCCAAACTCGCTACCGCCATAAAGACTTGCTGGCAACCTTCCGGACTATCCGTTTCTCAGCACCCCTTCCTATTCAGGAACAAGTTTTGCTCAAGCGTTCCTATGAGCGTTTTCCCTATGTTCCCAGCAACCCTGCGGACCGTGATCAGCGCTGCCAAGAGGTCTATGAAATCCAAGTCCAGGGATTGGTCAAACGGCTCCAAGCAACCGGCTTGGATAAGGTGATCATCGGCATTTCAGGAGGACTTGATTCTACCCAGGCCCTCATCGTCTGCGCCCACGCCATGGATGTGATGAAGCTACCCCGCACTCAGGTGCTGGCCTATACCATGCCCGGGTTTGCCACCAGCGAACAAACTTTGCAACAAGCGCGACGGCTGATGGCGGCCATCGGCTGCCAGGCCCATGAAATCGACATTCGCCCGAGTTGCATGCAAATGTTGAAAGATCTTGGCCACCCCTATGCCCAGGGTAAACCGGTCTATGATGTGACTTTTGAGAATGTGCAAGCGGGGGAGCGAACCAGCCATCTATTCCGGCTAGCCAATCTCCATGGGGCACTGGTGGTGGGCACCAGTGATTTAAGTGAACTGGCCTTAGGCTGGTGCACCTATGGAGTCGGGGATCACATGGCCCATTACCATGTCAATGCCAGCGTACCTAAGACACTCATTCAATATATAGTGGGCTGGGTCTCCAAAAACCAACAACTAGGGATAGAAGCAAGTAGAATTCTGGAAGAAATCCGGGAAACCGAGATCAGCCCGGAACTTATCCCCCACGAGAACAACGAACAACCTGCTCAGCGCTCCGAGGAGGTTATCGGGCCCTACCAACTCCAGGATTTTCATCTTTATTACACTTTGCGTTTCGGTTATACGCCTGCCAAAATCGCTTTCCTCGCCTGGTCTGCTTGGCACGACCGGACTGGCGGCACCTGGCCTGATATTCCAAAGGCCCAGCACAATCAGTACGAACTGACCGAGATTAAACGCTGGCTAGGAGTCTTTTTGGAACGGTTCTTCAAATTCAGCCAATTCAAACGCAGTTGTCTACCCAATGGACCCAAGGTCGGCTCCGGGGGAGCTTTGTCACCCCGGGGTGACTACCGCGCCCCCAGCGACAGCGAAGCCAGCGCCTGGCTGGCCCAGCTTGAGCAAATCCCTGACAAAATTGCTGATTAGGGACTTTCAGAGGGCTCGCGGCCTCCTCATTTCATGGCATGCTGGTTGCGCAGCGCCAGCTTGTCGATCAAGCCCTGAATCCCACCAACCCGGATCTCACGGTAAAAGGTGGCCCGATAGTTGGTCACCAAGCTTACCCCTTCTACCTGCACATCCTCCACCTTCCAACTTTTTTCCTTGTTAAGGTAAAGATTTACTGCGATATGGATGGGGGGGCCCCCATTTTCATTCTCCACCTGCACCTTGACATTGACCCGGGTGGCCTCCGGGGGATGGTTCACTGGCAGCACTTTGATCCGTTCCTGGAGGAAATTTCGGATATCCTCCGTACTATACTTGTGCAAGGCCGTGACATAGGTTCGCACCAGTAGTTGACGAAACTGGGCCGTAAAATCGAGCTGTTGTTCCTCTGTTGCCTGACGCCAGTGCTTGCCCAATACCCGGCGCGACATTCGCCCAAAGTCAAAATGTGGCACGATGAGTTCATTGGCCAAGCGGTAAAAATACTCTGGATTATCCGCAGGGCTGACCTGCTGATCCTTTAACGCTTCAAGAACCCGTTGCGAAGTCTCCAACACAATGTCTCGCGGCGAAAGCAGATTCGCCTGGGCCGCCATCCCTAATGGCATGATGGCCCACACCATGATCCCTAGAGCCAAGAACCGCTTAGCCATCGGCTTATGCCCCCCGTCACTTCTCTGCCCTAAAAAGTGTTGCATAAAACCTCTTGTGTTCATCACTACACCTTAACCATCGTCCACAACCAGACAATCTATAGTATAAGGAAGCATACAAATTTAAGTAATGCCAGAATTTGCCGAAATGGCGGTCATAAGATAAAAAAAAGGGCGCCTAAACTAAAAGGGCGCCCAGATCTAGGAGGCTTAGAGGACAAATATGAGATCTCAAAACTGTTATTAAAATTATAGCAGGATTCGTGCCATTTGTTAGGGGTATAATAAAAATCTACCGAAAAGGTTTTTTTACCACAATAACCATATGTTTTATAAGAGTATTTTTCCTTGGAGCCTCTGGAAGCAATCATTACTCTTAGGCCCTATGAGTATTGCCTGTCAAAGATATGACGTGGCAAATCACCCATTTTTGTTGCTTTAACCCAACAATACTTTATCTGGATAGTGTTCCAGTTCATTTGCTCAATTCTCCCCCTTTAAAACACGACCCTTTATCGGCGTCTCTTTGGACCGCAGCGATGCATAATTCCTTGTCAAGAAAAGCAGCCACTTTCCCCGGCACCGGTCTTGAAAGATAGGGCACCGTTCCCAACAAAGGAGCCGGCAGACGTTCACGCAGAGCCTCTATATTCTCCTTTTCCCAGGCAAGCTTGGTGGACTCAATACTATTGGCAATCCATCCCCCAAAAGGCAAGCCGGCTCGGCTGATGGCCTCGGCGGTTAGCAGGGCATGATTAAGACATCCAAGACGTAATCCCACCACCAGCACCACGGGCAAATCCAGCAAAACAGCCAAATCGGCCATGGTTTGTTTACCGTTGATAGGCACCGCCCAACCGCCTATTCCTTCCACCACCACCCTATCCGCAAGGGTGGACAGGGAATCAAAAACGGCTTTTATGACGGTGGGCTGAATCTCAATGCCCGCCGTTGCCGCCGCAATATGGGGAGCAATAGGCGGCGCTAGGGGGTAAGGATTCACCTGCGGGTAATCCAGAGAAACGCTGGCACATTGACTGAGCAATAAGGCATCTTCATTGCGCAGCCCTGCCGTTGTCCGTTGACAACCGCTGGCGACCGGCTTCATGGCCGCCACACGGTAACCTGCCTGCTGCAAGCAGACCATTAAGCCCAAACTACAGCAGGTCTTACCTACCTCCGTATCCGTGCCGGTAACGAAAAGTCCTGTCCCCATGGCGGAAAAATCTTCAGGACCGGTTTCCAATGGGTTTGGAACGGCCTTTGAGGGCATGGAGAGGGATTTGTATAGCGCCGTCCGCAGTGCGCTGCTGTAAGGTTTGTTCTACGCCCCAGGCATGACCATAGACTACTTCGAAACTTGCTGGTAAGCGCCCTCCCTCACGAAAGGCCTCGTAACTTTGCATCATCTTTTGCCGCCTATTCTTACCCATCAAGCCCGCTTGCCGCCCCGAGCCCACCGTTTGCGCCCCTAGCAGTTTAAGGTCGCGCATCAGCCCATAGACATCGGGATAGGTGAACGTGTAGTGTTCGACGTCCATCACCGGCTCTGCAAGACCTGCCCGGACTAACCCATCGCCGATGTCATGCATATCCACAAAAGGATTCACATGCCGGTAAGCATCGGCACTGGACCAGGCTGCCCGCAATTCTTTCAAGGTATCGGGTCCTAAGGTGGTGAAGGTGAGCAATCCTCCAGGCTTTAAGATCCGCCGAAATTCGGTGAACACAGAGTCCAATGCTGAGCACCATTGCAAGGTCAAGTTGGAGAAAATTAGATCCACACTTTGATTGGCGAAGGGCAAACATTCCGTATCGCCACAGACAAAATGGCAATGGCGGCGAGGCCACACCGCTTCCAATACCCGCTCTAGCGCTCTGCCTTTCACCCGCCGCCGGGCCTCATGGAGCATCTCCGGTGCCAAATCCAATGCCATGACTTGCGCCTTTCCATAGCGGCGTAGAAGGTCTATTGTCTGAAGCCCAGTCCCCGCCCCCACATCCACCACTACGGCCGGGGATAGCTTGACTAACTCTAAACGCTCCAGTAGCTGTTCCCCCACCATGCGTTGTAATACCGCCACCTGATCATAGCGGGCGGCAGCCCGATTAAAGGCCTTGCTCACCTGTCGCTTGTTAATACCGTATTCCGGATTCAAGAATTCACTTCCCGCTACAAAGTCTAGATTTCCAAAAAAGGCTGAAGAATGTCCCCAAATGCTTGCTGGTGGGAAAGGAAGGGGACATGTCCCGCCCCCGGAATAATACCCACTTGAGCCTGGGGCAACTGGGCAGACAGCCAATCACCTACTTTGGCCGGAACCAAAGTATCGCGCTGCCCCAGCACCATCAAAGTTGGACAACTCACCGTCGCTAAGTTTACCCGGAGATCGCTGTTTTTAAGCAAAGCCAAGCCGGCCACTAGTCCTTCCCTGCCTGAGTGATGAGCAGGCGTGAGCTGTGTCAAAAGGGCCTGAGCGACTGCTTTTGCTTGTTCAGCACCTCGGGTCTGCAACCAGACAAAGCGCTTCAGGGTTGCCGTTAAATCCGCCTGCAGCGCCTCCCCAAAAGCCGTTAACACCTCTGGGGCAACGGCCCAAGGCCAATCAGGTGCGGTTACAAAGCGGGGGGTGCTGGCCGCCAGCACCAGCTTCTTCACTTGCAGGGGATAATTGATAGCCACTTGCAAAGCCACCAAACCGCCAAGAGACCACCCCATCCAAATAGCCTGGGGGGGCGCCACCTTCTTTACCGCTTCTGCCACGGCAACTAACTGCCCCCCTTGAGGCAGGGGATCGCTCCGGCCATGACCGGGCAGATCCACCAGGGTCACCCGGAAGTGGGCCGCCAAGCGTTCGGCAAGGGGGAACCAAACCCCGCTGTGAAAACCCCACCCATGGAGCAATACCAGATCAGGACCTGCGCCCCGCTGTTCTACATACAGACTCATAAGGACTCGGCCAAGGCCTCAAGTAGACGCTCCACCTGGGTCTCAGAATGGGCGGCGGTCAAGGTGATTCGCAGCCGTGCGCTTCCTGCCGGCACCGTAGGCGGACGAATGGCGGTAATCAACATCCCTCGCGCGAGCAGGCTTTCACTCAACTTAAGCGCTGCCGCTGAGTCCCCCACTAAAAGGGGTTGGATAGGGGTCTGGGAATCCATCAGTTGAAGCCCCAACTGGGCTGCCCCTTGGCGGAATTGGGCAATCAAATGGGCTAATTTCTCCCGGCGCCAGGATTCGGCTTCGGCTAACCGAAGGCTGGCCAGGGTAGCCGCCGCCACCGCGGGGGGCGGGGCAGTGGTATAGATATAAGTCCGAGCCTGTTGGATCAGGGTTTCAACAAGGGCTTCCTCACCGGCGACGAAGGCCCCGAAGGTGCCCAAAGCCTTGCCCAAAGTCCCCACTAAGATGGGTACCTGAGCCATTCCCAACCCCCAATGGGCCAAACTCCCGCGCCCTCCTTCCCCCAAGACCCCTAGGCCGTGGGCATCATCCACCAGCAGCCAAGCATCGAAATGGCGAGCGACTGTGGCCAGTTCCGGCAGGGGGGCCAGATCCCCATCCATGCTAAAGACACCATCGGTCACCACCAGCTTGCGCCGGGCTCTACGGGCGGCCAAAGCAGCCTCCAGGGCCTGGCAATCCCGGTGCCGATACCGTTTAAAACGAGCCCCCGCAAGCAACCCCCCATCCAGCAGAGAAGCATGGTTAAGGCGGTCCTCAAAAACCGCATCTTGGTGCCCCAGCAAAGCGCTAATGACCCCAAGATTGGCCAAATACCCGGTAGAAAACAACAACGCCCGGGGCCGTCCCACAAACTCCGCCAAGGCTTCCTCTAATTCATGATGGGCACGGCTATGGCCCGTCACCAGGTGAGCAGCCCCGCTACCAACGCCGTATTCCTGGACTCCCTGCATAAAGGCAACTCGAATCTTGGGGTGATTGGCCAGGCCCAAATAGTCGTTACTGCAAAAAGTCCAAACCCGGCGGCCATCCACTTGGATCTCCGGCCCCTGAGGACCTTCCAGTACCCGCCGATAGCGATAAAGAGATTGGGCCTGACGCTGATCCAAATTCGGCGCCAGGGCGGTCTTTAAATCCGGCACCACTCCGTTTCAAGCAGAGGCAGAAGGCATCTTGTCTGCATTGGAGACGGCGGGGGTCTGCTCCTCGGAGGGCAGACACTTAAGCCCCAAGCGCTCAAACAATTGCTGATCATGATCCGTGGTTGGATTGGGGGTGGTGAGCAATTTTTCACCATAGAAAATGGAATTCGCCCCGGCGAGAAAACATAAAGCCTGCAATTCATCGCTCATTGCTTCCCTGCCCGCCGAGAGACGCACAAAAGAACCGGGCATCAAGAGCCGAGCGCAAGCCACGGTGCGCACAAACTCAAAAGGGTCCAGCGCAGGGGCTCCAGCCAAGGGGGTTCCCTCGACCTGGACCAACATATTAATCGGAACGCTTTCCGGATGGCGTGGCAAGTTAGCCAAATTGGCTAGCAGTCCCGCCCGATGGTCACGGTCCTCCCCCATCCCCACAATACCACCACTACAAACATGAATGCCCGCTTCCCGCACTCGGGCCAAGGTATCCAATCGATCCTGGTAGGTGCGAGTGGAAATGATTTCCCCGTAAAACTCTGGCGAAGTGTCCAAGTTATGATTGTAATAGTCCAATCCGGCGGCCTTGAGCCGTTCCGCTTGGCCGGGGCCTAACATGCCCAGGGTCACGCAGGTCTCCAGCCCCAATGCCTTCACCGCTACAATCATCTCCGCCACAGGCTCCAATTCACGGTCTTTGAGGCTACGCCAAGCCGCCCCCATGCAAAAGCGACTAGCTCCCCGCGCCTTGGCATTCCGCGCTGTCGCCAAGACCTCATCCAGAGGCAATAGGGGTTCGGCTTTCACCGGAGTGCTGTAGCGGGCACTTTGGGGACAATAGGCGCAGTCCTCGGGACATCCCCCTGTTTTAATGCTCAGCAGGGTGCTCACCTGGACTTGATTAGGATCAAAGTGCCGACGATGGACCGTCTGGGCCTGATGGATGAGATCCACAAAGGGCTGTTCAAGCAATGCTCTCACCTCTTCTGTGGACCAATCATGGCGCAGGCCATCACATATTTCAGTTGAAGGAAGAAAACAGGTCATAATTACTCATTATACTCATCAAGCTGCTGCCGGATTCTTTATGGAGAAGCCGTGACTGTCAACCGAGCCTCAATTTGGCTGGAAACCTTTTGGCAGAGGTTATACCCTCCATTATGCGCTTTATGCGGAGCGCCGGGCGCTACTGGACTAGACCTTTGTAGCCGCTGCCGGGCTGATTTACCGCCTCTCGGCAGTGCTTGCTTGTGCTGCGCACGCCCCCTCTCCATTCCCGGAATCTGCGGTGCCTGTCAACAACAAGCCCCTCCCCAAGACCGGACCCTAAGCGCCTTCCGTTATGCGCCCCCCCTCGATCATTTGATCCTGCAGCTAAAATTTCATGGCAAATTACATCTCGCCCAGTTGCTAGGCGCATTGACCGCCGAGCACCTGGAACATCGGGCTCATCCCCTGCCAGAGTGTATCATTCCCGTCCCCTTGCACCCTACTCGATTGCGGGAACGGGGGTTCAACCAGGCCCTGGAACTGGCGCAACCCATTGCCGCCCGGCTGCAAATCCCCATTCACTATCAGGGGATATACCGAAAGCGGAACACCACCAGCCAATCAGAACTGCCCCGTCAGGAACGTAAACGCAATATACGCGGCGTCTTTGCCCTTCAGGGGCCTCTAACCGCCCGTCATGTGGCGATTATGGATGATGTCTTCACTACCGGGCATACCGTGGGGGAACTCACTAAAGTCTTGCGCCGAGGCGGCGTACAAATCGTTGAGGTTTGGACCTGTGCCCGAGCCCTGCCCTTTTAAAGCGGTTTGAGCCCACTGGGGTGGCGAACCAGAATCGAATAATTGCTCCGGCGGCGGGATACCCACCCTCGAACCTCAAGCTGCTTCCCCAAATAACGTTCAAGCTCCCCAAAAAGGCCCAATTGCTCCTGGGGAATGCGTACCGCCACCTGGGGGCCAAAGGTCAGGCGCACATATTTGCGTCCTGGACGAATCGCCACGGGAACCCCTTGATAGCGCTGCCAACCCCGCCGATAGTTGCCCTCGGGGATCTCCAGGATCGGCCGGGGTACATAGTCGGGCATCTTCCAAAGCCCCCGCTTAGCCGCTTCGGCGCCCTCCTGGGCCTGAACCAATGAATTGCTGTACTTGAGATTGGGAGGAATAAGGTTAACCACCGCCAATCCTTCCTCCACCAGGCGGAGATTCAGGTGCTCTCCCTCCACGGTAAAGACGTGGGCTAGCAGTCGATCATAGTGATCGTGCCGCTCTTTATCGAATTGGAGCTGTACCTTTTGGTCTTCGATATGTTGCCGCAGCCAATCCCGCGCCGAACGCCCTCCCGCCTCCTCCGGCCGATAACGGCCCTCGATCTCGGGGGCGTTAATCCCTAACAACCGGACTCGCAACCCTTCCTTGAGCAGAAGGGTATCCCCATCATATACCCGCTGGACGTAGTAATAAGGGGCCTGGAGCTTGAGTTTTATCTCCTGGGCACCCGGCTGGGGACGGTCGCTATAGTGGGTATGGCCTTCCCCATCGACCCAACGAAACACGGCCGCCTCTGAGGGGGCAACCAGGAGAAATGCCAGCAACAGCAACAAAAGCCTCTTGGTCACCGCAAAACTCCCAAACGCTCTTATGTTTATAGAGTCAGACAACCGCTACGCCGCCAAGTAATGGAGGGCAATCCCCACAAATATGGTGGCCCCAAAGGCGTTATTATTGAGGAAGGCCCGAAAACATTGCGCCGGTTCCCGATCCCGGATTAGATATTGCTGGTAGCCAGCAAACCCTGCCGCCACTAACAACCCGGAGTAATAATACCCGCCTAACCCTTCCCGGTATCCCACCCAGAATAGGATCAGCAACAACATCCCTTGCAGGAGGGCCGTAATCAAGCGATCTTCGTTGCCAAACAAGACGGCCGTGGATTTGACGCCGATGAGCAAATCATCTTCTCGATCCACCATGGCATAGAAAGTATCATACACGGTCGCCCAGAGCACCGTAACCACAAATAGCAGCCATGCCGCCCCTGGCACCGTTCCCGTCTGGGCGGCAAAAGCCATGGGCACCGCCCAACCAAAAGCAGCGCCCAAGTAAATCTGGGGCCAATGGGTGTAACGCTTCATGAAAGGATAGGTCGCAGCCAGAAAAGCGCCGGCAAAAGAGAGCCCGATGGTCAAGGGATCCAGTAACAACACTAACCCAAAGGCCACTAGACACAGCCCAACAAATAGGATCAGCGCCTCTCGAGGATGGACTCGACCCGTGGCCAGGGGGCGGTTAAGGGTGCGTCTGACATGGGGATCGAAATCACGATCGGCAAAATCGTTGATCACACATCCAGCAGAGCGCATGATCACAACGCCCAGGACAAACACCCCCAATACCTTGGCATCAGGCTGACCCCCACTGGCAATCCAGAGTGCCCAGAGGGTTGGCCATAACAATAAAAAGATACCCACTGGACGATCCAACCGCATCAATTTAGCGTATATCTCAAGTTTTTGTTTTGTCATAGAAAATCATTAAAAACACTGGATGATAGTTGTTGGCGAGAAACCTTTGGCTCCAAAGCTGCTCGTTTACACTTCCCCGTAATGGCTTTCTTCCCCTAGCCAGCGGCGAATTAAAGCTTCCGCTTGGGCAGGATATTGCCGTTGGAAGCGATCTGCCACTCGCCCCACCCGCGCTAACAGATCCTGGTCCCGCAGAAGATCAGCGACCCGGTACTGGGGCAGGCCCGTTTGGCGAGTTCCCAAGACCTCACCCGGACCTCGAAGCTCAAGGTCACGGCGTGCGATCTCAAAGCCATCGTTAGTGGCCCGCAAACAAGCCAACCGGGCCCGGCTCAATTCGGACAATGGTCCATGGTACAACAGGACACAATAACTATCCGCCGCGCCGCGACCGACCCGGCCCCGCAACTGATGCAACTGGGAAAGCCCCAGACGCTCGGCATTCTCAATAATCATCAGGCTAGCATTGGGGACATCAACCCCCACTTCAATAACCGTGGTGGCGACCAGGAGATGAATCGCCCCGGACTTGAAAGCGGCCATGGTGCTTTCCTTGTCCGGGGGCTTCATCCGTCCGTGGATGAGCCCAATGCGCAATTCAGGCAATACTTCGGCCAGCTCCGCTGCGGTCTTCTCCGCCGCCTGAGCCTGCAAGCTGTCGGATTCTTCAATCAGCGTACACACCCAATAGGCCTGTCTCCCTGCCTGGCAGGCCCGGCGCACTTTGACCACCACTTCGGTTCGGCGGCGATGGGAGACGGCTGCTGTGGCGACGGGGATACGCCCAGGCGGTAATTGGTCAATCACCGAGGTGTCCAGATCGGCATAGGCCGTCATGGCTAGGGTTCGCGGGATGGGCGTGGCGGTCATAATCAACTGATGGGGACAATAGGCGCCATGGCGGCCTTTTTCCCGGAGTGCTAGCCGCTGCTCAACGCCAAAACGGTGTTGTTCATCGACCACCACCAACCCCAGATGATGAAAATTGACCCCTTCCTGAAACAGGGCATGGGTTCCCACCGCCACCTGCGCTTCCCCGCTTTTGAGCCGATTCAAACTTTCCCGCCGTCCCTTTGCGGCCCCTTTAGCGGCTAGCCATTCCACATTGATCTCAAAAGGGGAAAACCAACGTTGTAAAACCCGTAGATGCTGTTCCGCCAGCAGCTCGGTAGGCGCCATCAACGCCGCCTGGTGACCGGCCTCAACCGCCTGTAAAATCGCCAAGGCGGCCACCACCGTCTTGCCGGAGCCCACGTCCCCCTGAAGCAGGCGCTGCATGGGCGAGTCCCGGGCCATATCCTCCAGGATTTCTTGGACGACTCGCTCCTGGGCCGCCGTTAAGGGAAAGGAAAGCGCCGCCAAAAAACGTTTTTGCAATTGCCCTTCACTGGCTAGCGACGGTGCCTGCAGTTGGGTGGCCCGTAAGCGCAATTGCCGCAGGCTCAAATGGTGCGCCAGCAATTCTTCAAAGGCCAGGCGTTGCTGGACAGGGTGCTTCCCCTCAGCCAACACATCTAAGGGGGCATCCGGTGGCGGCTGGTGAAGATAGACAATCGCTTGACTCAAAGTCGGCAAACCGATCCCTTCTAGGAATGTCGGCGGCAGGTGATCGATGATTCCCTCCTCGCCAAGATCCTTGAGCACCCCTTGGATCAGATCCCTGAGGAGGGGTTGGCGCAACCCTTCCGTGGTGGGGTAAATGGGGGTAAGGTGGACCTCGATTGCCTCCGCCTCCTCCCCCAGGAGACGACGATATTCAGGATGAACCATTTCCAGCCGTCCGGCGCCCTGTCGTACTTCACCAAAACAACGTAACCGGATTGCTGGCGTCAAGGAATTTTGCTGCCAGGTTGAGAAATGGAAAAAACGCAGGAAAATCTCCCCAGTGCCATCACTGACGGCGCAAACCAGAGAACGGCGGCGACCCTGGCGGATCTCGCTCAGCTGAATTTCGCCCTCAATCAAGGCTTCCCTGCCTATCTGCAAGGCCCCTATGGGCACCAATTGGGTTCGATCCTGGTAGCGCTGGGGGAGGTGAAAGAGCAAGTCCTGGACCTTGGAAAGGCCCAATCTTGCAAGCCGCCTAGCCAAGTTGGGCCCCACGCCCTTGAGCGCGGTTACCGGAGTGCTCAAGGTGAGCGGGTTTGGGTCACCCTGTTCCTGAGTAAGCGAGGGTTTCTCAGTCGCCAAGATGGACAATGGCATCCATTTCCACCGCCACTTCCCGGGGGAGAGCCGCCACCCCAATAACCGCGCGGGCGGGATAGGGAGGCTGAAAATAATCGGTCATAGTGGCGTTGACAAGGGGGAAATGGGTCAAGTCGGTAAGATAAATATTTAACTTCACGACCTGGGCTAGGCTACCCCCCGCCGCCTCGGCGACCACCTTGAGGTTCTCAAACACTTGCCGAATTTGAGCCTCCATATCCCCCTCCACCAGCTCCATGGTCTTGGGTTCAAGGGGTATTTGTCCAGAAAGGTAGACTACATCCCCTACTTTTACAGCCTGGGAATAGGTGCCAATGGCAAGGGGGGCGTTATCGGTTTGGATCACTTCGCGGGGCATGATGGCTCCTTCAAGTGTTATTGCTTATTTAATGCTTGCTGCGAACAATGCGCAGCACCATATCGAGGGCTCGGATACGCCGCATCAGACGCGCCAGTTGATAACGATTCCGGACTTCGAGGGTAAACAGGATGCTACAGATAGCGCCGTCCCGATCATTGACACTGACATTATCAATGTTGGTATCCGTATCAGAGATGGCGGCGGCCACCGTGGCCAGCACCCCACGGCGATTTTCCACATCCACCCGCACTTCCACTGGAAGTTCGGCCTGCACCTCATCGGCCCATTCCACCTCTGTCCAGCGCTCGGGACGCTCCCGGAATTCCGCCAGATTTTTACACCGCCCGGTATGAATGACGACTCCCCGCCCCGCAGTGACAAAACCACGGATAGGATCACCGGGGATGGGGCGGCAACATTTGGCAAAAGTCACCACCATGCCCTCAGTCCCCTTAATCTTCAGGGGCCGGCGAGTAGAAGCGCTTCCTGATTTTTTTTCTCCCTCTTTCTCTTCCAGCGCCGGCGCCAAGCGCCGGGCGACCAGCAAGGCAGGACGATTGCCAAGTCCAATCGCCTCCAAGAGCTGATCAACCCTTTCTAACTCGAAATCCTTGAGGAGCAGCTGGAGGCGACCCGGGGGAATATCATCCAAGGTCAAGGAATAACTCAGAAGGTGTTTGTTTAGCAAACGCCGCCCCAACTGGATCGACTCATCCCGCTTTAGGTTTTTAAGATAGTGGCGGATATTGGCTCGCGCTTTGCCTGTCACCACGAAGTTGAGCCAGGAGGGATTGGGCCGGGCCGTGGGAGAAGTGATGATTTCCACGTTTTGCCCATTCTCTAGGGGAGTGGATAACGGAGCCAGACGCCGGTCAATCTTGGCCGCCACACAATGATTGCCCACATCTGTGTGGACGGCATAGGCAAAATCCACTGCCGTGGCTCCCCGAGCTAAAATCATAATCTTGCCCTTGGGGGTAAAGACATAGACCTCATCCGGAAACAGATCGACTTTGACGTTCTCCAGAAACTCCAAGGAATCGCCGGCATCTTGCTGTATCTCCAGCAAGCCTTTGAGCCACTCCCGGGCACGCCGTTGAGCGCTCCCGTTGACTCGCCCGCTCCCGGATTTATATAACCAGTGAGCCGCAATCCCGGCCTCTGCCACCCGGTCCATATCATGAGTCCGGATCTGGACTTCAATCGGCACCCCATAGGGACCAAATAAAACGGTATGTAGGGCCTGATAGCCATTGGCCTTGGGAATGGCGATATAATCCTTAAATTTACCAGGAACAGGCTTGTAAAGGTTGTGAACTACTCCCAATGCCCGGTAACACGTATCCGCCGAATCCACCACAATTCGAAAGGCGTAAAGATCCATCACCTCGGAAAGGGAGCGGTGTTTGTCCCGCATCTTGACATAAAGGCTATAAAGGCTCTTCTCCCGCCCTTCAACAATGCCTTCGAGGCCCTCTTGCGCGAGCCGCTGGGCGATACCATCCTGAATGCCCCTGACGATTTCTTTGCGGTTACCCCGGGCCCGCCTGACCGCAGCTTCCAAAACCCGGTAACGCAGGGGATAGAGGGCTTGAAACCCTAAACCTTGTAACTCCTTACGGATGTTATTCATGCCTAGGCGATTAGCAATAGGCGCATAGATCTCCAAGGTTTCGTGGGCGATACGCCGCTGTTTTTCCCGGGCAACGTAACGCAAGGTGCGCATATTGTGCAGCCGATCCGCCAGTTTGAGCAAAATGACCCGGATATCCCGGGTCATCGCCAGCAACATCTTACGCAAATTTTCCGCTTGGGCATGCTCCCGGGAAGTGACATTAATCTGGGCGAGCTTGCTCACGCCATCCACCAGCTCCGCGACCTCCTCACTAAAATATTGAGATAGTTCAGTCTTGGAAACACCCGTATCTTCTAAGACATCATGGAGCAAGGCGGCCATAATGCACTGATGGTCCATGTACATTTCCGCCATAATGGCCGCCACCGCCAGGGGATGGGTAATATAGGGTTCACCAGAGCGACGTTTTTGCTCTCCGTGGGCAGCAGCAGCAAAATGGTAAGCGCGCCGAATCTCGCTTTGAAACTCCGGCTCAAGATAGCTCGCTACGGCCGTGCAGAGGCTATCGATACTCCCCGGCAAAACCTTCCGGTCGCGGGGCATAAGCCCTCGAGGAGAGAGCTTAATGGCGGTTTGGGGTTGAGTATTCAGGACTCCTCCCGAACTTCATCTTCACTGACCACCGATTCTTCAGCATGCTCACGGGCACTCGCCGAATCCATCACGCCAACGCTAATGTTACCCTCTGCAATCTCGCGCAGGGCCATTACCGTGGGCTTATCATTATCCCAAGGCAAGGAGGGTTCCGCACCCAGGGCCAATTGCCGAGCTCGCTTCGCTGCGGCCAGGACTAATAAGAAGCGGTTATTAATATTCCCAATGCAATCTTCAACCGTCAGGCGTGCCATAATCTCGCCTCTATCCTCCGTTACTGTAAATTAAGACCAAGCAAAAAACGCTTTTACTCCCAGATTATCATAATGCTTTGAAACGCCGAAGCAGATGCCCTCCTGAGGGGGATGGCTACCCTGAAGGAGTGCATGGACGCACGACGCCCCCCCAGCGAGAGTGCGCAGCTTGCTACGCGGTGAGCGCGAGGGTCAGCATGACTTGCTGTCGTCGCCGTGTTTGGCTCAGACAGCCGATAGCCCGTAGTCATAACCATCACCTCTTTGGATGAGTTTGAAATGCTTCCAGTTGGCCGAAATCTTCCGGGCCTTGGCCTTGATGTCAAAGGCGCCGTTAGCCCGGATGCCTGCCAGTATTCCGGTGTGTGTGCCCCCATACTTACCTTTGGGCTGAATGAGCCTCACCAGATCACCCGTTTGAAATCCTCTTACTCGCTTGCACCTTCCGGCCTTCCCGCGTGGAAATCCGTACTTATCAGTGCGCGCAACTTGCCGTGTGCCGCGTCCAGTGGCCTTTATTTGAAGTGCTCGGTAGCCTTCGGTGAGGGTCACCTGCTCACCGATTTCACCCACGCACGCGGCATCAATCCAATGGTCTTTGCCGTAGCTTTGACTGATCCTGTTTTTCTTAGTCCTTCCGCCACTCCAAAAAGAAGTCGGCAACCCCACTGATTGAATAGCGCGACCAACAGCGTAGCGGGTAGCATTGACCGCGGCGGCATCTTTTAGGGGCTGATTGGCTTTGGATTGGATCTGAGAATATCCAAACTCTGTCGCCGTTTTACTATTCTTCTTTTGGTTGCAGGGCGTGCACACCAAGGTTAAATTAGATACCCGGTGACTGCCACCCCTAGATCTAGGGACGATGTGTTCAACTTCCAGAGGGACATCCTTGTTGCTACAGTAGGCGCACTTCCTGCCCCACTTCTCTAGTAGGTATTCGCGTACCTCATACCCCATCAATTCGCCTTGCTGATATTCAACGCCGCTGATTTCCGGGTTTTGAATTTTCTGCATATCAAAGCGTACGGTTTCAATGTGGCATTCAGATAGGGGCGCTCTATCGAGTAGACGGTTAAACCATGTCGAAACATTCTCAACCCGTGATCGCAGTGAAGGCGGTAACCAACCGGCGGGTCTTGTTCTATTCAAAAACCGTGGCGCACGATAGCGGGTCTTTCTGCCTCTACGACCTCGGCGCAAACTGCGCCGCTTCTCTAACCTATCGCGTACAGATTGCCCTCTGTGCTCCAGGTTCGCGGCCCACAGCACGACGCGCCCCTGTTGAGGAAAATTCCCAACTAAAGCCAATCCGGTGGTTTTGCTGCCCGGATCAACCCTGAACTCAACCGGCTGCGGGTTAGAATCAACTCTATATTTCAGGATGATCGTAAATGGCTGCATCCGATAAACGCCAGCCTTCCCATCCCGCAACAACCGCCTAGCCCTTGAGGGCCTGCACGGCATCAGCGCTGTTTTATCAGTGTCTAATACAAAAACTCTATTCATTAGCTTTCGCTACTCTAAAAGTTAGGGTTCTCTCGCCAATGTTTGAAGGGTCGTTCAGTCTCGGCATTCGCTCCTGTGTCGCTCCGTAGTTCATTGCCTTTGACCTCAGCGCCTGGGGCTGAGAAATGCACTCCAGGGTGAGTCGCTTTCGCTTCAACTTCAAACGTAGCCCCGAAGGGCTGAGGCTGGTTGAGCCAACCAACTCATTCGAAAAGTTCAGGACGAACTTGGAGAATTAGTTGGGCGACGACTCAACAATAACTCACCTAGCAAGGGCGTTAACCGCTCCTCTTGCCGGAGACGCAACAAACGCCGGCCTCGAATAATGGCCATCAGATCCTCAAGCGCCGTCTCAAAAACATCATTGACCACGAGGTAGTCAAATTCATTATAGTGAGAAATCTCTGTACGGGCGTCCCGCATCCGCCGGGCAATCACGGTTTCCCCATCTTGTCCCCGCAGGCGCAGCCGACGCTCTAGGGTCTCCCGGGAAGGGGGCAGAATAAAGATGCTCACACAGTCAGGAAACCGTGCTTGCACTTGGCGTCTCCCCTGCCAATCGATCTCCAGGATAACATCCATACCCTGCTCAAGAAGCCCAGCCACCTTCTCCCGAGCCGTACCATAATGGTGATCAAACACCTGGGCATGCTCCAAAAAGGCACCCGCCTGTTGCATGGTCTCAAAGGCGGCGTCATCAATGAAATAATAATCCACCCCATCCCGCTCCCCTGGGCGGGGAGGACGGGTCGTATGGGAGACTGAAAGGCAAACACCCGTCATGGAATCCACCAACGCTTTGACTAGGCTGGTTTTCCCAGCGCCAGAAGGGGCCGCGACAACGAATAGGCTACCAGGCATCATGAATCATTTTTAGCGGAATACTGAAAACCCACCATTATCTTATTCTTTTTTATTTTCTACCATCCCGCATCCCAATACCGAGTATCGACCTTCTACTCCAGCAAATGCCTTAGGCTCTGTTGCAGAGATGATTTGAACGCCGGATCGCTAGCCAGCAAGCGGTACAAATCCAGATCCATTTTCCGGCGCTCGAGCATGACTTCCTCGAAGATCTTCTCGAAGGCCAAGGTGCGGTTATCCGCGTCCTGGTTGTGCTTGTATTTGGCTTCAAAGTCCGGGTGGGCCTGGATGCTTTTGATGATACTGAGGAACTTCACCCGCTGTTCTTCCGGCGTGGCCTCCCAACCCTGGAACCAGCGTTCGTTAAAGCTTTGGATAATCTCATCAAGAGGATCCTGTTCTTCGCCACCTCCGTGAACGCCCCGAGGATTGGGGTTAGTGGGGTCAACTTCCGTCTCGGATTCATCCAGCCCAATGGCCTGATTCAGCTTGACCCGTTCCAGGCCATAGGAAGACAGATCGACGGAGTCCAGCAGGGCATCGATTTCATCGGCATCCTTGCTTTTAACCACCAGCTTGGGAATCAGGAACTTCAGAAACCAGAACAGCTTCTCCCAGGCAACCACTTCATAGGGCATAATGGACGCCATCTGGCCATAAATCTTCACGAATTGCTTGGCCTTGATTTTGAAGTCCGCCTTTTCCTCGTCCTCCAGGCCCAATTCCTGGTTGAAACGCGCCGCGGCGGTATCCATCAGGGGGCTCAATTGCTGGGCATCGGCGTTGTCAAAGTACAAGCCGACAAACGCTTCCACCTCGCGCCATTCGTAGACCCCCACATCCCCCAGGGCATCCTTGAGTTCGTGCAGCACATTGACATCCGTTGCCTGTGACAGGCTGGTGGCGGTGTAGAAGGGATCAAAGGCGGCCTTGATGTCCTCCACCGTGTTGAAGAAATCCAGCACGAACAGGTCTTCCGTCTTCTTGCCCCACTGGGGAGCCGCCCGGTTGAGGCGGGACAGGGCCTGCACGGCCAGGACCCCTTGCAGTTTTTTATCCACATACATGGCGGTCAACTTGGGCTGATCGAAGCCGGTGAGGTACTTGTTGGCCACCACCAGCAGGCGGTACTCGTCCTTATCGAACTTATCTCGGGTGTCCGCTTCAGGAAAGCCATTCATCTCGGCCTCGGTGTATTCAATGCCGTCTACTTCTTTGGCGCCGGAGAAAGCCACTAGCGCCTTGAAAGGGTTGCCCCGGTCCCGAAGGATGCACCCAATCGCCTGGTGATAGCGGATGGCGGTTTCGATATTCTGGGTAATCACCATGCCCTTGGCCCTGCCCCTGAGCTTTTTGGCGTTCACCACCTGGGGGATAAAGTGCTCCAAAATGATCTCGGCCTTGGCGTTGATGGTCTGGGGATTGCGCTCCACATAGGCCCGCAACTTCTTCTGGGCCTTGGCGGTATCGAACAGGGGGTTGTCCTCGATGGATTTTTGGATCTCGTAATAGCTTTTGTAGGTGGTGTAGTTGGCCAGCACATCGAGAATAAAGCCCTCCTCGATGGCCTGCTTCATGGAGTAGAGATGGAACGGCTTGAAGCTGCCGTCGGGCTGTTGCTGCCCGAATTTCTCCAGGGTGCTGTTCTTGGGGGTGGCGGTGAACGCAAAGTAGGAGGCATTGCCCCGCATCTTGCGCGAACGCATGGCGTTCAGAACCTTATCCTGAGGGTCGCTCTGATCGTCTTCGTCATCGGCATCCCGCCCCATGGCCTGATTCATCTTGCCGTGGGCGCTGCCATCCTGGGAGCCGTGGGCCTCATCGATGATGACGGCGAAGCACTTATCGCTCATGTCCTCGATGCCATCAATGATAAACGGGAATTTCTGGAGGGTGGTGATAATGATCTTCTTGCCCTGCTCCAGGGCCTGTTTAAGGTCTGAGGAGCGGAGGGCCGGGGCGATAATGTTCTTCACCTCCGAGAACTCGCGGATGTTCTCCCGCAGCTGCTTGTCCAGCAGACGCCGGTCGGTGACCACAATCACCGAATCGAACAGGGGCGCATCCAGCCCCTTGGCTCCCCGGACATGGGCAGAGACCGGGTAGGTCTCGATTAGTTGGTAGGCGGCCCAGGTAATGGAGTGGGATTTCCCGGAACCGGCGGAGTGCTGAATCAGGTAAGTCTGGCCCACTCCCCGTTCGCTGGCGTGGGCCACCAGCTTGCGGACCACATCCAACTGGTGATAGCGGGGAAAAAACAGGGTGCGCTTGGCCAGGGAGGTTTTGCTGCCGCCGTCGAGGCGCACAAAATGCTGGATGATGTTGGCGATGCTCTCCTTGCTGAACACCTCCCGCCACAGATAGGCGCTTTTATGGCCGCCGGGATTGGGCGGATTGCCGGCGCCAAAGTGATGCCCCTTATTGAAGGGCAGAAAGAAAGTGCTTTTCCCGGCCAACTTGGTGGTCATGTACACTTCGTCGGTATCCACCGCCATATGCACCAGACAGCGCCCGAATTGCAGCAAGGGCTGGGTGATGTCCCGCTCCAGGCGATATTGCCTCTGGCCGTGGTAGCGGGCGGTCTGGCCCGTCCAGGGGTTTTTCAGCTCCAGGGTGGCGAAGGGCAGGCCGTTGATGAACAGCACCAGGTCGATTTCTTCCAGCGTACGGGTCAGGGAATAGCGCACCTGACGGGTGCTGCTGAAGAGGTTGGCGCTGAAGTTCTCCTTGACCTTATCCGAGCTGCTGGCCAGGGGCGGAGGAAACATCAGATGGAAATGGGCGTCATCAATGCTCAGGCCCCGCTTGAGCAGGTGCAGCAGCCCGTGCTTTTTCACCAGCCGGTCGAACCGCTCCAGAATCTTGCTCCGCCAGTCAGGGTGGTGCTTTTTGAGCTTGTCCAGTTCCTCGGCCTGGGCGCTCTCCAAAAACTGCCAGAAAAGTCGGGTATCGACCGCATAGTGGGCATTGAAATCCGCAGCCTGCCCCAACTTGTAACCCTGGTTCGGGCTGAAGGGCACCTCCCTTATCCCCTCCCTGATGGCTTTTTGTTCTTCCAGACAGGTGCCGGTCAGATATTTCTCTATGGTAGCCTCTAGGGCCTGTTCGTTGGTTTGGCTGACCATGGCGGACTTCTTAATTCTTATTTCCAAGACAGGCGCTCAGTCAAATGACGCCTTTAGATTAACATCCTGTATAATGTCTAAAAATATCTAAAAAATGTCTAAGAATTGGATTTAGACATTTGCCAGTCCTTCCCTTTTGGTTCGATTAAACCCTCATTTTTCAAGGCCTGGAGCAGATTTTTAATCTTGTGGTTCTTCTGCTTTTCGTCTAAAACGTCTGGGAGTTTGTCTAGCAGCAAACGGTTAATGTCTGCTCGCTTTGCCGTACCAAACCTCTCAATATACTCGCAGATGAGCTGTTTGTAGTGCTGATCGTCGAAACCACGATTACGGATATACTGGGCTCTCTCGTCGCTATGGCGGGCTACACGAGCGGAAATGTGGAAATTCGGCTTGCGCCCCTCTATAAGCCCCTGCTGTTTAAGATATTTTGCCTGTTCATCCGTTAGAGGTTTACGCTTTTGAACGCGATCAAGCAACATGATGTCATCGAGTGTCAAGTCTGGCAATTCAGCCAATTTGCGTGCGTAGTTCACATCAATCACACGCCCGGTAATAGTTACCTGAACCCTGCACTTATCCAATAGGTATTCCGGCAACGGGAAAAAGCGTTTCTTCTGGATAACGAACATCTTACGAATACCACTGCCGATGGTATCGATCATATTCAAGTTGACCATGGCATCGGTCAGGAAACGGTTGCGGTAACGCGACTCTGGCGCATCTGAGTGAATCACATGCTCTACCGAACCGGGAATAAAGCTGCCGGGGTTACTAAAACACAAACGGCCATCTTCAAATTCCACGACCGAAATTTTCCCGCCCAATTCATAATCCTGATGGGCAATGGCATTATTCAGAGCTTCGCGGATAATAAAAGGGTCGAACTGATCAACTTCTTCTGGAAATAGCGTCCCCTCAGCCATATAGCGATATTTTAAATTGCGGATCTTGTGGAATACCTGCTCTACACTCAGCAATAAGGGACAGGAGAAGTGCTCGTAATCACGCTCCAGTCCATCCCGGTCTTTCAATATCCAGGTAATTGTTGCAGAGCCAGGATTCAGCCAGTGCGAGGATTCTGGCTTACCCAAAAGCAAAATCGCAGTACGAGTAACCTGCCCATTGATCGTCAACTTGGCTTTGTTTAGGAAGGTCGCATTGTCCCAGCTTTCTATTTCTCCAGATAATTTGGGGTGTTTGGTGGCGTACTCACGTCTGGCGAGGGTAATGGCATCCTCGTTCAGTTCATTAACGGTTGCACCGTGACAGATTTCGGCGCTCCAGTCATACGCTCGATTCTGAGCCCGGATTCGCTCAATCTCCTCAAGGTTAAGCGGCCCCAATGACTCCCCATCGCGTCCGTAATAGTGGCCCTCCCAGGCGATGGGGAGACCCTGCGGTGCGGCAGGAATTTCAAACAGAATCACCCGACCAATTGGATGCTCTACCGTGTAAATGTCGACAAACGTCAACCGGTTGGTTGTCTTGTCTGCAATTTCTTTTTTGAGTGACAGCAAGTCTTTCATTTGTATGCGGAACCGAGTTCCAACCACTTTCCTGCTATCCTTTACCCCGAAGAGCAACCAAGCCTTATTGAGCCCTTTTAAATTGGCTTCGTTACTGAGAGCCGAAAAATACTTGCCGAGTTTTTTGAAATCGTATGAATGTCTGGCTTCTTTAAATTCAACCACCTCGTTTTCACCAAAGCTTTTGAGTAGCTGTTGAAGCTTATACTCTGGATTCATTTCGGCTCTTGATATTGGCATTCACAGAAACGTTTATAAATTGTTATCAAGCCACCTTCTCTTCCCTGCGGGCCGGTTCTCCCACACCGGGCACCTTGATCTTGCCGGTGACGGCGCTGTTGATGAGGGTGGCTTTGTATTCCTTGAGTTTGGTAATTTGTTGTTCGAGGAGAGTGATGCCTTTGTCCAGTTTGGCGGATTCGGTTTCGATGTAATCTAGGATTTCAAGCTGTTCATCATAGGGGGGGACCGGACAAGAAAAGTTGCCAATTTGATCTGTGCTAATATGAGGAACACTGATACCAGTTAGCATCGGTTCAAAGTACGAAAGGAAGATGTTACTTGACAGCGTATTTGACACATACTTTGTGCATACACCAGATTTTCCCCTGATTCGGACAACTCTCTGGAGAAGTAGACAAGGCAAGTCTTCTTCATCTATTAGAGACAAACGTATACCCGAAGAAATCCAAGGCCTATCCATAGCCATAACCAAGTCACCTTTGGCTAAGTTATACTTGGAATAATCTGCTGCTTCCTTTTTTGGCCAATAAACCACTTCACCCCAATCTGTATTTCCAGGATTTACATTAACTCCCCTGAGAAGTTTGATATCCTCAGAATTACTAGAGTATAAAGAACTCTTAAAAGCAAATCCGGGAAGCATATCTATATGGTGCTTAAGCTTGGCGAACTTCCAATGTTTCGGCACATGTCCAATCCACTCCACTCCGGAATCCCGCATGGGCGCATCCGAGTTGAGGCCACGGGTGACGGCGTTCTGGATCAAGATCTGCTTGCGCTCTTTGAGCAGGGTGATCTGCCGTTCCTTGATGTTGACAGCTTGCTCGATCTGGGCGGTTTTGCGGTCGAGGAAAGCAGCGATGGCGGTTTGTTCTTGTTTTGTGGGGATAGGTATACGTTGAATACCTATAAAGTCCGCGCTTGCCCGCGGCATCTTAGAGCCGTAAGTAGACGCATTCACTAAGTCTATAAACGATGAAGAAGTCATCAAGTACCTGAAATACTTAGAGCTTCCTTGTCGCGCACGATAAACAAGAAATTCAGTTGAGCAAAGCCCCTCCACTTCAGTTAGAGCCACTTTGGATAGGTAAGGTCTCAGCTTTCCGAATAAAATATCGCCAGCCAAGAACCTATTTGCCATCCCCTCAACCTCTGATGCTGTTTCAATGAAACGGCCAGTGAAGGACTCAACATTTTCCATGCCAATGTATTTTAAATTGGACTGGCGTGTTATCACTTTTTCGGATGCTAAACTCAAAGCATATTTTAGCGGTACAACCTGCCAGTGAGATGGAATTTCACCCAGCCACTCCACGCCGGAGTCTTTATAAGACTCATAACTAGGCATCGTTATTCGGAAATCACTCACCCTCCACCCCCGAAACCTCTTCCACATCAATGCCCAAAATATCGGCAATCAACCCCTCGGCCTGCTGCTCCAGGGCGATAATCTCCCTGGCTACCTCTTCCATACTGCGCAGGGGCTGGTGGCGGTAAAAATATTTATTGAAGCTGATCTCGTAACCGATTTTCACCGAATCCATATTGATCCAGGCTTCACTCACATGGGGTTTAACTTCGGCTTTGAAGTACTGGTGAATATCGTCCTTCAGGGGGATGGTTTCGCTATCGCGCAGATCCGAACTGCTTTCATAGGTGAGGTATTCGTCGGGCTTTTCAGTTGCATAGTAGCCAAAATCGGCTAGCTCGCTTTCCTCGCAGCCCAGCCGTTGCAGCAAAGTCCGTAGTTGATCCTGGCTGAACTTCTCCACCTTCTTGATGACTTTCTCGGCGTTTTCGTCATACTTGCTAACGGCGTTGAGCAACTGGTTCTTATCGCTGACGCCCAGTTTGACGCCGGTTTCCTTGGCCAGGGCCTTCAGCGCCTTGTCTACTCGCGTTTTGAAGCGGTTAAAGTCGTTGAACTCGTCGGTGCCGATGACTGCCATCAAATGCTCGGCCATCTGAACCAGGGTATGGTGCTTCCGCCAGGTCTCCAGGTTCAGCAGTTTCTTGCGCTGCTTGGCGTTGAGATTCAGCGCCTGTTCTTCGCACCAGGCGAGAATGGCCTTTTCGTGCTCGGCCAGGGTACCTTTTTCATAAACCCTGTCCCCCCATTGTCCATAGATCCAGGCCATGGGCTCTCCTAGGGCCTTGTCGAAGCGCAGGGTTTCAATGCGTTCGGTACTGAATTGGGCCTTGCGCCGGTCCGGGCGTTCGATGGCGACCTTGTAGTAGCCGAAATCGCGATTGTCGAACACCTGGGCGGCGATGCCCTCGGCCCCCGCCGGGCGGTCGATGCTGGCCAATTCCAGATAGGTTTGAGTGATTTCGCGGATATGTTCCGGGGCGAACTCGCAGTTCTTGTTGCCCAGGTTCTTGCGCAACTTGCGGTAGAGCCGGCTGGCGTCGATCAACTGCGCCTTGCCCCGGCGGTGCTCCGGCTTGTGGTTGCTGAGCAGCCAAATATAGGTGGTGATGCCGGTGTTGTAGAACAGGTTGTTGGGCAACTGGATGATGGCTTCCAACAGGTCGTTCTCGATGATATGGCGGCGGATGTTGCTCTCGCCGCTGCCGGCGTCGCCGGTGAACAGGCTGGAGCCGTTGTGGACCGAGGCAATGCGGGAACCCAGGCCTCCTGCCTGGGGGGCTTTCATCTTGCTGATCATCTCCATCAGGAACAGCAGTTGGCCGTCGCTGGAACGGGGGGCGGCATCGACGGTTTCCACATGGCCCCAATAATCCTTGAGCTGCACCTTGAAGCGGGGGTCGATGACCTCGCCGCCGTCCTTGATATATTTCTGTTCGCCGGCCCAGCTTTTGCCATAGGGGGGATTGGAGAGCATAAAGTCGAACCGGTTGCCGGCGAATTCGTCCGTGGATAAAGTGGAGCCCACCCGGATGTTGGCCGGGTTGTTGCCCTTGATCATCATGTCCGACTTGCAGATGGCGTAGGTCTCGTCGTTGATCTCCTTGCCGTAGAGATACACATCGCCGCTGGCGCGGATGGCGCCCTCTTCATCCTTGATGAAGTTTTGGGACTCGGTGAGCATGCCGCCGCTGCCGCAGGCCGGATCGTAGATGGTCATCACCGGCGGCAGCTTGTCCTTGACCGGATCGAAGACCAGGTGGGTCATCAGCTCAATCACCTCGCGGGGGGTGAAGTGCTCGCCGGCCTCTTCGTTGTTCTCTTCGTTGAACCTGCGGATCAGCTCCTCGAACACATAGCCCATCCCCAGGTTGCTGAGGGCGGGCAGGCGGTTACCCTCCGGGTCTTGGGCTTCCTCGTGGGTGAGGTTGATGTAAGGGGAAGTAAACTTCTCCAGCACATCCAGCAGCACGTCCTTGGCCGCCATATGGCGCACCTGGGCCTTGAGATTGAACTTGCCGATAATCTCCTTGACGTTGCCGCTGTAGCCGCTGAGGTACTCTTCCACATTGGCCAGCAAAATCTGCTGGTTGTTGGTGGCGGTTTGGTAGAGCTGTTTCAGGGTCCATTTGCTGGCGTTGTAGAACACATAACCCGAGGCCGCCTGCAAGGCGCTGTCCTCCAGCTCGGTCAGTTTCATCTCCTTGCGCTGGAACCGGACTTCCTCCAGCACGGCAGCCTTGGTGGGTTCAAGCAGGGCATCCAGGCGGCGCAAGACCACCATGGGCAGGATCACATCCCGGTACTTGCCCCGAACGTACACATCGCGCAGGCAATCGTCGGCAATGGACCAAATAAAGGACACCAATTTGTTATGGAATGCGTGGTTCATCGAAAGTTTTAAGGGTTAAGGTTGAAGTGTTAAGGGAAAAAAGGGTTAAGTTTTTGCTTTCCTTAACCCTAAACGGAAGCGGAGGGAAATTATTCGATGTTTTGGATCTTCTCACAAAACAAAAATACATTTAAAATCAATATCTTGATGTCTATTTTGCTAGCAATTAAAATAATACTACCCATGGGCCATATTTTATGGCGTACATACTGAATTGGACAAAAATATCAAAATAATTTACCTAATAGGTAAAGAATGCTAGAATAAGGACACCTTGGAAATCCTGTTCGGAAACAAAAAGGTTAGAGAGCTATGCGAGCAGCGGCGTATAGCCGAGAAGAAGCTCGGCACGCAGTGTGCTCGCAAATTGCGAGCACGACTCAGTGATCTTGAGGCTGTCAGCCGAGTAACTGAGCTCGTCGCTGGAAACCCTCACCCTCTCAAGGGGGACCGACAAGGACAATTCGCTCTCGATCTGGCAGGAGGCTGGCGTCTGGTATTTAGCCCAGCCAACGAGCCTTGCCCTATGAAGGATGATGGGGGTATCGATTGGGCTCAAGTGACCATAGTTTGTATTGAATATATAGGGGACTATCATGACTGAGTTGAGTGCTGCATTTGCGCCAGACTGGGTCTCCCCGCCTGGCGAATCCATACTTGATATATCTGAAGAGCGCGGCTGGACACAAGCTGAACTTGCTCAACGTCTGGGATACACAGAAAAACACGTCAGTCGGCTTATCAACGGCAAAGTACCACTTAGCGTTGATGCTGCACTTCGTCTGGAGCGCGTAGTCGGTGGGACAGTTGATTTTTGGCTATCTCGCGAAGCTAATTATCAAAATCATAAAGCGCGACTGGAAGCAGCCGAGAAACATGCCAACTGGGTATCCTGGCTTGATGATTTACCGGTTAAAGAGTTGATGGACAACGGCACCATAACGAAGCAGCGCTTGGTCGGAAAGAATAAACCAAGCGTAGTTGAGTCGTGCCTCCGGTTTTTTGGCGTTGCATCACCAGATGAGTGGAGAGCACACTACGGCGGTATGCAAATGGCATTTCGGAGAAGCCGAGCTGAACAATGTGACGTAGGCGCGATCTCGTCTTGGCTAAGACTGGGAGAGCAGCAAGCGGAACAAGTTGACGTGCCCAAGTACAATAAAGCTCGCTTC
The DNA here is from genome assembly GCF_000024725.1 of Nitrosococcus halophilus Nc 4. Classification (NCBI taxonomy): domain Bacteria; kingdom Pseudomonadati; phylum Pseudomonadota; class Gammaproteobacteria; order Chromatiales; family Chromatiaceae; genus Nitrosococcus; species Nitrosococcus halophilus. The sequence goes on along the minus strand of NC_013960.1, from coordinate 759,049 downwards.
GAAAAGGCTTTACGCGTGATTCGCACATTTACATGTGACCCGCCTGAAGATTTTGAGCCAAAGATGAGACAACTGCTTTCGGAAGCAGGTGTAACATTTGTCCTAGTACCCGCTATATCAAGAGCCCATGTAAGTGGAGTTGCTCGGTGGTTAGGGCCTACACGACCTCTAATACAGCTTTCCTTATACGGTAAAACTAACGATAAATTCTGGTTTACTTTTTTTCATGAGGCTGCGCATATCCTGCTGCATTCTGGGGGTAAAGAAGAGAAGAAATCGGTCTTTCTCGATGACCCTAATGCAACACATACTGACGATCCGCAAGAACATGAGGCGAATAGTTGGGCTGGAGACTGGTTAATTCCATCTCAATATAGCGGTAGATTGACTAGCTTAACTAGCAAAGCGGACGTGCGTCATTTTGCAAAAGAGATCGGAATTCATCCAGGTATAGTGGTAGGACGTTTGCAGCACGATGGAGTAATACCGCCGTCATGGATGAATGATCTTAAGCAGAGTTTCAAGTTCAAAAAAGCGTCTACTGATTAAATGTTTTAACGAGACTTCCACACTCGATTCTTCACTAAAAGGAGCGATGGGCGCACGCTTCATTCTGGCATAAATAACGCTGCTGTCCGCTCTCACTTTTGCCACGTTTGACCACTCGATCAGTTTTCGTACGGTTTTGTCGTATAGCTTTCCCATTCTCCTGCCTCAAAAAATTGGGGAGTACAATCTCATCTATAAAACTATAGCGAGATATTACTCCCCATTACTACCCAAACTTGGCAGGACTTACACGAACACGATGACAGTCAAAATATGTTAAGTCATTGAATGTTAATGGTTATAAGAACAAACAAGAGCACTATAGAACATCACTCGATATTCTGAACTTGCTCCCGGACTTGTTCGATGAGCACCTTAAGCTCCACTGCATCTTGGCTAATCGCCACATCCACGGACTTGGCGGCCAAGGTGTTGGCCTCCCGATTCAGCTCCTGCATTAAAAAGTCCAAACGCCGGCCCACGGGTTCCTCCCGCTGAAACACTTGCCGGACTTCAGCCATATGGGCTTGCAGCCGATCCAGTTCTTCCGTGATATCGCTTCTTTGGGCAAAAAGCACCAACTCTTGCTCCAACCGCCCAGGCTCCAGTTCTGCTTGAACCGTCTCCAATCGAGCGTGCAAGCGTTCTCGAAAACGGGTCATGGCTTGGGGCAATTGGGCGCGGACCCGCTCCACAATCGCCTCGATTTCGCCACAGCGCTGGGTCATGAATACCACTAAACGGGCGCCCTCGGCGGCCCGGGTCTCTACCATCTCATCTAAAGCGCCCGCCAAGGCAGATAAGGCTTCGGTTTTCAGCCGCTCCACATCAAGCGCTGGGCTTTTCAGCACTCCTGGCCAACGCAGCACTTCCAGGCTATCGAGGGGCGCCGGGTGATGGGCGAGGGCATCGATCTCTTCACAGAGGTGGACCAATTGGCGGGTTAATTGCTCGTCGAGGGAAAACTTTATCGCCGCCGCTGAAGGAGAGAGATAACGCAAGGCGCAATCGACTTTTCCCCGCCTAAGCCGATTGCTGACTAATGTCCGGACCTGAGATTCAATGAAACGCAATTCCTCCGGTAAACGCACCGAAACATCCAAGTAACGGTGGTTAACCGAGCGAAGCTCCCAAGTAAAAGTCCCCGCATCACTTTGTACCTCTTGACGCGCAAACGCTGTCATGCTGTAAACCACAGGCCATCTCCAGGCGTAATATCATAAAATTGCCTTATATTGACATCCTTCCCGCCCTAAAGGAGGGGAATTCCTTCCGCAAGACGGCGATGCCCCGCCGCGAGAATGTTCATGGCTGCGTTCACGTCTCTATCGTGATGCGCCCCACACTCAGGGCATGACCATTCTCTTATTCCAAGACCTGCCCTACCTCTCGGACTACTGTTGCTGATACCGCCACAGCACGAACAGGCTTGGGTAGTGTACGCTTCGTTGATCTCTACAAACTCGGCTTGCATCGCTTTCGATTTATAATCAAGCTGAGTTTTCAGTATAAACCCGCCCGCATCTAAAACAGATTTAGCCATTTTAGTTTTAGCAAGGCTGGAACTGCTGACATTACCCACGACGATGAATGCGTTTTCATGAACCACTTGGGTTGTGAATTTATGGAGGGCGTCTAAACGCCTATTTTTGATCTTGGCATGGATAGCCTTTACCCGTTTGTTCTTGTTGGCGCGTTGCGCTTTGGCCAGTTGCGCTTGCCCATTACGGTAGAAACGATACGCTTCCAGCTTCAAACCGTTGCTGCAAGTGGCGGTATCCTTTAAACCCAGGTCAATCCCCACCTGCCCGGTGGCAATGGACTGCTCAAGAGCCACTTCGACCACGATGTTGAAATACCAGCGTCCGCGGGCATCTTGTGAGAAAGAACCGGAGCGGAACGCCTGCTGAGACAAGCCGTAGCTGTCCCATACTTTGAAGGAGTGGCTGGCAAAGTACACCTGACCCTTCTTCCATTTGGCGGCGCCTTTCTTGAACGGTATCCAACCTAATGAACGGCGCGGCCCACCAGAAACACGCCAGCGGAGCTTGTCGGTTTTGAATTGTCTGCGTGATTTGTGGTGCGCGGCAATCACTTCCTGCACGGTGGTGGAGTGAATAATAAAGCCGCGCTCCAGCTTGATGCTTTTTAGCTGCTTTTGCAGCTCGTATGCCGTGAATGAGTTGCGGATATAACCCACACCGGGAACAGGCACATAGGAATCATCCGCCGTGATTTCGTTAGCCCCATTCCAGACCTGATTGACTTCAAAGGCCATGCGCTCAAGGACTGGCTTATGCTTATCCTTGACTCTGACTTTCAGGGTTTTTATGTTGGCCTTAAGTTTCATCACTTAATATTAACAGAACCGCCCTACATCCCCTCCCTGAAGGAAGGGGCTTTGGGCGGAATTTCGGTAACTTGAACAAGGAGGTAGAACCAGCAGGGCCAGGCAGTTTACAAGGGCCACTTCCAGTTGCGGATTTCCGGCTTGTCAGTACCATACTCGTAAGCATAGTTGCGGCATTCAATTTGCCTGTCACGCAGTGTTTCCTTGGCATGAGCGCCCGCCACCTGGAGTGCCGGGATACGGTTGATGACATCGATAGCCAAGCTAAAGCGGTCCACTTCGTTCTGAATGGCCAATTCCAGGGGAGTGTTAATATTGCCCTTTTCTTTGTAGCCGCGAACATGCAGGTTGCGATGGTTGGTGCGTCGGTAAGCCAGGCGGTGGATAAGCCAGGGGTAGCCGTGGAAATTAAAAATAATAGGCCTGTCCACGGTAAATAGGCTATCGAAGTCCCGGTCCGAAAGCCCGTGGGGGTGCTCGCCGGCGGGGGTGAGGGTATAAAGGTCCACCACGTTGAGAAAGCGGATCTTGAGATCCGGGAAGGACTCACGCAGCAGCGCCGTCGCCGCCAGGGCCTCCTGGGTGGCCACATCACCGCACCCGACCATCACCACATCGGGCTCCGTCCCCTGGTCATTGCTGGCCCAGTCCCAAATACCGATACCCTTAGTACAGTGCTTGATGGCCGCATCCATATCCAGGTACTGCAAATGCTTTTGCTTATCCGCCACGATCACGTTGACATCGTTGCTGCTCTTGAGGCAATGGTCGGCCACGCTGAGCAGGGTGTTGACATCAGGCGGCAGGTAGATACGGGTCACGGTGGGACTTTTGTTCACCACCAAATCAAGGAAACCGGGGTCCTGGTGGGTAAAGCCGTTGTGATCCTGCCGCCAAACGGTGGAGGTGATCAGAAGATTAAGGGAGGACATCGGCGCTCGCCAGGGGATATCCTCGGCGATATCCAGCCATTTAGCGTGCTGATTGAACATGGAGTCGATCACATGGACAAAGGCCTCGTAGGTGGCGAAAACACCATGGCGGCCGGTGAGAAGATAGCCCTCCAGCCAGCCCTCCAGGGTATGCTCGGAGAGCATTTCCATTACTCGCCCGTCAGGGGCAAGCTCCCCCCCATCGGCATCCTCCGGTAGATAATCCGCGAGCCACGTCTTTTTGCTGGCTTCATAGACGGCGCTCAATCTATTGGAGGTCGTCTCGTCAGGCCCGAACACCCGAAAATTATGAGGGTTATTCTCCATAATATCGCGCAGGAACTCGCCAAGGGGCCGGGTGTTTTCAACCTCCATCTGGCCTGGCTTCGGCACCTGGACAGCGTAGTTGCGAAAGTCAGGTAGGCGCAGCGCTTTACGCAGCAGGCCACCATTGGCATGGGGGTTGGCGCTCATCCGCCGGGGTCCCACCGGGGCCAGGGCCTTCAACTCGGGGATGAGCCGACCACTGGCGTCAAAATGCTTCTCCGGTTGGTAGCTATGCATCCACTCTTCCAGCATTTGCAAATGGGCCGGATGGTCCCGCATGCCGGACAAAGGCACCTGGTGGGAGCGCCAATAACCTTCCACCTTATGCCCGTCCACTTCCTTGGGGCCGGTCCAGCCCTTGGGACTGCGGAGTACGATCATGGGCCAGCGGGGCCGGCTTGCAATACCCCTGCGGCGAGCTTCTTCCTGGACCCGACGGATCTCGGCTACGCACTGCTCCAGGGTCGCCGCCATCGCCTGGTGCATCAGCTCCGGATCCTCCCCTTCCACGAAATAAGGGGTCCAGCCGTAGCCCTGAAACAAGTTCTCCAATTCCTCATGGGAGATGCGGGCAAGAAGGGTCGGATTGTTAATCTTGTAGCCGTTTAAATGGAGGACAGGCAAGACGGCCCCATCTCGAATGGGATTGAGGAACTTATTGGAATGCCAAGCGGTGGCTAACGGCCCCGTTTCAGCCTCACCATCCCCGATCACCACCGCCGCGATGAGATCCGGATTGTCAAAGGCGGCGCCAAAGGCATGGGAGAGGCTATAGCCGAGTTCACCCCCCTCGTGGATGGAACCGGGGGTCTCGGGGGTACAGTGACTGCCAATGCCACCGGGGAAGGAAAATTCCTTGAAGAAACGGCGCATCCCCTCTTCGCTCTCCCCTTTATTGGGGTAGGCCTCTCCATAGACTCCCTCTAAGTACACCGGCGCCAGCACACCGGGAGCGCCGTGACCCGGCCCGGCAAGAAAGATCATGTTGAGATCCTGCTTCTTGATAAGCCGACTGAGGTGGATGTAAATGAAGCTAAGCCCAGGACTTGATCCCCAGTGGCCGAGGAGCCGCTGTTTGATATGCTCCGGCTTAAGAGGCTCCCGCAATAAGGGGTTATCCTGGAGATAAATCATGCCCACGGCAAGGTAGTTGCAGGCCTGCCAATAAGCGTGGATCTGCCTCAGTTCTTCCGCTGCTAAGGGACCCCTCTGCGCCTCCGATTTCGCCGTGACAGACATGTGGGCTTCCTCCTCACCTGGTGTTTAAACGTCTCTCCTATTCCATTATGGGCTTAGGGAGGCCTATTTTGAAGGCGTGTCGAGAGCAAATCCATTGGCAATTGATTTTAAAAATGTTTTTAGCGAGGCGTTAGAGCTTAACGGGCTGTCACCAGAAAATAATGAGGGTCCCCTTCCTGAAAGAGCTCAATAGACCCGGAATAAGAGCGGACTTCTCCTGGATCGAGAACAGCTTCATCTGCGGTCAACGCCGTACTGATGATCTCTGCTGAGCCAATCTGAATCCCTACCTGGTCGAAAAGGAGGATTTTTACTTCAGGGTGTATCACCGACAAGGTATCATTTTGCAATACTACCCGGTATTCAGTAGCGACTTTCCCTTGGGCCTTGATCAGGGTAAAAATAATATTCCGTAGGTATTTGTGAGTAATAAGGATGGCCTTGTCATACTCCAAAGGCACTAAATGTGGTAGCCGCCCTTGAAGCAATGTCTTCATCTCACCCTGCAGCTTTTCCAACGCTTCAGTTGTTGCCGTCAACTGCCGTGCCTGCTTATAAAATTCTGCCGAAATCTGATCATTTTCTGCAGACAATTTAGAAGTGTAGAGCCACATGAGCAGAATTATTAATGAGAATAAAAAAATGAGGCTACCGAGAGCAATCTGAAGTAATTTAATTTTTAGCTCGCTCCGATGCCGCCTTCGCGAACGGCTTATATAGGGTTGAGAGAGCTGAGGGCCAGGCTCTGTAGTAGGTCTGTCCCCCTTCGGTTTTAGTCGAGTCTGCCCCTCGATAGGCGACAAGGAATTTTGCCGCATCTCACGATTATCCATTCTTGTCCCGATGACTCACGGTTTGATAAATTCCAATACCTGGCTGTTCATCTTGTCTTGGTGATGAAAAACCCAAGCTAGTCCTCCATGACCCTTCCAAATTACGTACCAACATAAAAATATAGTTACATTTTCGATACTTAGGTCTACCTTAAGTGAGTGAGCATCAGGATTTTTTACACCTTATCATTATTTTATCAGCATAATATAAATTTTTATTATTATTTTCATATGCTTAGAAAAAATAACTCAATGTTTATTTTTTTTACATTAAAGGAAGAACCCCATGCTCGAGGCGGCCAAACAAGAGCATAGACTCTCCAAAGCAGAATATAAAAAGGCGCTCCCCCTTTTACGCACTCGCCTATTGTCAATACAACAAAGGCTAATCAAAGCAGACTTTCCCGTCATTATTCTGATTTCGGGAGTGGATGGAAGTGGCAAGGGCGCGATCATCAATCGGCTTAACAAGTGGATGGACCCCCGGTACATTCAAACCCATGCCTTCGGCCCTCCCTCGGATGAAGAGCGGGAGCGCCCCCCCCATTGGCGATACTGGCTCGCCTTGCCTCCCAAAGGGCGCATAGCTATCTTTGCCGGCTCATGGTACAGCGATCCTCTCTCCCGCTATATGAAAGAGTTGATGGATTTCAAGCAAATGGAGAAAGCACTGACCCGCATTTGCAAACTGGAAGAAGAACTCATTAGGGACGGTGCCTTAATCCTCAAATACTGGTTACATCTTAGCAAAACCCAGCAACGCCAGCATTTCCAGAAGCTGATGAAGAATCCCAAAACCCGTTGGCGGGTCACCCCGCGTGATCTGAAACACCTTGAACTTTATGATAAATTTTGCGCCATTGCAGAGTACACGCTCAAGGCCACCCACACCGCCGAATCCCCCTGGCTGATTGTAAACGGGAGCAACCCCTATTCCCGGGATCTTAAAATCGGCCAAGATCTCTATCACCGTATGAGCGCCCATCTAGAAGCACGCACCTTAGCTACTGTCGCTCCCCTGCCTCCTCCGGTGAAAACCCATTCGGTCAGGGAAATGGACCGACTTAGTGCCCTCGACCTCACCCAGTCTCTCTCGAAAAAAAGCTACAAAACCCAACGCAAGCACTACCAAGAGAAGCTTAGCCGGCTAGCGCGACGGGCCAATAAAAACCAAATTTCTAGCCTTTTGGTGTTTGAGGGCTGGGATGCCGCTGGCAAGGGGGGCAGCATTCGGCGCATTACTCAGGCCCTGGATGCCCGCTACTATCGCGTTATTCCCTTTGCCGCCCCCACGGACGAAGAAAAAGCTCACCATTATCTTTGGCGTTTCTGGCGCCACCTGCCACGGGCTGGCCGGATCACCATTTATGACCGTAGCTGGTATGGGCGGGTACTGGTGGAGCGTATCGAAGGCTTGGCCACCCCTGAAGAATGGATGCGCGCCTATGGGGAGATTAACGATTTTGAGGAAGAACTGACAGAGCATGGGATTTTGGTGATTAAATACTGGCTGCATATTAGCCAGGACGAACAACTACGCCGTTTCAAAGAGCGGGAGAAAATCCCCTACAAACAGTTTAAAATTACCGAGGAAGATTACCGCAATCGGGAAAAATGGGAAGAATACCAGGCAGCCGCCAACGAGATGATTGCGCGCACCCACACCCCCTATGCCCCCTGGTATTTAATCGAAGGCAATGACAAGCGCTTTACCCGGATTAAGGTCTTAAAAATCTTCTGCGAGCAGCTAGCAAAAGCCCTTTAGGCGGCGAAGGAGTCAAAATCACGCACCTGGAGATGGGATGCCGTGGGACTGAGTTCCCCCTCCCGAACCAACCATACGGTTTGCATTCCCACCTTAGCTGCCGCGTCCAACTCTTCCTCCACATCAGAAAGAAAAAGAATTTCTTCAGGCCGAAAGCCAATGATTTCAGCAATATAGCGGTAAGAATCGGGTGCTCGCTTAGGGCCGGTGCGGGTATCAAAATAGCCATCAAAAAGGGGTGTCAAGTCACCCCCAGGCGTATGGGCGAATAATAGTTTCTGGGCCTGAACGGAGCCGGAGGAGAAGACATAGAGTTTAAGCCCCGCCTCACGCCAAGCACGCAAATTGCGCTCCACATCTGGGTAAAGATGACTGGTAAAATCACCTTGCTGATAACCTGCTTCCCACAGCAGCCCCTGCAGGGATTTCAACGCTGACACCTTGGCATCCGCGTCGATCCAAGCCAGCAACTGGCGAATAATCCCTTCTTGATCCAAGCGCTCACCGGGGATCGCCGCCCGCACTTCCTCCAGCAAGGGCGCCACCTTGGGATCTTCTGCATGTTGTTTCACAAAGTCTTCCATCCGTTCCCGTGCGTAGGGGAATAGCACGTCCTTCACGAAAGACAGGGAGGTGGTGGTCCCCTCAATATCCATAACAATCGCCCGGATCACGGTTTATTGACCCAAGCGGGGAAACCGGTCCGCAATGTCGTCGCCGGTAAAATCGGCAACCCACCCCTCTGGTGTGGTAAAGAGTCGGATACATTTCAAGTTTGGATTTTCCCCCATATCAAACCAGTGGGGTAGGCCCGCGGGCACGCTAATAAAATCCCCCTGCTCGCATAGCAAGGCGTACACCTTACCCTGAGCGTGGAGATAAAATTGTCCCCGCCCTTCCACGAAAAAGCGCACCTCAAAATCGCTGTGGGTATGCTCGCTCAGAAATTTTTCCCGAAGCGCCTGCTTTTCCGGATGATCAGGCTTAACGCTAATCACATCCGCTGACTTAAATCCGTATTCCCGGCACAGCCGGTCCACGGAAGCCTGATAGGCCGCCAGGATTTCCTCCTGGGAAGCCTCCGGGGCCAAAGACTGTGGTGTTTCCCACCGTTGGAAACACACTCCGATCCCGTCCATGAATTTAGCAATCTCTTCAACTCCCCCATAGGTCTCAACCTGGTTGGGGTCATTTTCATGGTAGATTTTCAATAGGCTCATGGGCTTGCTAACCTCCGTCTGAGCACCTCACACTCAAACAAAAATTCAAAGGCCTCCACGTGGCGGCAGGCCTCCTCTACACTACGCCCCCAAGTATACAAGCCATGTCCTGCAATAAGATACCCAGGGCTGTCTGGATTCTGCGCCAAATAAGCGTCCACCGCCGCCGCTAAGCGGCCCATATTTTGGTCATTGGGGAAAATAGGAACCCGTACGGTCGTCTCGTGGGTCTCTATTCCGGAGAAGGCTTTCAGTACCTCATAATCGCTCAGTATCAACTCACCCGATAGCATACGGGACAGCACGGTGGAGTAAACCGAATGGGTATGGAAAACGGCATTGGCTTCAGGAACACGCCGGTATAGGGCGGCGTGGAGCAGTGTCTCGGCGGAGGGGCGCTTGCCGGTCGTTAAGGAACTACCCTCCAAATCCGCAAGCAGCATCCCTTCGGGGCTCAATTGGCCCTTATGCCAGCCGGACACGGTGATGATCATGCAATTGGAATCAATGCGCGCGGAAAAATTGCCGCTGGTGGCAGGAACCCAACCGCGCTCAAAAAAGAAATGGCCAACTCTTACCAATTGCGCGGCAGCTTGTTGGCAAAGAGCATTCTTTTCATCCAAATATCACGAATCCTCTATAACAGGAATATCTTGCTCTATACAGGGCTAATGCCCGATCGCTGGCGCCGCCACGACTGGGGTACTGGTCTCCCCCCACTAAAGGGGGGAAGGCCACGGACAGTTCATAACCGCCTACCAACGCCGCTCAATGCTGACGGTGGGTTCTTGCGGAGTTTTATGCCTCCAAGGTTGGGGCATTTTTTCATTACAGAACACCTCTTCTGGGCAAGGAGGGGAGAAATCAGAATGCTGTGATAATGATAAGGTAATAACCTGCCACTCCTCTAAAAGCTTTCCATACACCTTATCGCTTTCCGCTTCATCTTGCACTTCTGGGTGTTCCGCCAACAATTGCAAGTGATGAACAATGGCCCGGGCGGTCTGGGAACAAGGATGGGTCATAAAGCGAGTCATGAGATAACAGACCGTAGCTTCCAATCCATAAAAAGCAACCTGTGGGCTGGTCTTTCTTAATGGCATTTTATTAGGCATTGAGTTGGGCATCTTGGCTCTCCTTAGACGTTGCCTCAGCTTTTGTTCAATTGGGGGCACTATCGTAAATATACTATTAAATATACTATCATTTAAATGATAATAATTATCATTAATAAATCAAGTCAAGCACTATTCCGCGCTATTTTTCTTCCTTCCCTCCCTCATGGAGACCTAAAAGTTATAATATAGATTTTTGAAACCCTCATGACTCTCAGAAGAAGTTATGATGATATGGGTTTTTTAAAATCCGGAAAGGAAATCAACCATGAGACCAAGCGGCCGCGCCCCAGACGAATTACGCCCTATCCGCCTTACCCGCCACTACACCAAATATGCCGAAGGTTCGGTATTGGTAGAGTTTGGCGATACTCGAGTTATCTGTACCGCTTCGGTCGAAGACCGAGTTCCCCGCTTCCTAAAAGGCAAAGGACAGGGTTGGGTAACCGCTGAATATGGAATGCTCCCCCGCTCTACCAATATCCGAATGGGGCGGGAAGCCGCTCAGGGGCGCCAAGGGGGACGCACCATGGAGATCCAGCGCCTTATTGGCCGCTCCTTACGGGCCATAGTGGATCTCAGCGCTTTGGGGGAAATCACTGTGACTATTGATTGTGATGTCATCCAGGCTGATGGGGGCACCCGTACCGCCTCCATCACAGGGGCTTATGTGGCCCTAGTGGATGCAGTCGGCAGCCTTCTCAAAAAGAGGGTCATTGCCCATAGTCCTATTCATGGCCAGGTAGCCTCGGTATCGGTGGGTATTTGTGAAGGGAGACCCGTACTGGACTTAGATTATATAGAAGATTCCACAGCGGAAACCGACATGAATGTGATCATGAACGAGGCCGGTGGGTTTATCGAAATCCAGGGAACGGCCGAGGGCCATGCCTTTCGAATGAACGAGCTGCAAGCCATGTTGGAGTTAGCGAAAAGCGGAATTGGCACTTTACTTGCTAAACAGACGGAAGCCCTTGCCAAGAATTAAACCATGGCCCTGCTACAAGCTGTTTTAGCAAGCAATAATCCCGGCAAATTGCGGGAAATGGGCGAAATTTTAAGCGAGCTTAGAATGGAGGTCATTTCCCAATCTGCATTCAAGGTGCCTGAGGTGGCAGAAACAGGTCTTAGTTTTGTGGAGAATGCCCTCATTAAGGCCCGCAATGCCGCCCGTCATACGGGGCTGGCGGCCATTGCCGACGATTCCGGCCTTGAGGTCGATGCCCTAGATGGCCAACCGGGAATCCACTCAGCCCGCTATGCAGGCCCCAACGCCACCGATCAGGAAAATTTGGAAAAACTCCTAGAAAACCTCAAGACGGTACCCGAAAAGCCACCTAGCGCCCGGTATCAGTGTGTCATCGTCTATATGCGACACTGGCAAGATCCTACGCCATACATCTGCCAAGGAACTTGGGAAGGACAGATCATTTTCACTCCCCAGGGTAGCGGGGGGTTTGGGTACGACCCCCTCTTCTACCTGCCTGAGCATCACTGTACAGCGGCAGAACTGTCGCCAGAAGAAAAAAATCGCCTTAGCCACCGGGGCAAAGCTTTAAGGGTGCTGCTAGATGCCCTCCGCCAAGAAGCCTAAAAGCCTTATTCTTCACTGCCCAGGCAAAATATTCATCTATGCTCCAATTCCACGCTCTACCGCCTCTTGCCCTATACATCCATCTCCCCTGGTGCGTTCGTAAGTGCCCCTATTGCGACTTCAATTCCCATCCCTTGCCGGAGGAATTCCCGGAAACCGCTTATATTGATGCTCTGATCCGAGATTTGGAACAGGATCTGCCGCGGATCTGGGGCCGACGTATCCACAGCATCTTTATGGGAGGGGGGACTCCTAGCCTTTTTTCTCCAGAGAGCTTAGATCGGCTGCTCTCAGCACTGCGGGCCCGCCTGTCTTGGGCACCGCAGATGGAAATTACCCTGGAGGCTAACCCGGGAACCGTAGAACAAGGTCGTTTCACTGAATTCCGCAGCCTCGGCATCAACCGCCTTTCCCTTGGCATCCAAAGCTTTAACGATGAGGCGCTTAAAAATCTGGGGCGAATCCACTCCTCCCAGGAGGCCTGTCAGGCCATAGCAATGGCCCATACTGCAGGGTTTGATAATATTAACTTAGACCTGATGTTTGGCCTCCCTGGGCAAACGGAAACCCAAGCCCTAGCTGATATCACCACAGCCATTAGCTTTGCCCCTAGCCATATTTCCCACTATCAACTCACTATCGAGCCCCACACTTATTTTTACCGCTATCCCCCCTCCCTGCCTTCAGAGGAAGGTATCGATACTTGGCAAGAGGCTTGTCAAGCTCAGTTAACTCATGGGGGTTATGGCCGCTATGAAGTATCCGCCTTTGCTAAAAAGGGTCGGCAATGTCAGCATAATCTCAATTATTGGCGTTTTGGGGATTATCTTGGAATCGGCGCTGGCGCCCATGGAAAAATCTCCGATGCCATGGAAAACCGCATCACTCGAATCTGGAAAATTAAACATCCTTCAGCCTATCTTACCAAAGCAGGCACAGCGGAAGGCATCGGCGGGGAAACGATCCTCTCTCCCCAAGAGGCGGCCTTTGAATTCATGCTCAACGCCTTGCGCTTGACGGGGGGATTTCCCAGCCGCCTGTTTCAGGAGCGGGTGGGCCTTCCCATTAGTGTGGTGGAAAAAGCATTACACCAAGCAGAGACTCTAGAATTGATTGAGTGGGACTTTCAGCAGATCCGTCCTACAGAAAAAGGATTGTCCTTGCTGAACGAGTTATTGCAGCTATTTTTACCCTGACTTCTCCCCGCCCTGTCGGGCGAGGGTTGTTGGATCACTCCAAGAACTTTCCTCGTTCAACACGCCTTCCCTAGGCGACAACACCTGTTGTCGCCCCCGTTCCAGTCGCTCCAGAGGCTAACCCCGCCAGCCCGGCGGTTTTGATATTGATCGCCGCTGCGATGTCGCGGTCATGGACAGTCCCGCACGAGGGACAGCTCCATTCACGCACCTCCAGCGGCAGCATTTTGTTGATATGTCCGCACCCTGGGGTGGGGCAACGCTTGGAGCTGGGAAACCCGCGGTCGATCTCGACTACGGTTCGCCCTACCCACTGCGCCTTGTACTTCAGTTGACGGACAAACTCACCCCAATGGGCATCGGCTATGGGCTTGGCAAGCCGGGGGTGTTTGATCATGTTCTTCACCGCCAGAGATTCAACGCACACGACTTGGTTTTCGTTGATCAGTGTGCGGCTCGCCTTGTGGGTGGCGTCCCTACGGCAGTCAGCTATTTTAGTGTGCACACGGGCCACCTTCAGCCGCAGTTTGTTGCGGTTACGGGAACCTTTCCGCTTCTTCGCCAGCTTACGCTGCAGATAGGCCAGCTTCGCTTCGTACTGCTCGGTGTACTTGGGATTGCCGGATTTGAATCCGTCGCTAGTGACGCTGGAAACCTCATTCAGCCAAGAAAAGTCCTGCTTGAGTTGGACAAGCCTTTTTTCCAGCGCCCAATGGGGAATGACTTCGCCGTTCTGATAGAACGCATCGGTACGATGCTTGAGCGTGTTGTTCCAAACAAAACGCGCACAGCCGAACGAACGAGCCAGCAGATCGGCTTGTTCAGCTGTGGGATAGAATCGTTCCTGGTACGCCCTCTTCATGATATTTGTATTTTACAAAAATCAGCGCATTCTGTAAATCCGCTTCGCGGCTTGCGCTTATATCACCGCCCGATTGGGCGATGCTTTACGCGCTATTGGGCAACAACCGCCTAGCCCTTAAGGGCCTGCACGGCATCAGCGCTGTTTTATCAGTGTCTAATACAAAAACTCTATTCACTTTCGTGACTCCGAAAAGTAAGGGTTCTCTCGCCAATGTTTGAAGGGTCGTTCAGTCTCGGCATTCGCTCCTGTGTCGCTCCGTAGTTCATTGCCTTTGACCTCAGCGCCTGGGGCTGAGAAATGCACTCCAGGGTGAGTCGCTTTCGCTTCAACTTCAAACGTAGCCCCGAAGGGCTGAGGCTGGTTGAGCCAACCAACTCATTCGAAAAGTTCAGGACGAACTTGGAGAATTAGTTAGGCGACGACTCAACGTTTGTGTCTTCCAAAAAACGTGCTAAATGGATCAGATCGGCCAGGTTTTTAGCCTCCAATTTTTCCATCACCCGAGCTCGGTGGATTTCAACGGTTTTAGTGCTAATTCCCAATTCTATAGCCACCACCTTGTTAGGTTTACCCTTCACAATGAGTTCCATCACTTGGCGCTCGCGAGAGGTGAGCTGGGCCACCCGCTGGGCAATTTCCTCTTGCTGCTGCCTAGTTTCACGCCTTTTTCGATCCAGTTTAATACTTCTCTCGATACGCTCTAGGAGGATCTGGTTGTCAAAGGGTTTCATAAGAAAATCAATGGCTCCCCCATGCAACGCACCTACCGCATCGGGGACACTCCCATGGGCAGAAATAAAAATGACAGGGAGGGGGTTGTTTTTTTCCGAAAGCAATTTCTGCAACTGTAAACCGCTCATTTCAGGCATCCGAACATCAAGCACCAAACACCCCGATTGGCTAGGGTCCAACTTCTTCAAAAACTCGCCTGCCGAAGGGTAAGTTTTGACCTTAAACCCCGCTGACTCGATAACCCAGCGCAGAGAGTCCCGCACCGCCTCATCATCGTCAACGACAAACACAATTGCTGGATGACTCTCACTATTCATTCTGGTTATCCTTAGGCAAAACAGGCAAAGTAAAACGAAAGGTGGCGCCCTGCTCCCAGCGGGGCATAGCCCATAGCCGTCCACCATGTTTTTCAATAAGACTACGGCTGATGGCTAAACCCAGTCCTAACCCTTCAGGTTGGGTAGTAAAAAGGGATTCGAACACCTGTTCGAGCCGGTCGACGGCCTGCCCCGCCTTGGTACTGACCCTCACTTCAATCTCCCGGGCTGCGTTTAGTTTCGCCGTTAGCTTTAATTCACGGCGAGATGACGGATCGTTCGCCATCGTATCCATCACCTTGCACAACAAATCTAGCAAAACCTGTTCCACCTCGATGGGGCTGACAAAGATAGGCGGTAAGTCATGGGGCACCCCTAGCGAAATCGAAATCCCTTCATAATCTAGCCTAGGCTCCACTAACTCTATCGCCCGCAAAATAATTTTATTGATTTGGATCCTCTGAGGCTGCTGTAGTTCCCAAGGGACCCATTGCCTCAAGCGCCTGATGATTTCACTAGCGCGTTCTGCTTGAATAACAACCTCCTCCATGGCGCTCAGTAAAGAAACCGGGTCCCTTGTACTGGTACGCAATCGGCGTACACACTCTTGAGCATAGGTAGCGATAGCGGCTAGAGGCTGATTAATTTCATGGGCTAATCCTACTCCAAGTTCACCCAGGAGGGTGAGTTGGGCACACTGAAAAAGTTCTTCCCGACTTTGCTGCAGCTGGACCTGGGACTGAGTCCGGGCGCTGAAATCCAGCAAGGCAATACGGCGACTCCTCTCTCCCTCTTTTTGCCCTCTTAAGGCTAAATTTTCTAAATGGGCATAAATGATTTTGCCATCCCAGCGTTTGAGACGGAGTTCCTGAGCCGCTTTACCCCCTTCCTGATAAACTGCCTTAAGAAAAGAAAGAAACACTGGGATATCCCGCTGCACGACCCAGACGCTAAATAACTCTCCGACGATATGTGAACGCTCTGCCCCTAGCAGCGCTGCTCCCGTCAGATTGATCTCCTGAATATAGCCCTGGCAATCCAAAGTGAGATAACCCACCGGGGCGAAATCATATAACTCGGCACAGCGATTTCGCGCCTCTTCCAGCGCTTGCTGGGACTGCTGGAGTTCCTGGCTTTTTACCTCTAACGCGGTTTGAGAGGTCTGGAGTTCCCGAGCTAGGCGTTCAAGATCTTGAGGTGGGGAAGACGCCGGTTGAATCTGAGGGTTTTTGGGTTCCTCCGGCAGAGCCGTTTTAGACCATTCTTCGTGATTTGCCACAGGCAGTTTATTCCACTTCCATTTTTAAGGCTAGCCTTTCGCTGACTTTCCATGATCCGCATCAAAACTATCGGTTCTTTCTTTGAACCTTTTAGATAAAAATAGAAGATTTTTTAGATTAAATTCTAGGCAAAAACACGATAGAGATTATGTTATTGTTTTTATTATATATTTTTTAAGCAAGGCTGCGCTAAGCAAGAAATTTTATTTGTATTATTGAGTTAACAAAATGGCAACAAAGGAAATGATTAATAACTCGAGCACCCATTAAAATCTAGAAAACTAGAGCAACAATTGAAGTGTATCAATTATTTTACAGTCGTTGCTGGAATGGGAAAAAATAATAGGAGGGAAATGAAATCGGAGTTCGCTGCTTATGAGTGACAATTATCGGCTTATCTGCTTTCGCCGACCGGGCTCCTGCCCGGTTGTCCTCTGCGCGTTTCCTGCTTCATCGAGGCCCCTATTGTCCCAGGTCTTGCCCGGTATCGTCAGGAGGCTGTGCCCCTCCACAGGCCTAACTTCCCACGCTCCTCGCGGTAGCCAAAATGGATGTGCCGGTCGGGTTTTACATCATGGCCGGTCTTCTGATAACAACCCCAAGGCCTCCCTATTGAGACCACACCCTAGCCTGGGGTCGATGTTACCGAAACGCGCCGCAGCGAACAACACGTTATGTGGCCCTTGCGCTCGGCGCGCCGTTTCACTTCGCGACCTCGCTAGGGGGTCGTTCACCATCCATGGAGAACTTCAAAGGTTTCCTTTATCCCAGCTATTAACCCGCTAGAACCAGAGAATCAATAACTGGGATAAAGGGTTCTCGTGACGGCTCCCCACCCTATTGGAAGGAGCTTCCAACTTCGTTAAAGTGCCGATGAAGTGTCTCTGTTAATTGGTGCTGACTAAACGCCTCTTACGTTCAATGCTTGCAGGGGCATCTTCGTTAATCAAAAAGACGCTTTCATCAGCCCAATGAAGAATGGCAAGCTGGCCAGCTTTATTTTCTACCAGCGCCGTACAACTCTCTACCCAATCTCCGGTATTACAGTATAAAACCCCCTCAAAATCTTCCACCGTCGCTTTATGAATATGACCACAGATGATGCCACCGACTCCTTGACGCTTAGCCTCATGAACCAGGGCCTGTTCATAATTGCTGATAAAGTTAACCGCATTCTTAACTTTGTGTTTAAGATATGCGGACAAAGACCAATAGGGGAAACCCAGCTTACGCCGGAAAAAATTGAACCATCGATTAAATACCAGAAGCATATCGTAGGCATGGCCGCCAATCAAAGCCACCCACTTACTATGGCAAACGATGCTATCAAATTCATCCCCATGGAGGACTAAAAAGCGCCGGCCATCTTCGGTAACGTGTATTGCTTGCGCCTCGATTCGAATACCGCCAAAATTTTTACCGACATAATCCCGAAAGAACTCATCATGATTTCCAGGTATATAGATCACTTCGGTACCGTTTGCCGCCTTCTGCAGGACGTTGCGCACGACTTCGTTTTGCAGTTTAGGCCAATACCAGCCGTTTTTAAGCTTCCAAAAATCAATAATATCTCCTACAAGATAAAGCCGCTCTGCTTCAACCTGGGTCAAGAAATCTAGCAAGAACTCTGCATTACAGCCCCGAGAACCCAGATGAATATCAGAGAGCCAAATGGTACGGTAATGTAACGATGCCATAAGTCGCTGTCTCCCACCAAAACTGTTGGCGACTGTAATGGCCAGATGTGACTAGGCAGTTACCCTTCGGTGAAATTTTCGTGATCAGCCTCTAAAAAATTAATGCCATAATAATGACCGAATCCACGGCTCAATACCCCTATCATCGCCGCCAATACATTGGGCTTATTCTTGGCCCCTTGGTGGTGGTTTCGCTTCTGGTGCTACCGCCTCCTCCTGGCTTGGATATTGAAGCTTGGCGAACCGCCGCGGTAGCTTTGTTAATGGCTATCTGGTGGATTACAGAAGCCTTACCGATCCCCGTTACCGCACTCCTCCCTTTGGTCCTATTTCCCCTGTTTGGAATTGCCGACATCCGGGAAACGGCAATCCCTTATGCTAATCCACTTATCTTTTTATTTATGGGAGGTTTCATCATTGCCTTGGGGATGCAGCGCTGCGGCCTGCACCGGCGTCTTGCTTACTTTATCCTCAGCCACATGGGGGCTTCACCTGCGGCGACCCTTGGCGGCTTCATGGCCGCTAGTGCCTTTCTCAGCCTTTGGATTAGCAATACCGCCACCACTATGCTGATGCTGCCCATCGCCATCTCTGTGATTGAAGGGCTTCGAGGAACGAAAGAATCTACCCCGCCATCTTCCCCTTTTGCGGTGGCCCTTCTGTTAGGCACCGCCTATGGGGCCAGCATAGGCGGCCTCGGCACCCTCGTAGGAACGGCGCCCAATGCGCTATTAGCCGGCTTTGTTCTGGAAACCTATGGCCTGGAGTTAGGGTTTGCGGAATGGATGCTGCTGGCAGCCCCCTTTCTGCTAGTGCTCTTAACCCTTGCTTGGCTCATGCTTACCCAAGTCGCATTTCCAGGCCTTCATAGAGAACACGGCGATCAGAGGGTCCAGATGCGCCAGGCACTAAAGCAACTCGGTCCTGTGTCTCGGGCTGAACGCAGGGTCAGTATGGTCTTTACGCTAGTCGCCGCCCTTTGGTTGCTACGCCCCCTAATCGAAGCGATGGCCCCCCACTTCGCGCTTAATGATCCGGGAATCGCCCTCTTTGGCGCCATTCTCCTGTTTCTCATTCCCGTTGATTGGCAACGGGGGCATTTTCTCATGGATTGGACCACGGCAGAGCAATTGCCCTGGGGCACTTTGTTGCTCTTCGGGGGAGGACTCAGCCTTGCTGCCAGCATCAGTGACACAGGACTGGCTAACTGGCTCGGCGATAGCTTCACCCTGCTATCCGGCTTACCCCCTTGGCTGATATTGCTGGGGATTGCGACGACAGTGATGTTCCTCACAGAACTCACCAGCAACACGGCCACAACCTCCGTATTCCTACCTATTCTGGGTTCTGTCGCCTTAAGCTTGGGCCAACCCCCCTTGCAGCTCTTAATCCCCGTCACCCTGGCGGTCAGCTGCGCCTTTATGATGCCGGTGGCCACTCCCCCTAATGCCATTGTCTTTGGCACTGGCCTCATTAGTATTCCCCAGATGGCACGGGCCGGATTTTATCTTAACTTAGCCGGTCTCCTAGCCATCACCGGGATCAGTTATTGGTGGGTCCCCCTTATCTTTAGCCCTTCTCTACCCTAAGGAGACCCCATGGAATCATGAACAATCCTAAATATACCTTACTTCCAGAATGGGCTCCCCAAAGTGGAGTCATGCTGACCTGGCCCACTGCTGAAAGTGACTGGGGACCTTGGCTGAAGGAAATTGAGGCGGTGTACCTGAACATTGCCCGCGAGATCGCCAGCCGAGAAAAGTTACTCATTGTTTGCCGCCACCCGGATCACCTGGCCCACGTGAAAAAGCAGTTGGCGCAACAAAGGATAAATCAAGCTGCCCTCTCCCTTCATGTGGCCCCTTTCAATGATACTTGGGTTCGAGACTATGGCCCTCTGGGCTGCTTGGATCCAGAGGGACGGCCTCTACTGCTGGATTTTGTTTTCAATGGCTGGGGGGGTAAATATGAAGCCAGGCTGGATAATGAGGTCACAGCACGGCTATATACACAAGGTGTTTTTGGGACCATTACATTCAAACAGTTAGCATTGACTCTTGAGGGAGGCAGTATTGAAGTCGATGGTGCAGGCAGCTTACTCACTACCGCAAGTTGCTTGTTATCTGGAACTCGTAATGGTAACCTTACCCAGGAAGCCATGGAAGTGCAGCTTAAGCAGTGGTTAGGCGTTGAGCAAGTACTATGGCTACACCACGGCCAACTCGCTGGGGATGATACCGACGGCCATATCGATACCTTGGCCCGTTTCTGTGACCCCCAGACAATATGCTATGTGGCTTGTGATGATCCGAAAGACCAACATTACCCTGAGCTTCAAGCCATGGAAGGAGAACTACGAACCCTGCAAACGGCTAAAAGCGCCCCTTACCGTTTGGTGCCATTGCCTTGGCCGAGCCCTAAATTTAATGCCGAAGGTCAGCGACTACCGGCAAGCTATGCCAATTTTCTTATTCTCAATGGGGCGGTTTTGGTCCCTACCTACCAAGATCCCGCCGATACCCAGGCCCTATCGATTCTCCAAAGTTGTTTCCCGGATCGGCAAGCGGTCGGCATTGACTGCCTTCCTCTCATTCAACAATATGGCAGTCTCCACTGCATGGCCATGCAGCTACCGGCGGGTATCCTCTAGCTAGGGTGCCCTCTTGAAATCCGGATTTTTCACCACCATCGGATATACCATTGAAAGTTGCTATCGTTCAGCAAGCCTGTAGCCAGCAGCGCCAAGAGAGCCTCAAATACAGCATCCAAGGGATTCGAAAAGCGGCTGAACAAGGCGCGAAGCTAATTCTATTGCCAGAACTGCATACGGGACCCTACTTTTGTCAAACTGAGGATACCCAGTATTTTGACCTGGCAGAGCCCATTCCCGGTCCCTCAACAGAAGTCTTTGGAACCTTGGCGGCAGAGCTGGGGGTTGTCCTGGTTATTTCCCTGTTCGAGCGCCGAGCGCCCGGGATTTACCATAATACAGCGGTGGTCTTGGAGACAGACGGCCACATTGCTGGACGTTATCGCAAGATGCATATTCCTGACGACCCCAATTTTTATGAAAAATTTTATTTTACTCCAGGTGATTTAGGATTTACGCCTATTGAGACCTCGGTGGGACGCCTTGGAATCTTAGTCTGCTGGGATCAATGGTATCCCGAGGCGGCCCGTCTGATGGCCTTAGGGGGCGCGGAATTGCTGCTCTATCCTAGCGCCATCGGTTGGGATCCTCGAGATGATGAAGTGGAAAAGTCTCGACAGCAGGAAGCTTGGATCACTGTACAACGGGGCCATGCCATTGCCAATGGCTTGCCCCTTCTCGCCAGCAACCGGATTGGGATAGAACCCGACCCTAGCCAACAGACACCGGGTATCCAGTTCTGGGGCGCAAGTTTTATCGCTGGACCTCAAGGGGAAGTGCTTGCTATGGGGCCGATGGATGAAGCCGCAGTATTAGTGGCGGAAATAGACCTTCAACGTATCGAGGTCATTCGCCGAATCTGGCCTTACCTGCGGGATCGCCGGATTGATGCTTATGAAAACTTAACCCAACGTTATCTTGACTAAGGAATGGCGACCACCCGTTAGCATGGATTTGATTAACTTGGTAAAGAAACAGGGCAATGAGCTTATTGGCAAGCTTGAGTTTTAAGCGATTATTCTCCGACCTAGCCCTGAAGTGGAAAATCACCTCAGTCACCATTCCCCTGATTATCGCTATCCTTCTGCTAGGGTATGCACTGAGCAGGGATAAAGGCCAGGAAATCGAATTTACCCAGAAGGAAACCTATGGTATCGAGTATAGCCGTGCCCTGCGGAATTTGATGCAAGCCTCCATGGAGCACCGTGGCCTGGCCAGCCTTTATCTTAGCAGCGGCGCCAAGGTTAAGGATCAATTAGAGCAGAAACAAAAGCAAATCAGGGAACGTATTCAAGCCGTCAACGAAGAAGAGGCGCAATACGGTGCAGCCCTTAATACGGCCGAGGGATGGCGGAATATCCAGACCCACTGGGAGCAATTGCAACGTCAGGTCGTCGATTTGTCCCCCAAAGAAAGCACGGCTCGACACAATAGCCTAATTACCCTGATCATTGACTTAATTGCCAAGGTCAAACATTCCTCCAATTTAACCCTGGACCCCCACACCGACAGTTATTACTTGGTAGACACGATACAAAATCAGCTACCGAACTTAATAAACACCATCGGTATATTACGGGCGGTAGCGGTAAAAACAGTGGGCAATTCGCAAATCAGTGAAAAAGATAAAACCGATCTGATTGGTTTACAGAAAGTAGCGGATCTCTATAAAAGACAAATTGAAAAAAATCTCAACATTATTATCGACAATACCCCCGCCTTGAGAGCCAGACTGGAGCAATCCGCCGAGGAGTTCTCCCAAGCCAGCAATCGTTTCTTCAATTTAATAAACAACGGCTTACTGGCTGGAGTCAGCAACAATAGCAAGCTGGGCGCAAGTGAGACCTACAACACCGCAACGCAAGCGGTAAACGCCGGATTTCATTTTTTCGATACCGCCTCCTCATCCCTGAATGAACTTTTGCAAGAGCGGATAGCAGCAGTCAAGCAAGAACAATATGTCACTCTAGGGGGGATAATCTTGTTTGTAACGTTTGCCATTGGCGTTGGCTTCATGGTCATTGGCGCAATTACCCGGCCTATCCAAAGGGCGCAATTTCTTTCCATGGCCATTGCCAGCGGCAATCTGGAAAATGCCATTGAGAGTAATAGTAATGATGAAGTGGGCCGGATGCTACTCTCCTTAAGCGATATGCAGAAAAAACTGCGGCAGCAGATTGAAAAGGAGCGCCATCACCTCAAAGAATTGGAAGAAAAAAACGCAGAACTGGAACGCTTTATCTATACCGTTTCCCATGATCTCCGCAGCCCCTTAATCACCATTAAAGGCTTTTCAGGCATGCTGAAGCGCAGCCTCTCCCAAGGTGACAGGGAACAGATGCAAGGAGATATTAAGCGCATCCAGGCTGCGGCAGATAAAATGCAATTATTGCTTGACGACTTGCTAGAGCTCTCCCGCATTGGCCGCTTGGTTAACCCACCGGAAAAGGTTTCCCTAGAACATCTCGCCCGGGAGACCGTCGAACTGGTTAAAGGCGCTATCATTGAGCGAAATGTCCAAGTTGAAATTGGCCCCGACTTACCCCTCCTTTTTGGCGATCGGAAACGGCTTCTAGAGGTCATGCAGAACCTTGTTGAAAATGCTGTTAAGTTCATGGGCGAGCAAAAAGAACCCCGGATTGAGATCAATGCCCTAGAAAGAGAGGGGGAACTGCTATGCTACGTGCGGGATAATGGTATGGGAATCAGTTCCCGCTATCATGAAAAGATTTTTGATCTATTTGATAGGCTCGATCAAGATGTGGAGGGTACGGGGATCGGCCTTGCTATTGTGAAGCGCATTATTGAAGTCCATGAAGGGCGGGTCTGGGTTGAATCAGAAGGTCCAGGCCAAGGAAGCACATTTTATTTCTCTATCCCAAAGGTCCCAGCTTAAAGATGAAAGGTGAAGTTTTGAATATTTTGCTGATTGAAGATAATGCGGATCATGCAGAACTGGTGATACGCAGTTTTCAAGAACATCGCATCGCTAATCGCATTTATCATGTCTCCCATGGAGAAGAAGCGCTCCAGTACCTATTCCGACAGGGCAACTATACCAATCCAAAAGCGAGTCCCCGTCCCCATGTCATTCTGCTCGACCTGCGTCTACCCCGTATCGATGGTCTAGAAATACTGGAGACCATTCGGTCCACTCCTGAAATCACCAATATTCCCATTGTGGTACTGACCACCTCTCAGGCAGAGCAGGATGTGGCCCGAGCCTATAGCGAGCATGTCAATAGTTATCTGGTCAAGCCTGTGGATTTCGATAGTTTCAACCGAATGATGGAGGATTTGGGTTTCTATTGGCTGGCTTGGAATCATTATCCCTGGTCCGAAACCTCATCCAAGTTAGCCTAATGAAGCCTGCTCCCCTCACTCCAAGGGAAGACGTTTCCCCTCAAAAACCTATACAGCTTCTCCTCATCGAAGACGAAGAGGCCCATGCGGAACTCGTGCGACGGGCATTGCAGGGGCAAGCTACGCCTATCGATTTAATGGTAGCACGTACCCTCCGGGAAGCGCGGGAATATCTTAACCACACCCTCCCCGATCTTGTCATTACCGATATCCGCTTACCGGACGGCAGTGGCATTGAACTCCTGTCACCCGGAATCAGCGTTTCCCCCTTTCCGGTCATCGTGATGACCAGTTACGGGGATGAAAAAATGGCGGTTGAGGCCATGAAGGCAGGAGCATTGGACTATATCGTCAAATCCGAGGCCACCCTCAATGACATGCCCCATGTGGCAGAACGCACCCTACGACAGTGGCATGAGATTACCGAGCGCAAACGGGCCGAGAAAGAACTCCGAATCCATGCCAAGCAACTCGTAGCCCTGTCCCATCTCAGCCATCAGGTGCTCTCGGGGATAGGGATTGATGCCCTAATGAAAGAAGCTGTCCATCTCATTACCCAAACCCTCAAAACAATAAAATGCGTCAAGATCCTAGAATTACTTCCCGATCGTAAAACCCTACTGCTACGGGCGGCCACGGGTGGGTGGAGTTCCCGGGTGGGTCAAACCACTTCTCTCACCCACCCAAACCCCCTTATTACCCATGTTTTGATTTCCGGCAAGAGGGTTTTTGCCGAAGATTTACATACCGATGAGCGGTTTCGGAGTTCACTACTCACTGAACAATATGGACACAGCGGAGTTGCCCTGCCCCTCTCTGGTCGAGATAGATGCCTAGGTGTTTTATGGGCCAGCTCAGAGCAGCCCTGGACCATGACCAACAATGATATTAGTTTTCTAGAATCGACGGGAAATACCCTGGCGGTCGCCATTGAGCGCAAGGAGACCGAGGCACGGATGCGTAAGTTACAAAATGATTTACTTCAAGCCAGTCAATTCAGCACCCTGGGTGAACTGGGCACCACCCTCGCCCATGAAGTCAATCAACCCATTACGGCTATCATTAACTATGTCCGGGCCTGCCAGCAAATGATCATGGCTGGTAAGGGCCAAGTCACCCAGACTATTTGCGAATTGATGGATAAAACCGTCGCTGAGGCGGAACGGGCAGCCTCCATTATCCATCACCTTCGGGAGTTTGCTCGAACCGGGGAGTTGCATCGAACCCCGGAAGCCCTTAATACGGTTGTTTACGATGCCAGCCGACTGGCTTTAGGAGAAACAACTGAAAGTGATATCAAGGTAAATTTCGAATTTAGTTCTCAGCCACCTCTGGTCTCCATTGATAAAATCCAAATTCAGCAAGTGGTGTTCAATCTCGTTCGCAACGCGGTGGAAGCGCTCACGGAAGCAGAGCGAAAATTTATCACTATTAAGACCATTTCCACTCAAGACCATGCCGTTGAGGTCCAAATTCAGGACACCGGTCCAGGCATTAGCCCTCCACTCAACGATAAGGTTTTCAAGCAGCGCTTCTCGACCAAAAATGAGGGAATGGGGATGGGGCTTTCCATCAGCCGTTCCATTATCAAAGCCCACCAGGGAGATTTATGGATCTCCGATACACCCGGCGGCGGCGCCACCTTCCATTTTACATTGCCCCTATCCGAGATACAGCCTACACATAAAGAGACTAACAATTAAGGGTAATTTCATCTCTAGGCTAACTTTCCAGATTCTCTAAGATAGCCGCTTGAACCGACTCTAGGCTCGCTTCAACCGTCACCACAGGCGCTTTACTCTGGGCAATAGCCGTATCCGGATCCTTCAGACCATGGCCAGTCAGGGTACAAACAATCTTGCTACCCCCAGGTATCTTGCCAGCCTCAATGTCCCGTATCGATCCGGCTAGAGCAGCCGCCGAAGCGGGCTCGCAAAACACGCCTTCTCTTTCGGCAAGCAATTTTTGAGCGGCTAGAATCTCTTCGTCAGAGCAAGCACTAAACCAACCCTGGGATTCCTGCTGTGCTCCCCAAGCCTTATCCCAGCTTTGGGGATGGCCAATACGGATGGCGGTAGCAATGGTTTCCGGTTGGTCCACCATTTTACCTTCTAGAAAGGGGGCCGCCCCGCTGGCCTGATAGCCACACATGCGGGGCCGGGTATTGACGATCCCATGGGCATGGTATTCACTGTAACCCATCCAATGGGCGGTAATGTTGCCCGCATTCCCCACCGGCAGGCAATGGAAATCCGGGGCACATTCCAGTTCTTCAATAATTTCAAAAGCTGCCGTCTTTTGTCCCTGGATCCGATAGGGATTAATGGAATTGACAATGGTCACGGGCGCCTTACTCGCCACCTCCTTGACGAGTTGCATCCCCCTATCAAAATTACCCCTGATTTGGATCACTATAGCCCCATGCATCATGGCCTGAGCAAGCTTGCCATGGGCAATTTTACCTTCCGGAATAAGGACAAATGCGGTAATTCCCGCTCGCGCCGCGTAGGCGGCTGCCGAGGCCGAAGTGTTGCCGGTAGAGGCGCAGATAATGGCGCGACTGCCCTCCTCAACAGCCCTGGTGACGGCCATGGTCATTCCCCGGTCCTTAAAAGAACCGGTTGGGTTGAGTCCCTCATACTTCACATAAATATCGACCTCCCGGCCCAACTCTCGGGGGATATTATTCAATCTGATAAGGGGGGTATTCCCCTCTCCTAAGCTAATCACCCGGGTATCGTCATGGACCGGCAAGCGGTCGCGATATTTATCAATCAGGCCGGTATAACGAGCTCGAAATGGCATAATGGAAAATCCTGTTTTAATCGGACTACTGTAAGGGTAAAAGTTCTCAAAGACAAAGACTATTTTAAAAATGCCCCGGGTCAGGCTGCCCTTAGCACAGGGTTTCTAGGCGAATCCGGGTCACCGATCCTTCAATGGACTTTAGAGCCTCGATACGGCGAATGGCTTCATTCATATTCCTTTCCAGCACTGGCTGGGTCAATATGATAATGGGTACATGGTTTTCGCCGGCTGCCGGTTCCTTTTGAAGGATGGCCTCGATGCTGATACTTTGATCCCCGAAGACCCGGGTGACTTCGGCCAACACACCGGGCCGATCCACTGCCCGCATCCGCAGATAATAGGCCGTTTTTACCTCTTCCATGGAAAGAATGGGAATTTCCGCCAAGGCATGGGGCTGAAAAGCAAGATGGGGTACTCGATTTTCTGGATCAGAAGTCAAAGCCCGCACCACATCCACCAGATCGGCAACTACCGCAGAGGCGGTGGGATCGGAGCCTGCCCCTGGACCGTAGTAAAGGGTGGGTCCGACAGCATCCCCTTTCACCAAGATTGCATTCATCACTCCATCCACATTAGCAATCAATCGACGGTAGGGAATGAGGGTAGGATGAACCCTGAGCTCAATACCCCCCACTACTCGCCGGGCAATCCCCAAATGTTTAATCCGATAGCCTAGTTGCCCGGCATAATCAATATCTTCACGAGTCATCCCGCCAATGCCTTCGGTATAGACCTGTTCGAACTGTAACGGAATACCGAAGGCAATGGAGGCTAGAATTGTGAGCTTGTGGGCAGCATCAATCCCTTCCACATCAAAAGTAGGGTTGGCCTCAGCGTAGCCTCGATGCTGGGCATCCAATAAAGCTTCAGCAAAATCACACCCCTTATCCCGCATCTCGGTAAGGATAAAGTTACTGGTGCCATTGATAATCCCGGCTAACCATTCAATGTGGTTACCGGCAAGGCCTTCGCGTAGGGCCTTGATAATGGGAATACCGCCTCCCACAGCCGCTTCAAAGGCGACCATGACGCCCGCTTTTTGCGCTGCCGTAAAGATCTCGTTGCCATAAAGGGCAATTAACGCCTTATTTGCCGTGACCACATGCTTACCCTCGGCAATCGCCTTCAACACCAGGGTGCGCGCTAAGTCGGTTCCCCCCATGAGCTCGACGATAATTTCAGCCTGGGGATCGGTCACCACTTCATGGGGATTAGTCGTCAGCCAGATACCCTCCGTATTACAGCTACGGACCTTATGAGGGTCACGGGTTGCAGCACAGCAGACCTGAATACCACGCCCAGCGCGGCGGGTAATTTCCTCGGCATTACGCGAGAGAACATTAACTGTACCGCCACCGACTGTACCTAAGCCGAGCAAACCTACCTTGACTGGTTCCAACAGGCTTCTCCTTAATTAAAATAAAAAAAATGACTCACTGGGCCTGCCTGAACATATGCCGTATCCCGCGGATGGCCTGGCGGGTACGGTGTTCATTTTCAATCAAGCTAAAGCGAACAAAATCATCGCCGTAAGTCCCAAACCCAACGCCAGGCGACACCGCTACTTTAGCCTCATTCAGCAACTTTTTGGAAAACTCCAAAGACCCGAGGTGGCGAAAAGGCTCTGGAATGGGCGCCCAGACAAACATCGTGGCCTTGGGCAGGTCCACATCCCAGCCTGCACTTGCAAGGCCTTGGCATAGTACATCACGGCGTCTCCGATAAGTGTCGCAAATCACTTTTACACAGTCTTGGGAACTTTCCAAAGCGGTGATGGCCGCCACTTGAATAGGCGTAAACATGCCATAATCCAAATAGGATTTCATGCGGGTCAGCGCGGCTATTAACATGGGATTGCCACACATAAAACCCACCCGCCAACCTGGCATATTGTAAGTCTTGGACAAAGAATAAAACTCTACAGCGATATCCTTGGCCCCTGGGACTTGCAAAATCGAGGGCGCAAAGTAACCATCAAACACGATCTCGGCATAAGCCAGATCATGTACAACCCAAATCTTATGCTCACGAGCAATTGCAATCACCTGCTCAAAAAAGGATAAATCCACGCACTGGGCGGTGGGATTGGCAGGAAAGTTGAGCACCAACATCTTAGGCCGAGGCCAAGTATCCTTAATCGCCTTTTCTAATTCAGCAAAGAAATCCCCCCCAGGGACAAGGGGGACATGACGGATATCCGCCCCTGCAATCACCACCCCATAAGGGTGGATAGGATAAGCGGGATTAGGCACCAAGACGGCATCTCCCGCTCCTAGCGTAGCCAGTGCCAAGTGGGCCAGTCCTTCCTTAGAGCCAATGGTCACAATGGCTTCGCTTTCAGGATCCAATGCTATATTGTAGCGCCGCCGATACCATTGACAGATCGCCCGGCGCAGTCGAGGAATCCCTCGTGAGACAGAATAACGGTGGGTATCTGGGCGCTGCGCAACCTCCACCAGTTTATCCACAATATGCTTGGGCGTGGGTCGATCCGGATTGCCCATCCCAAAATCAATAATGTCTTCCCCTCGAGCCCGGGCCTTAGCCTTCAACTCGTTGACAATATTAAAAACATAAGGCGGCAGACGCTGGATACGCGGAAATTCCCTAATCAAATTAGTTACCTATTAGCTAAATGGCGCTATTTTCGCCAATTTCATCCTGAATAAAGATAAACCCCTGAAAATACCGTATGGGGAAAAAAGGTGTCAAATGCTTTTGTGCTCTATTCCCAACAAAGCAATGCCCATCAAGACAATAACGCTATCTTGGCTCAATAATTCAGGCAAACCCTTATATTGCCGATATGTAGGACTAGCAAGAGTGCTAGGAAGTATTGGCTCACCAGGTTTTATACCAGGAACCAATACGCTATCAACGCCCGGAGGAAAACGAGGTGATACAAATAGAACAATTCTGCACGGAGATCCTTGAAGATTTGAACAACAATCATTTGGTGTTACCCACCTTGCCCGAGGTCGCCCTCAAGATTCGCGAGGTGGTCGACGATCCGAATACTTCGGCAGCCGATGTCGCAAAAATTATTGTCACCGATACGGCCCTCTCGGCTCGTCTGATTAAAATTGCAAATAGCCCCCTCTACCGGGGCCGTCACCCCATTGACAATGTCCAGATGGCTCTAGCTCGCCTAGGAATTACCTTAGTCCGCAACCTCGTGACCAGTTTAGTGATGGAGCAAATATTCCAAGCGACCTCCGAATCCGTGGATCGACGCATGCGCAAACTTTGGGAACAAAGCACCCAGGTAGCCGCCATCGCCTATGTACTTGCCACCCAGATAGACAAGTTTAAAGCTGATGAGGCGCTGCTAGGAGGGCTTATTCATCAGATCGGCTCCCTTCCTATTCTCATGCGGGCTGAAGATACTCCGGAATTGCTAGAAAACGAGACAATGTTGGACGAGATTATTACCCAGCTTTCTAGCCCTCTCGGTAAGGCTATCCTCCATAGTTGGCATTTTCCATCAGAGCTCGTAGCGGTTACCGCCGAACATAATAACCTTCAACGAAACCCCAAACCAGAACCCGATTTAGTGGATGTGGTTATCGTAGCGAAATTACAAAGCAATCTTGAGGATATGGAATCTCATGAAGATTGGCATACTATACCCGCTCTTGCCAAACTAGGCTTTAGTACCGATATTAGCGTCATCAATCTAGAGGAAAACGAAGCTGAGATCCGTGAAGTCAAAGCCATGCTTGGGGGATAAGAAACAGCCTCTACTCGGAAGCTAAGGACTGTCGTACCCCCAACTACGCAGTAAGTGTTCATTATCCGACCACCCTTCGCGAACTTTGACCCATAATTCCAAGTAAACCTTACCTCCAAACATTCGTTCCATATCAAGTCGGGCCTCATAACCAATACGCTTGAGGCCTTCCCCCTTCTTACCAATCACGATAGCTTTCTGCCCAGGGCGCTCAACATAAATCGTCGCAGCAATGCGGTAAAGGTTCTTTTCTTCCTCTATAGATTCCACGAATACCGTGAGAGCATAGGGTAATTCTTGTCCCAAATGGCGCGTTAATTTCTCACGAATAAGTTCTGCCGCGAGGAAGCGCTCGCTGCGGTCTGTCACCTGATCTTCAGGGTATATCATCGGCCCTTCCGGCAACAGCCCAGCAACCTTTTTTTCTAGCACTGCCACATTATCCCCTTTCCAGGCAGAGACAGGGACAATAGCTGCAAACTCCATTTTCTTAGAAAGCTGCTCCATAATGGGCAGCAAGGTTTTTTTATCAGCGACTCGGTCTACCTTATTGAGCACTAGAACGATGGGAACCCCACGCCGACGTAATCGCTGCAAGATCCGTTCATCCTCCTCGGTAAATCGGTAAGCTTCGACTATGAATAAAATGAGATCCACGTCCTCAATGGCAGAATCCGCGGCCCGATTCAGGTACCGGTTCATGAGTCGGCGCTCTTTATCCTGAAGGCCAGGGGTATCCACATAGATCGCCTGTGCATCGGGGGAGGTTTTAATCCCTAAAATCCGGTGACGGGTGGTCTGGGGACGACGCGCGGTGATACTGATTTTTTGGCCTAGAATACAATTGAGTAGGCTTGATTTTCCCACATTGGGACGGCCGATAATCGCGACATAGCCGCAACGAGCACCTTGGGTAAGCATCTTCTCAGGCATTCATGTTTTCACCTGCTGTCTGCAACAGCTCTAAAGCTTGGGTGGCCGCATCCTGTTCGGCCTTGCGGCGACTACGCCCCGTCCCAACCACCGAAGGGAAGGTGTCGTTGATAATGCACTCAACCTGAAAAACCTGATCATGGGCCTCCCCTCTCACCGCACTGACTCGATAATCGGGTAGGGGAAGCTGCCGGGCTTGCAAATACTCCTGGAGACGAGTCTTAGGATCTTTAAGGAGGACTTCGCTGGTCAGTGCCTCTAACCGATCCTCATAAAGAGAGGCCACTAATTTCCGGCAAGCTTCTAACCCCCCATCTAGGTACACCGCTCCTATCACTGCTTCAAAGGCATCTGCCAATATCGAGGTACGGCGGTAGCCGCCACTTTTCAGTTCCCCCGGACCAAGGATCAAATGATCCCCGATTTCAAGTTCCCGGGCTAATTCCGCCAAGGTTTCTCCCTTGACTAGGGTCGCCCGAAGTCGACTTAATTTTCCCTCCTGGGCCTTGGGAAAACGTATATAAAGAAACTCCGCAATCAGAAAATTCAGAATAGAATCCCCCAGGAATTCCAGGCGCTCGTTGTTCTCCTTGGCAGCGCTACGGTGGGTGATAGCGCAGCGCAATAAAGCCGGCTCTGTAAAACGATAGCCTAACTTTCCACACAATCGCCTCAAACCGTCAATCAACGTGCGGGAACCTCGATGGCACGGTTGAAATGCACTACCAAGTCAATATTCCCCAGAAAAGGGGTGCGCACTTCATAATCGACGGCAACGGTTAATGTATTACGGGTTTTAGCAATGTCAATATTTTCCTTGGAAACACGATCCACCTCATTAATATCTAGCCGCCGAAGCAAAATGTTACGAATCTCAGCATGGCTCATTTCATGCAACTCGGACTGCTTGGCCAGACCTTCTAAAGAAGTTTTTACACTAAAATATTCCACGTAGAGGGGAAAAAGACGCAATACTCCTAGCCCCAACAAAGCCAATAAGGCCAGCATAAAAAGCCAGCCTAGAAAGCCCATACCCTCTTGTTGTTTTCTATCAGGCATCCCCGCTCCCTCAATTGGTTATTGAATAGATTCTCCGATACGGTCCCAGATAATTCCTCCCTGATCCCACTGCCAGCTCATCCACACCATAAAGGCCTTACCCACTAAATTCTCTTCAGGCACAACCCCCCAAAAACGACTATCGTTACTCCGATCCCGGTTGTCCCCCATCATAAAATAATGGCCTTCGGGGACAATATATTGACCTTCCACCAAGCTTGCCCCAGGCTCGACTACAATCCGATGTTGGCCATCTCCCAAGTGCTCTGCCCGAAGTTCAGCAGGCTGACTATGGGAATGTGCATCTTGATAGTAAGGCCCGATAGTTTCCTGGGGCACGGGCTTGCCATTCACATAAATAGTTTTATTAAAGTAGCCGATACGATCCCCAGGCAATCCGACTACCCGCTTAATATAATCGACAGTGGGGTCTTTCGGATAACGAAAAACCGCCACATCACCCCGCTGCGGTTTACCCATCTCAATAATCTTTTTATTAATAACAGGCAAACGGATTCCATAAACGAATTTATTGACCAGGATAAAATCCCCTACCATAAGGGTTGGAATCATCGATCCCGAAGGGATGCGGAAAGGCTCTACCAAAAATGAACGCAGCACTAATACAACAATAATAATAGGAAAAAAGGAACGGGCATATTCTACCAACACCGGTTCCTTGTTGAGCTCTTTTAAGTCAGCTTTACTCGCCCCCTCTGAAGCTGTTTTCCTAGCCACGACTTCGCGCCGTGCAGGTGCCCACAGCCAAGCATCCAAAGCCCAAATCATGCCGGTGATTACAGCAGCAATCAGCATTATTGTAGGAAAATCGAAATTCATCGGAAATATTTACCTTAATTCACTAAATCACAATCCAGTAAGCTTACCTATAGGAAATATCAGTTTTCTCTCTAGACATTTTTCAAGGCTTTTTTCCCACTTTCAACACCGCCAAAAATGCCTCTTGGGGGATTTCCACTGATCCTACCTGCTTCATGCGTTTTTTACCTGCTTTTTGCTTTTCTAGTAGCTTGCGCTTACGGGTAATATCACCACCATAACATTTCGCCGTCACATTTTTACGCAAGGCTTTCACCGTAGTGCGCGCCACCACATGGGTTCCGATAGCCGCCTGAATAGCCACATCAAATAGCTGCCGAGGAATGAGTTCTCTCATCTTTTCAGCCAATTCCCGCCCTCGATAATAGGCCTGATCCCGATGAACAATCAGCGAAAGCGCATCCACCCGCTCCCCATTAATCAACAAATCCAATTTAACCAGATCCGCAGCTTGGAAGCGCATGAAATGGTAATCCAGGGAAGCATAGCCACGGCTCACCGACTTGAGTCGTTCAAAGAAATCAAGCACCACCTCACTAAGTGGCAACTCATAATTAAGTAGAATTTGGTTCCCTAAATACTGCAGCCGCTTTTGTACCCCTCGCTTCTCCTCGCACAGACCAATCACCGCCCCCACATGCTGTTGAGGCACCAAAATATCGGCCTGAATAATGGGCTCACGAATCTCGGCAATATGCCCAGGTTCTAGCAAAGCGGAGGGATTATCAATGGGCAACACCTCGCCCTTAGAAGTTAATACTTCATAAACCACGGTGGGCGCGGTGGTAATGAGATTGAGGCCGTATTCTCGCTCCAGCCGCTCTTGCACAATCTCCATATGCAGCATGCCTAGAAAGCCACACCGAAAACCAAACCCTAAGGCCTGGGACGTCTCGGGCTCATAGAATAAAGCAGCATCGTTAAGACGAAGTTTAGCAAGCGCCTCTCGGAGATCCCCGTAATCATCCGAGTTAACGGGGAACAGGCCGGAGAAAACCTGGGGCTTGACAGCCTTAAATCCCGGCAACGGTTTAGCAGCGGGCCGATCGACATAGGTCAGAGTATCCCCCACCGGTGCCCCATCCACATCCTTGATCCCCGCAATCACATAACCGACCCCCCCTGCAGAGAGCTGCTCAATATCCTTACGCTTGGGGGTGAACAACCCTACTTTCTCTACTTGATAGTGGTGGCCAGTGGACATGACCTTGATTTTATCTTTAGATTTAAGCGTGCCATCGATGACCCGCACCAGAGAAATCACGCCCAAGTAATTATCAAACCAGGAATCGATAATCAGTGCCCGCAAAGGTTCCGCTGGATCACCCTGGGGTGGGGGGATGCGGGTGACCAGCGCTTCTAGAAGCTCTTCGATCCCTTGCCCTGTTTTGGCACTCACTTGCAAGGCATCGCTTGCATCTAAGCCGATAATCTCTTCAATTTCTTGACATACTCGCTCTGGCTCTGCCGAAGGAAGGTCAATCTTATTCAGTACTGGCACCACTTCTAAGCCCTGCTCAATCGCCGTATAGCAATTGGCAACGCTCTGGGCTTCAACTCCTTGAGAAGCATCAACCACCAGTAAAGCCCCCTCGCAGGCAGCTAGGGAACGCGATACTTCATAGGAAAAATCCACATGTCCCGGCGTATCGATAAAGTTGAGGTAATAAAGCTCTCCATTTCGCCCGCGGTAACTCAAGGAAACACTCTGGGCCTTGATAGTGATACCCCGCTCACGTTCAAGATCCATAGAATCCAACACCTGTTGGGCCATTTCACGTTCACTCAGGCCACCGCAGAGCTGTATGAAGCGGTCGGCAATTGTGGATTTGCCGTGATCAATATGGGCAATAATGGAGAAGTTTCGAATATTTTTCATACTTTGGCAGATAGCATCAACCTACCGACTATAAAACAGAATACCGGCCGGAGACCTCTCCCCGACCGGCATCTGATACCTCGTTAATGGTAAAGGTCGCTGTATTATCTAGACAGCAGAAAGCCCTCAACCATCCCCTGGAATTTTTATGGCGACAAAAGAAGTGGTTTGTCCCCGTTGCAGAAGAAGCGGCACAGACTTACCTGCAGGCAATTTTCCGACAAGCTCTTTGAATTGGCTAATATCCTTGACCTCCGTATTATTAATGCCAAGAATAATATCGCCCCGCCGAAGCCCCGCCTCAGCGGCGGGTCCTTCTTCCACTCTAGTGATTTGCACGCCCGAGGTTAAATCAAGTTGCGCACGCTCCTCATCGCCCAGATCGGTCACCTCAATCGCCAGTCGCTTCTCAAAAGTTTGTCCCGGTCTGCCTACGGCCTTCCGCAGTTCTTCTTCTTCCGGTAACTCGCCAATCTTAACCTTAAGTGTCTTCTGGGCGCTGGCACGTAAAATTTGCACGTCAACCTTATGACCGATTTCGGTCCTCCCCACTAATGGTGGCAAATCTGATGATTGAGGAACCAGGTTCCCGTTAAAACGAGTAATAATATCACCCGCTTGGATACCGCCCTTCGCTGCTGGACTGTCCGCCAATACCCTCGCGACCAAAGCACCTTGGGGCTTTTCTAGTCCAAAGGACTCTGCCAATTCACGGGTGACATCCTGGATAACTACTCCGAGCCAACCCCGACTCACCTGTCCTTTTTCTTTGAGTTGTTCTACAACTTCCATAGCCACATCAATGGGTATGGCAAAGGAAAGCCCCATGAACCCCCCTGTGCGGCTATAGATCTGAGAATTGATACCTACCACTTCTCCCGCCAAGTTAAAGAGAGGTCCGCCTGAGTTCCCTGGATTAATGGCCACATCCGTTTGGATAAAGGGCACATAACTCTCTCTCGGCAGACTCCTTCCCAAGGCGCTGACAATACCTGCCGTGGCCGAATGCTCAAAACCAAAGGGGGAGCCAATGGCAAGCACCCACTCGCCCACCTTAAGTTGGCTAGAGTCGCCTTGTTTCAGGGTTGGCAAACCTTTCCCATTCACCTTTAACAGGGCCAGATCACTGCGTTCATCCCCACCTACAACCTCTGCTTCCAATTCGCTTCGGTCGCTAAAACGTACAATTATCTCATCCGCATCACGGATAACGTGATAATTGGTAATCACGTACCCATCTGATGAAATAATGAACCCTGATCCTAAAGAATGGGTTTCAAAACTTCGCGGTTCTCCTTCTCCCTCGCCAAAGAAGCGGCGGAAAAAATCTTCAAAGGGACTTCCTTCTGGAAATTGGTGTAATCCGTGCGGCAAACGGGGCCCTCGTTGGGTAACCTTCTGGGTGGTACTAATATTGACCACCGCAGGACTGCTATTTTTCACCAATTCAGTAAAATCCGGTAGTCCTGCCGCCTGCGGGCTACTCGCCAATAGCAGCAATACTACCAGGAAGACCCACTGTTTATTCAAAAAACTCTTCATGCTAACTCCCAATATTTACCGCGCAAAAAAGCGTATGAATTTAGCGAAGGGAAAAGATGATAGAGGCTTGAAATCTAGTCCCAAATACTATACGGCCGCGGTCTCTGCTTGATATTTTACCACTCTATCAATGTAAATAGGGCTCGCTTTACCGGT
Source organism: Nitrosococcus halophilus Nc 4 (assembly GCF_000024725.1). NCBI lineage: Bacteria > Pseudomonadati > Pseudomonadota > Gammaproteobacteria > Chromatiales > Chromatiaceae > Nitrosococcus > Nitrosococcus halophilus. The sequence continues at coordinate 722,078 of NC_013960.1, read as the reverse complement.
TGCCTTTACTCACTGTACGCAGGATTTGAGGTTCAAAGCCACGTTCAACCTGCACATATCGCACCCCTAAAAGCCCTGCTGCCAACCCGCTGAGCCCTGATAGAACCACAAGACTTTCGCCCCACCCCCAATGCTGCGCTAAGGTTTCACCAAATCCAGCGCCTAGAAACATAGCGAGCAAAGGCACCACATAGAGCACGAAAGGGCCTAGATAAAGGATTCTTTCGGGGATGCCCACAATCACCCAATCCCCTACTTCTGCTCCCACCGGATTGGAAGCCTTGACAGCAATGGATTTTCCAATCAGATACTTGGCGATAGATCCCGTACCACATCCCTGACTGACGGTACAAGCATGACAGCTCGTACGGCGTTCCGCCGTCACCCATGCATAAGTTTCGCTTTTTACTATGACCCGCGCTGTTTCTTCAACCATCGTTTCAACCTAGAAACGGCAATTGGACCTGCCCAAGTAATAGGGGCAGGACGCAATGGCGCCCTGGGGCCACTCCCCGCAAGGAGGAGTAACGCCGTCAGCCGCGCCGCCTAAAAGGTGCAATAGGGCGGCGGCCAAAAAGTCAGAATTCATAGCACCTTTCCCGGGCTTCTAAGCGTTCAACTGCCCTTTACTCGATTCAAGGCTTAATCCGAATCGGAGCCTGTATAGCGAATGGATTTCCCCATTCGCTTTACCGTGGTATGGGGAACTTCTCCCACCACCGTCAGGTAATGGAGCGCTTGAATAGCGCCATAGACATTAACCGCCCCCATGTTTGAAAAACCATGTAAGTGGCCCTGTTGGGCGTGCATAATACGCTCGATAAATATGGATACCGAGCTAAGCCCATCCGAATAAACCAAGTGTTCTACAGGCACTTGACCATTGGGCAACAAATGCCTGCCATGAGCTACCAGAGTAAATCCAGCAGGAATCCAGCCGACTTGCCACTGGCTTTCATAATCACCGGCATTAACACTAAGGGGCTCACCTTCCCGCCACGAGAATTCTCTTCCTGTCACTGCGGGCACCAACGCCGTATCGGGAATTTCTTCAGGTAGCAAAAGTGAGGTAAACATCATCTGCTCAAGGGCGCGTTCCCCTTCCCCTTCCCCGACCATCATCGTTTTCAACAACAGTCCTGTCTCGTTATCCACCCACAGGCGATAACCGTAACGATACTGGTCTTTGGGAATAATGACGACCTGCTGGGTTTCCCTGCCTGCAATCCGGTCTGGTTCCCCGAGGGAGAACCGATAATGCTCTCGCATGGCCTTCAGCTTAGCGGGCAAACGCCTCGAAAAGCCATTGTTGTCATGGAAGTTCTTGCCCCTCGCAACTACCTTAGGATAGTGGTGCTCATCCACTAACACGGCCTTGTCATCAGGGAGTATACAAGTGACTAATTCATTGTTGCGGACAATCTCCCGGGGCACGCCGTTAAGAGATACCAAGCGCTCGTATTCTCCCTCTTTGTCCGCCTTATGGATCACGCGGACTGCCTTAAGCTGGTTATTCCGCAGATAAACGAATACCCCCTGGTAGTTCAGGGATTCTGCCGCCCGTCCCATTCTATCAAGCAACTGTAACGCGGCATCGAATTCCTTCGCTATCGAAACGCCAGGAAGAGGTACGGTCAGAATGGTGAAGAAAAGGGCGCAAATAAATCCTTGATGATGCTTAACGGGAGCTTTCATAGGATACGATACGTCCATAGCGAAGCATACCCGGCATATCGACATATTCAGTGTGATTAACCAAGTAGGTGTTCAGACGCTCCTCAACCTCAGGCTCGAGGGCCACTCGGCGATTATTTTCCTGAGCCCGCATCACTTCAGAACCTGGAACAACCGGTGGTGTAGTCGCAATTTGGGATTCGGGGACTAACGGCTCACTGGTCAGCGCTTGGATCCCTAATACGGCGATTGCGCTCAATGATGCAGCGAGAGCAAGGCCTGCTCCGTACCGCCATTTCAAACGTAATTGCCGAGAGACATTAGCCCCACGGTGTTGTTCTACCAATAAATGGGGTTCGTTTTCCAGAGCCCGAGAGACTTGCCCCGCTAAGTCATATAACGACGCTTCTGGCAGGTGACCTTGCAAGGAGTCCCGGATCAAATGATAATTTTCCCAACGCCTACGCACCTCTTCTTTTGCCTTGAAAGCTTGGAGTACGGATTTTGTCTCTTCAGGTGAGAGCTGCTCCCCATCCATCAAGGCCGATAGTTGTTCATTAATTTCATCATTCATCACGGTTCCAACCATCCATAATCTTTTGATATTTAAGACCTAAACAACTTCGAGTCGTTAATAGGTGGTGAGATTGGTTAAAAGAGGTTTGATCTTTTCGTCGATGGCCTCTCGGGCTCGGAAAATACGCGAGCGCACCGTGCCGATAGGACAATCCATCGCCTCAGCAATTTCCGCGTAGCTCATGCCTTCGAATTCGCGCAAGGTAATTGCCATCCGTAACTCATCCGGTAATTCCTCAATGGTGTCATTTACCGTCTTTTCGATTTCGTCACGTAGCAGCAGATGTTCGGGTGTGGCATACTCTTTTAGTACCGTTTCTGCGGCATACTGTTCCGCATCTTTCGCATCGATGTCGTTCTCGGGCGGTCGACGGTTTTGGGCCACCAAGTAATTTTTGGATGTATTGATGGCAATGCGATACAACCAAGTATAAAACGCGCTTTCCCCTCGGAATCGGGGTAAAGCGCGGTAAGCCTTGATAAAGGCCTCTTGTGCCACATCTAGAGCCTCTCCAGGGTCGTGGATGTAACGGGAAACAAGCCTTAAAATTTTCCGCTGGTACTTGAGAACCAGCATATCAAATGCTTTTTTGTCCCCGCGCTGAACGCGCTGCACCAATTCACGATCAACTTGCTTGTCGCTCATTCCAGCCTGCCTATCCCGCCGGAAAGCGACTCGGCCTGTCAACATCATAGACAGTTACATTATCGAGTAGTTCGTATCCCATAAGTTCGCCGATTAAGTATTAACTAGTTTATTATTCTGAACTGTTTTCTATCCACGTACCAGAGAGCGGTCCAAAAAACTCGTCGAGGAGTACCTCTAACCCCATGATTCATAATTATGACGTGCTGATCATCGGTAGCGGCGCTGCTGGCTTAACGCTAGCCTTGCACCTCGCCCCTCACGCCCGGGTGGCTATCTTGTCTAAACGCACCCTTGAAGAAGGGGCTAGCCTCTACGCCCAGGGGGGGATCTCCGTTGCCCTCGACAAGAATGATTCTACAGAATCCCATATTGAGGATACCTTACGAGTGGGATCCGATCTATGCCATCAAGCGGCGGTCCGCTTTACTGTCGAACAGGCCCGCGAAGCCATCAGCTGGTTGATTGAACAAGGGATTGCCTTCACCCGCGAGAGCAATGGGGGGCCCGGCTATCATCTTACCCGAGAAGGTGGTCATAGCCACCGCCGAGTTATTCATGCGGCGGATGCCACGGGCCGGGTCGTAGAGAATAAACTGGTTCAGCTGACTAAAATAGGCTCCAATATTGAAATATTGGAGAATCATGTCGCCATCGACCTTATTACTAGCCATAAATTAGGGCGGGACGGCAATCAATGCTTAGGGGCTTATGCCCTCAATCGGACCGAAAATCGGGTAGATACCTTTAGCGCCCGTTGTGTTGTCCTCGCCACCGGCGGCGCCGGTAAAGTTTACCTTTATACCAGCAACCCGGATGTTTGTACTGGAGATGGGATTGCGATGGGCTGGCGTGCCGGCTGCCGGGTGGCCAATATGGAATTTATTCAGTTCCACCCCACTTGCCTCTATCATCCCCAGGCCAAGTCTTTCCTGATCACAGAGGCATTGCGGGGAGAAGGAGGGCGATTACTTCTGCCTAATGGCAACTCCTTCATGCACCGCTTCGACCGGCGCGGTGAATTGGCCCCCCGTGATATTGTGGCTCGAACCATTGACCATGAAATGAAGCGCTTAGGAATTGACTGTGTATACCTGGATATTAGTCACAAATCAGCCGAGTTTATCCGCCAGCATTTCCCTAACGTCTATGCCCACTGCTTAAAGTTTGGCATCGACATCACCCAAGAACCCATTCCCGTGGTGCCTGCCGCCCATTACACTTGTGGCGGTATCATCACCGATCTTCGGGGGCAAACCGATCTTGAAAACCTCTATGCCATCGGTGAAACGGCCCATACCGGACTCCACGGCGCCAACCGTATGGCCAGCAACTCACTGCTAGAGTGCCTGGTCTTTGCTCGTGCGGCCGCTCAGGATATTAATGCCCGGCTTGCGGAAATCTCACGACCCGAATCTCTACCTCCTTGGGATGAAAGCCAGGTAACCGACTCTGAAGAAGAGATTGTGGTCGCCCACAACTGGGATGAGCTACGGCGCTTTATGTGGGACTATGTGGGGATCGTTCGGACGGTAAAGCGCTTACAACGGGCCAAACGCCGCGTTGATTTATTGCTTCAGGAGATCGCCGAATATTATGGTAACTTCCGGATTACCAATGACCTCATCGAGCTACGCAATCTCGTCATCGTCGCCGATCTTATTATCCGCTCAGCCTCAGAACGCAAGGAAAGCCGAGGATTGCATTATCTCTTAGATTACCCGCAAAAAAGCCCTTTGGCCCAAAATACCGTATTAACCCCTCCAGGACATCAACCTAGCTCACCTTCCCAGTCCCTATTCCACCACAATCCCTCATGAACGACCGCAATAGGCGCCATGCTTATAAAGGGATACATCTTGGAAGTCAAGTCCGGGTGATGCGCAAACGCACCCGCAACCGCCGCAGGACTTCCAGATTGACATTATCCGGCAACAACACGACGCTTGCCCGTCGCCACCAGGGTCCCAGCACAAAATTTAGCACCACCAGGCGGGGTCCCACTAGGCCGCCAGGAAGCAACTTACCAACCCGCTCCCTGCCATCGCGTTGCCGCAAACGCCAAACATTGTGGCCATCCCAGGAAATCTGGACGATTGCCCTCGGGCTTAAAAGCAAAGCCTGGCCCCGTAAACTTAGGTAAAAACTGACAAGAATGGCAAGACTCAAGAGCGCTTTCAGTTCCCACCAAAGCGCCAACCCAGGAAGAAGCGCCAAAACCCCGCCGTGGACAGCAACAAGGTAGACTGCCAAAACCCGGGAAGGGTAACGTTTAAGGTAGAGAGGTACGGCGTATTTTAGCGATGACATTGGCAGTTACGGGATCGGGATGAGAGTCCTCGCCCAGACAATACTGCCATAGCTGAGGATCGGAATGGTGCAAAAGCGCCTCAAATGCCCGCTTTTCTTCATCGGAAATGGCGTGGTAGGAAGTTTCAAGAAAAGTCCCTAGCAGCAAGTCTAATTCCAGCAACCCGCGCCGACAGCGCCAACGCAGACGACATAGAGGGTCCTTTGACATGGCCTGTAGTACTCAAATGGAGTCCTTCATCATCCGATGTTTGATGCGGCTGATGGCTTCGGCAGGGTTAAGATTCTTCGGGCAAACATCAGCGCAATTCATAATGGTATGGCAACGGAACAATTTATAGGCATCATCCAATTCTGATAAACGCTCTTCGGTGGCCTGATCCCGGTTATCCACCACAAAGCGGTAGGCCCATAACAAAGCGGCAGGCCCCCGGAATTTTTCCGGGTTCCACCACCAGGAGGGACAGGCGGTAGAACAACAGGCACAAAGGATGCATTCATAGAGACCATCCAATTGCTTTCGCTCTTCGGGGGATTGCAGGAATTCAACTTCCGGTACCGGATCTTCCCGGATCATCCAGGGCTTCACTGCCCGATACTGTTGGTAAAACTGGCTCAGATCCACGACCAGATCGCGAATCACGGGTCTGCCGGGTAAGGGACGCAAGACTATGGGCTCTTTGAGACTAGCCAAAGGGGTAATGCAGGCCAAGCCATTGCGGCCATTAATGTTCATCCCATCGGAGCCACAGACTCCCTCCCCACAGGAGCGACGGAAGGAAAGGCTTTCATCCTGCGCCCGGATCTTCTCTAAGGCATCCAACAGCATCATATCCGGCTGAGTCTCGCTCAGCGCGTAATCTTGCATGTAAGGTTTAGTATCGGTTTCCGGATTGTAGCGATAAATGCGAAAGCGCACGATTTTTCACCCTATCCTCACGGTTAATAAACTCTTTCCTTTGGAGGGAACGATTCCACGGTCAAAGGTTTCAACCGTACCGGCTTATATTCTATTTGTTCTTGTTCCTGAAAATACAAGGAGTGCTTAAGCCAGCGGGCATCGTCCCGCTCCGGGTAATCGACCCGATAGTGGGCACCTCGACTCTCCTGCCGCGCCAGGGCGCAACGCACGACCGCCTGAGCGAGATCCACTAAATTTTCCAGTTCCAAAGCGTCAAGCCGGGCGGTATTGAAAATTTTGCTCTGGTCCTTCAAACGCACATGCTGGAGACGCTCCGCAATCTCCGCTACCTTTTCCACCCCCTCTTTAAGCACCTCTTCATTACGGAACACGCCGCAGTTCTGTTCCATGACCTTTTGCAATTCGGCGCGTAACCCATCCACACTTTCCCCATCACCCGAACGTTCCCAACGGGCTAGGCGTTCCAAAGCCTGCTCCACACTCTCAGAGGCTAACGCCCGGTGATAGCGGTGTCCCTCCAGGTACTCGATAATATGGTTACCGGCGGCCCGCCCGAACACCACAATGTCCAGCAATGAATTCCCCCCTAGGCGGTTAGCTCCATGGACGGAGACACAGGCGCATTCCCCCACCGCATATAATCCAGGGATGGCTTCCTCGGCACCTTCATTATAGGGAGCTACCACTTGCCCAAAGCGATTAGTGGGAATCCCCCCCATCACGTAATGGCAGGTTGGATAGACGGGAATGGGTTGCTCAATGGGGTCCAGGTGCAGAAAAGTCAAAACAGTCTGCCGGATGCCCGGTAGACGCTCCTTAATGACCTTTTCCCCCAGATGATCCAACTTGAGCAAGACATAATCGCCATGGGGGCCACAACCCCGTCCTTCTTTCACTTCGGTATAAATAGCTCGGCTGACCACATCGCGGCTCGCCAGATCCTTAACGTGGGGGGCATAACGCTCCATGAAACGTTCCCCTTCACGATTAATCAGATAACCCCCTTCCCCTCGTACTCCTTCGGTGATTAGCATGCCCTTGCCCGCGACACCGGTGGGGTGAAATTGGACAAACTCCATATCCTGGAGAGGAATTCCGGCGCGGGAAGCCATGGCCATACCATCGCCAGTATTGATCCGGGCATTGGTATTGGTGCGGAAAAGCTGTCCAGCTCCCCCCGTCGCCAGCAAAGTACATTTGGCTTCGATAATCCAGGGCTGACCCGTTTCGATCTCTAGCGCCACCGCGCCCAAGATATAACCCTTGGCATCCTTAATCAGATCCAAGGCAAAAAATTCATCGAAAAAATGGGTTTTGGCCCGAATATTTTGTTGATAGAGGCTGTGAAGAATCGCATGACCAGTACGGTCAGCGGCGGCGCAGGTTCGAGCTGCCTGCTCGCCACCGAAGTTTTGGCTTTGTCCTCCAAAAGCCCGCTGATAGATTTTTCCATTCTCCAAACGGGAAAAGGGGACCCCGGCATGTTCCAAGTCAATCACCAAATGAGAGGCTGCCCGGCACATATACTCAATGGCGTCTTGATCCCCTAAATAATCGCTTCCCTTTACCGTATCATACATATGCCATAGCCAATTGTCGGGCAGCACATTGGCAAGCGCGGCATTCATCCCCCCTTGGGCGGCAACAGTATGGGAACGGGTAGGAAAAACCTTAGAGACCACGGCCACATTCGCTTCCGCCTGAGCTAACTGCAGGGCCGCCCGGAGTCCTCCTCCACCGGCCCCAATAACCAATACATCAAAGCGTCGCCGAGGCAAATTCATCTCAACAATATCCTGACAATCCAGAATGCAATCCCACTATACCCTATCACGACCAAAGAATGGGCAAATAAGCGCAGCGGCGTAGAGTGCACATAATCGAGAATCACATCCCGCAACCCTACCCAGGCATGTAGCAACAAGGCACCGAAAAAAAGGGTCACCAAAACGCTTATTAACGGCTCCCCCACCCACCGTTGCCACTCCTCGTAGGATTCGAAGGGGTCCTGCACTAGGCGAATAAAAAAAAGCAACAACACCACTAGCATAAACACTGCCGTCACCCGCTGCACCAACCAGGCGCGCAAGCCGGTCATTACCCCCTTCACCACAACACTCCTGCAATCAATAGGGTGACCACTAATGCTGAGACGTTCGCGATGCGCGCGCTCCAACTCGGCCGGTAGTCCTTCACGCCCACATGGATATCGAATAATAGAAAGCGAATTCCCGCAAAAATGTGGTGAAGCAGTGCCCAAAGCACCACCATACCCACCAATTTTACCCCGAGGCTATTAAAAAACCCGATGACCTGGGCAAAGCCCTCAGAATCTTGCAAGGAGAGATCCAACAAATACACTAAAACCGGTACCAGAAGTGAAAGAATCACCCCTGAAATACGATGCAGGGCCGAGACGATTGCATTTGCCGGAAAGCGGATCAAAGCCAAATTAAGAAAAGTCGGGCGATGATGATTAGCCATCGGTTCCACTCAAGCTGATAAGTCTACGTGCTCCATCCATGCCCCACACCTTCTCCCCTTATTTGTAGCTATGTTTCAATGAAGTCTTTAACTACTCACTAGGGATGTTCGCAGATTAAAATGGTGTTAGGCAAGTCATTCATAATTCTAGCCTAAAGATTCCACTCGGATAAGGAGAAAACCAGACGAATGCAACAGGAATGGAAGTCTTTTCTGAGACAAGCAGGCGCGGTCTTTGACGGGGATAGAGTCCTCCATTTTGGACACCCTCAGGACGAATCAACAGCCGCTGGCTCCTTCATGACTGATTTATCCCACTTAGGATTGATTGCGCTTACCGGAGAAGACGCAAGCACACTTCTCCAGAATGTCCTTACCAATGATATCGGAGAAGTCAATGCACAGCGCAGCCAACTAACAGGGCTCTGTAACCCTAAGGGCCGATTACTAGCAATTCTACGACTTTTCCAATGGGATACCAATTTTTATCTGAGCCTCCCCCATAGCCTCTTAGAAGCAGTGCTGAAAAAACTGAATATGTATGTCCTAAGGGCCCAAGTCTCCCTTATAGACGCCAGTGAACAATACTGTTGCTTGGGGCTGGCCGGTCTGCAAGCGAGTGATGAACTCAGACACTGCTTGGGGAAGGCTCCGACAGCAGTCAATGAAGTCTATCAAACCTCTAGCTGCTGTGTGCTTCGGGTGCCCGGCGATCCCCCCCGATTCGAAGTGGTGGGAGAGTTCGACGCCCTCCAAAAACTCTGGAGCAAACTCAGTAAAACCGCCGTACCCGTAGGCACTCATTTTTGGGAGTTGGCCACGATTCGGGCGGGTATCGCCACTATTTATCCTGAAACCCAAGAGTCGTTTATCCCCCAGCAGGTTAATCTAGAACTCACAGAGGGGGTAAGCTTCACTAAAGGTTGCTATCCTGGCCAGGAAGTGGTTGCTCGCATGCATTATCGCGGCAAACCGAGTCGCCGAATGTTTCTCGCCCATATGATCACGGATAAACGGCCTCAGCCAGGTGATCCGGTCTATCTAGCCGATGGCAAAGAAGGGCAAACCGTCGGTGAAATCGTCGCTGCCCAACCGGCACCGGAAGGAGGCTACGACAGTCTAGTGGTGTTACAACTCGCCAGCCTTGAAAAAGGCGATATGGTGTGGAACAGCGGGAATGGGCCAGAACTCACGCTCCGGGAACTTCCCTATGAATTAGGAAAGTAAGACCAAAAAATTGCGGGCGGCCTTAGGGCCGCCCGCTCACGGGTCAATTGAGACGCCTATGACCTGTATCAAAGGCCCTAAAACGTAAGTAACTACGGGGGGGAACCTGAATGATTTCTCCCGTTCTAGGATTGCGGGCTTCGCGGGCATCCATGTGCTTAGCGTAGAATTTGCCAAAATGGCTGAGGCGCACTTCCTGCCCAGAAGTCAAGTCGGCAATCACCTGCTTCTTGAAGGCGGCAAGAATTTCTTCCACCTGGTCCGGGGTCATACCTGTTTGCTTTGCAATGCGCCCTGCCAATTCCTTATCGCCAACCCCATAGACAGAGAGCGAAACCATCATCAAAATAAGGGACAAGATAATCTTCTTCATTTTATCTCCTTACCGCCCTAGCGGGATCATTCTTTTATCAAATCCAATGCCCGTTCCTGTAAATTGCCACATAAATACTAGCCAGTACTTACCCCAAAGGACGTGACACGGATCCCAAATCAAGGAAGTAAGAAGCACAACTCATTCTTTTGGATACATGGGGCATAAGCGTTCAACCCCTACGTAGGCCACCCCAAGAAACATCAGCGTGGCGAGAAACACCCAGGGTAGGGTTTCCCGGTTTGCACTTGCCCACAGGGCTGCAGCGACCAACCCTGTATTGACGCCGCTAATGGCTAAAAGCACTTTACGATGAGACCATCCGGCCTGGTGTAACCGTTGATAGGCATGGGAACGATGGGCGCTATACCAACGCTCGCCGGCCAAAATCCGGCGCAGCAAAGTCACCGTGGCGTCAAACCAGAACACACCGTAGACCATCATCCACAGCAAAACCGGAATATCCCAGCAAATGTGTCCAGCAAGGGCAAAAGCAGCAATCAGAAACCCCAGAAAACTACTGCCCCCATCTCCCATAAAAATCCTGGCAGGAGGCCAATTCCATACCAGAAAGCCAGCGACTACGGCCACCAACACCCAAGCCAGATAGGCGTAACCATACGCCCCTGCCTGCCACAACCACCCCCCCCCGGCACTGAAAACAAAACAAGCCTCCATAGCTGCAAGACCATCCGTGCCATCCATGAAGTTAAAGAGGTTAATCGACCAAACTATGGCAACAAGGGCGCTCAATACTCCTAATCCCTGCCAAGAAAATATCTCCCAATCGGGATTAGCCTCCCTAGCCCATAAAAAATAAACCGCGATTACAGCGGCGATGAGGTGCACCAGAGCGCGCCACAGAGGGCTTAAATCATAAAGATCATCCCCGTAGCCAATCCCCGCCACTAGAATCCCCCCTGGCAATAAAAAAAGTGCGGCATTGGAAGATAATTCACCACTGGCCCAAGTTAGCAAAACTGTTACCAACCATAGCCCCACGAACACCATCCCTCCTCCCCGGGGGGTGGGTAGCTGGTGGGAAGAGCGCGCATTAGGGACATCCATGAGTCCCTTACCCAAAGCATAGCGCCGAAAACAGCCAACCAATCCCAGGGATAAAAAGAAAAAGGCCAACAGCGAAACTAGAAACCAATCGGCATTAATATTTATATCCTGGCTCCCTTCGATAACAATCCCCCATACAATTTAAAGGTCTGCTCGATGACCTGTTCTAGCGAATACTCTGCCATCGCTAATGCCCGCCCTTCCCTGCTCATCGTTCTGCGCCTAGCCGGATCTTCGATCAACCTTTGTAGGGAATGCGCCAAACTATGACTATCCCGTGCCGAGACAAGCAAACCATTGATGCCATGATGGACAATCTCTCGGCAACCGGGAACATCAGTCGCCACAATGGCCCGACCACAAGCCGCAGCCTCAATGAGTACCTTAGGCAAGCCCTCTCGATAAGAGGGTAAACAAACCAGATTAGCCTGGGCGAAAACCTCTGGCATGTCCTCCCGATGGCCCCACCATTCCACTACCCCTTCCGCCTCCCAGGCCTGTAAAGTCTCCGGCGGCACCGTAGTAGGATTTCCCGGATCGGGGGCACCTGCTAACACAAAACGGGCTTGCACACCTTTTGCCCGAAGCCAGCGGGCTGCTTCAACAAATTCCCCCACCCCCTTGTCCCAAAGCAGCCGTGATGCCAGGAGAACGAGCGGGGTGCCCGAGGGCTCCGGACGTGGGGCATAGACGGCCATATCCACCCCCGACCCCCTGATCAAGAGTGTCGCAGGTTCAGCCACTACCCCACTTTTGACAAAGAGGGAGCGATCGTTTTGGTTTTGAAATAGGGTGCAACCATTGCGGTGTCCTAGCGCTAACCGCAGGGCAGCTTTAAGGCCTTGGCGCAAAAAAGTCGCTTTCCAACCGGGAGTAATGAAAGTATAACCCAATCCGGTGAGGGCATTGACCACTCCAGGGACACGGGCCAAGCGGGCGGCCATACCGCCATAGAGGACCGGCTTGAGGGTGACATGATGAACCAAGTCCGGCCTCAACCGCCGATAAAGAAAATAGAGGGCGATAAGCCCTCCCGCCTCCTTCCCTGGGTTCCGACCCTGTCGATTGAGGGGAATAGGATGGTAAGAGAAACCCTGCTGCTGAATGTCCTTCACGGCAGCAGACTTCGGGGTGGCCACATGGACATCATATCCCCTTTGCCTAGCCGCCTGGGCAAGGGGCAGACGATGAGAAAGGAAAAAGGCGGCCTCATTAACGACAAAAAGAAGACGAGACACGGAATTACTGAATTACTGAATTACTGAATTACTGAGCTTCCAACCATGCTTGAAACATTAAGACGCACCAGAGGGGATATTGCCAGTTACGCCGTCCGGTGAGATGCTCTTCCCATTTTTGGCGGATAGGCCCAGGGTGGAAATACCCTTCTCGCTTGAGTTTGCTTTCATCAAGCAAATCCTCTGTCCAGTCACGCAACGGCCCACGCAACCAAATGTCAATAGGCACCCCGAAGCCCATCTTCGGACGCTCTACCAATTCCTTAGGAACATAGCGGTGTAATATCTGGCGCAACATCCACTTGCCTGCCCCCTCCCGCACCTTCAGCCCTACCGGAAGGCGCCAAGCAAACTCCACCAGGCGATGATCCAGCAACGGAACCCGGACTTCCAAACTCACTGCCATACTGGCCCGGTCCACCTTGGTCAGGATATCATCGGGAAGATAGGTCATCAGATCCAGGAACATCATGCGCTCGGTAAGGTCGGTCAGGGTAAGATGAGACCACACTTTATCCGCAATACCTGAGGTTTCAGAACCATTGATGACAATACTACTAGGGTTTTGCCATTGTGAAATGAGCTGTTCATAGATGACGGCAGGAGAATCCGAAGCCAAAACGGCCGCTAGCTTGTGCAATTTATCGCCCGGATGGACTTGCCGGAGCCGGGCCGGTAAAAAAGGACCCGCGCTTGCGAAAACCCGGTCCCAAACCCGGGGCGGGGGAAGCCGCAACCCTTGGGCAGCCATTTGGCGCGCAAAGCGAGGAATCCGCCCCACCTTGCTCCAGATCCGCCTACACCAGAAATAGCGGTTATACCCCCCCAATAGCTCATCGCCTCCATCCCCAGACAGGGCCACGGTGACATGCCGCCGTGCCAATTGGGACACCAGAAAAGTGGGAATCTGAGAGGAGTCGGCAAAAGGTTCATCATAGAGGGTTGGAAGCCGAGGGATCACGGCCATGGCTTCCTGGGGGTTGATATAAAGCTCGGTATGATCCGTACCTAAATGGCGGGCCACTTGGGCAGCATGAACCGCTTCATTATAGCCCTGCTCGTGGAAACCAATGGAGAAAGTTTTGACGGGTTGACTGCTTTGAGCTTGCATGAGGGCGGCAACCATTGAGGAATCAATCCCTCCAGAGAGAAAGGCCCCCAGGGGGACATCGGCTACCATCTTACCCGCCACGGCTTCCCGTAGCCGCTCCTCCAACTCAGCGATGGCCTCTTCATCACTGCCCCTAAAAGGGGCTGCGCCTCCCTTTTCCACCGCTTCCCAGGCAGACCAATAGGCCACCGGTGCAATCATCTGGCCTCCTGAGCCCTCCGTCTCTGGAAAGGGGGTGGGAGCCTTACCTGCTGTTAAGGCTTCCCAAGGCAAAGCTAAAAAACATCCTGGCGGAAGCTTGTAAATTCCTTTATAGATAGAAAAAGGGGTGGGGATATAGTTATGACGCATAAAAAGGGTCACTGCTTTCCGCTCTATCTCCCCCTGCCAGGCAGGGTGCGCCCTGAGCGCCTTCAGTTCGGAGCCAAACAGAAAGGCCCCCTTCATCCAACCATAATATAAGGGCTTCTCTCCTAGCCGATCCCGGGCAAGATAAAGCACCCGCGCCTTTCTATCCCAGAGGGCCAAGGCAAACATCCCCACACAGCGCCGCAGGGTTTCACCCACCCCCCAAGTCTCGATCCCCGCGAGCAAAACTTCCGTATCCGAGTGGCCGCGCCACTGAGTTCCTCTCTGTTCTAGCTCTGCCCTAAGTGTTTGATAGTTATATACCTCCCCATTAAAGGCCATCACATAGCGACCACTAGCAGACTGCATAGGTTGGTGACCGCTGGCAGAAAGATCCACCACCGCCAAGCGCCTATGAGCGAGATGAATTCCCGTCTCCCGTTCCAGCCAGATCCCCTGATCGTCTGGCCCCCGGTGGACCAAGCACGAGGCCATCTTAGTGAGGATATGCTCAGCCCGATCCGCCGGCAGCGAAGAATCATAGAATCCTCCAAAGCCGCACATTAAGGGGTCACTTCCATGTACAATTTTTCGTACTGGCGCACAATTTCCGAGAGACTAAAATGCTCAATGATGCGTTCGCGCGCTTTAACTCCCCGTTGCTTGCGGCCTTTGGCCCCGGCTGCGATTAAGTCCTGCCAGGCAGCGGCTAGGGCCCGGAAATCTTTGGGCGGCACCACTTTACCCGTGCCGCCAATAAGATAGGCAGAATCGCCCACATCTGTAGCTACACAGGGTACGCCGCAGGCCATCGCCTCGCCCAGCACGTTAGGAAAACCCTCCCCCCACGCTGATGACACCGTGGCAATATCGAGTGCCGGCATTAGTCCAGGAATGTCCTCTCGCTCCCCCAGCAAAATGACTTTTGAGCTTAAACCTAACTGGCGAATAAGTTCGGTTAAGGGGCCATTGGACAGGTCGATGCCCCGCCCGGCTAATAGAAAAGCAACCTTCATTTCCGCCCCTGCCTTCATGAGCTCTGCTGCTGCCTGAAGAAAATTGGCGTGGTCCTTCATGGGATGATAGCGGGCAATCAACCCAATCAAGACGGTATGAGAGGGGATTGCTAGCTCACGCCTGAGCCGCTTCCTCATCTTCCTGTCAGGGTGGTATTCCCTATAGTCGAAACCATTAGGGATAATCCGGGTCTTCTCGGGCTTAAATCCAACCACCTCATGTTGAAAGGCACTGGTTTTACTATTATAGAGAATAAGGCGTGGCCTCTCGGAGAGCCATGCTCCCCCATAAATTACCCCCCGGGTAAGTCTTCGTTCCTTGGACAGATCATAGAGGGATTGCCGAATATTCCACAGCACTGGGATTTCCAGCCCTAGGGAAGAGGCCGCCACGGTGGCCGCTAGATTGCCGTGATACATCCAGCCTTGAATCAGATCGGGAGCGAGCTTTTTGAGCAGGCCACGCAGATGAATCAAAGCCCTGGGGCCTGGAAGACCCCGCCTCATCCCCAGGGTATATACCGGAATCCCGAGGGATTGGATCTGATGACCCACAACCCCCTTCTCCAACAAAGAAATCACGCTGGGGTTAAAGTGCGACGTGGTTCGATTTGCCAACAATCGAAACAAAGCCCGCTCTGCCCCCCCCACATCTAATCCAGTAATGATATGAACTATGTTTACCATGCAATACCACTATTTCTCCGGGAAAGAAGCATTTTCAAAGATTGAGGACCTCAAGGTAGGCGGTAATTGCCGCCTCTAGGCTAAAGTCTGCAGCCCGCCCCCTCAATACCGAGGCTGTGGGACCCCTGCCCTCTAAAATATCCATCATTGCTTTGGCCATATGGAGATCATCCCCCACTCCAACCAGAGGCCCATAGGTTCTATCATGGAGAATTTCAGCGGGCCCGCTCGGGCAATCGGTGGCAACCACCGGTGTGCCCACTGCCATGGCTTCAACCAATACGTTTCCAAAACCTTCCCAAGCCGAGGACAACACAAAAACCGCTGCTCGACCCATATAAGCGTAGGGATTGTGTACAAAACCAGGTAAGGCCACATCCTGTTGAAGATTCAGGGTCCTGATCAGGGCCTCCAGCTTTGGACGCTCCTCCCCTTCGCCAAGGATGATCAGCCGTGCCAAACGCTGTTCCCGGACTCGGGCAAAAGCCCGGATCAGGGTCGGGAAATCTTTTTGTGCCGTCAATCGTCCTATGCCGAGAATCACCGGAGGCTGATCGGCTCCCAACCAGGGATGCGGAATAGGAGCTTGAGCTTGGGCTAACAAATCGGGGATAACCACGGGGTTATAAATGACTTGAATCTTCTCAGGGGCCAGGCCCGTAGTCTGGATCAAGTCCTCGGCAACCCCCTGGGAGACAGTCACAACTTTTTTAGCTCCTGGATACCAACGGGTGATGAGCCAAGGAATAAAGCGGGCCCGCCAGACCTTGGTATGGCGCTGTTCAACGGAGAGTGTGCTATGCACACTGACCACACAACTTGCCTTGGAGGCGGCCAAACGCTTGGCCACTAAAGCAATAAGATTAGCGTGGTCCAAAGCTGAAAGCAGGGCCTGAGGTTGCTCCCGCCGTAAATAACGCACCAACCCCGGCAAGCTTTTTATTACCCGGGAAACTCCCAAATTCACCACATGAACCGCTTCGGGGACTCGGTTAAGGTAAGGTCCCTCCGCACTGGCCAGGACCAAGTCAACGAGCAAACCCCGCTCAGCAAATCCTTCAGCCAGAGTCAACATCACCCGCTCCGCACCGCCGCCATGAAGGGAAGGCAAAAATAAAGCGAGACGCTTGGTTTTGCTCATATAGTGCGCCGTTCAGGAAAGAGGCGATTAAATAGCAGGATGCGACTGTCGGCAATATTGAACACCAAAACGAAAAGCCCATAACTGACCATACCGACAAAAACCTGAATACTAAGCCCCATTAATCCTTCGAGGGAGAGTAATGGCCAAAGGGCGAGCCCCATGACAAAGGTGGCACCAAGAATTTTCAGGCTCTCGTATCCTGGAATAGGCAATTTAAAATAGCGCCGTCCTAGCATCATACTCAACACTAATGCCGATAGATAAGCACAGAGGGTTCCATAGGCAGCGCCCATGATACTGAGCTTAGGAATCAACCAAAGGTTTAAGATCAAATTGATGGTGGCCGCCACTAGCGCAATCCAAACTTGCACGATGGTGCGCTGACCAAGCTGGAAAGCCAAATCAAAATAATAGGCCTTGATACCGGCAAGGAATGAGGCAATTGCAATCCAGAAACTGAGCGCCACGGCGGCTTTTCTGAATTCGGCGCCGAGCACCACCTGGGCAATATTTGGCGCCAAAAGGACCAAACCCACGGTAGCAGGCAAGGCGATACTTAAAAGGCCGATTGCATTTTTTTTTAACTGGACTTGCGCGGCTCCCCGCCCTTTCTGCTCTAGCGCATGAACGGCCAGGGGATAAGCAGCCAAATGGACAACCATCATCAATACCCCCAGGGCCTGGTTAGGCAGGTCATAACCCACCGCATATAGCCCCGCCGAATGGGACCCTTGCAACCATCCAAGCAGCAATCGGTCGGAACTGCTCACCACGAAGGTCAAGGCAAAAGTGGCGGTGAGGGGGAGACCATAGGAGAGCAGCTGCCCCATCAACCCTTTATCAACATGATGGGGGCTAAGATGGCGCCACTCCTCCCGCGCCCAGAGGACGACGGCAAGGATGAGACCGCCGATGAGTCCCCAAAGCACACCGGCAGCGCCGAATCCCCACCAGGCAAGGGTGCCGCCTAAGGCGAGCGAAGCCAGCGACTTGGTGATGGCCAACAACCCATAGCGCTGGGGAGTCAGCTGGGAGGCGGCCATCTGTAGATTAGCGTCAAACAGGGCTTGGGCCCATAAAAAAAGGATTCCCAAACCAATCAATGCACGCATCTCGGCCTCTGGCCAGCAGCTCCACAGAACTAGCCCCAGCATTGCGCTGAGTATTACCACCGCCAGATAACCGGCCACCAGGGTAGACAGAAATATCGGTTTGCGATCTCGATACCGCGCCAGATATCGTAGGAGTCCTAGATTCAGCCACTGAAACAGAACCGCATTGGCAAGGCCTACTGCGGCAATGACAAGGGCATAGTGACCGTATTCCTCAGGGGCAAGCAGACGAGTGTAAATGGCTAGGGCGGTAAAATTGATCAGTCCAGGCAAACCCCGGGCAAGGGTATATAAAGCGCTATGTTGCAGCAACATAGAGAGTCTGCCCCCCTCTCAGTGGGTTCAACATGGATCAGAGCCAGCATGGCCCTTTAGATGGGAATCAGGGAACATAGGCTTAGAAAAATTTTCGAATGGCCCCTTAAGGTATCTTTACTTGTGCTTGAGGTAAGAGTCGCTGAAGTTGCCTTGACAAGGCCGCTTTAGCTTTCTGTTCCCCATGGACGATACGGATTTCTTTCGGCTTTTTTTTCATTCTCCGGACAAAGCCCAGCAGATCTTTTTGATCCGCATGGGCCGAATAGCCCGCTAAGGTGTGCACCTGGGCATTGACGGTGTAACGCCGCCCTTCCAGTTCAACATAGCCGTTTTGAGGGCCATATTGCTGAATAGCTCGACCCGGAGTGCCTGCCGCCTGATAGCCCACCAAAACAATATCCGTCTTGGGGTTCTCCACCAAAGCCTTTAAATAGTTGACGATGCGGCCACCGGCACACATCCCACTGGCAGCAATCACCACGGTGGGGCGCGGACTTCGAGCCAGGTAAGCGACCGTGGCCAAGTGTTGCTCATGGCTACCAATGGTAGTCAGCTGCTCAAAGGCTAAAGGATGCCGACCTTGGATTTTTACCCTTTTAGCTTCTTGATCCCAGAATTTGCTAAGTTTTCGGTAAACCCGAGTAAAACGATTAGCCAGAGGCGAATCGACCACTATTTCCAGGTCTCTCCAGCGCAGCCCTGAAGCCACTTCCCGATCTCCAAAGCGATAGATAACCTGTTCCAGCTCATAGAGCAATTCCTGGGTCCGGCCAATACTAAAAGCAGGGATAAGCACCATACCCCGATTGCGGAAGCAGCGTTCGATGATTGCCTGTAGTTGGGCATGTCGCTCTTGGCGACCCTCGTGAAGCGTATCCCCATAAGTGCTTTCGATAATCAGGATATCGCTGCCGTAAGCAGGCTTGGGAGCGGGAAGAAGGGGGGCATAAGGCGCCCCGAGATCACCAGAAAACAGTACCGTGGTCGCCTGTTGACGCCCATTCGCCACCTTACATTCAATGTAAGCCGAGCCCAGGATATGTCCCGCCGGCTGGAAGCGCACTTGCAGGGAAGCTGCCTTACGGTTGCCTGGTATTTTTACCCAGCGCCCATAAGCCACAGGCTTAATTCGACTTTTCAAGACCTCAAGAAAGCGTCTAATCAACTCTTCATTCCGGGTAAAGCCCACCTTAACCGCATCTTCTAATACCAACGGCAGCAACACTGCCGTAGGCTCAGAGCAATAGATTTTACCCTCGAAACCCGCCGCTAAAAGATAAGGAATACGACCGACATGATCAATATGACAATGGGTCACTAGCAGAGCCTGTACCGCTGAAAGATCGAAATCAATCTCCAAAGCCCCCCTAGAGGCCCCTCCAGGTGAAGCCTCAACCCCTTGGAAAAGGCCGCAATCAATGAGCACCGAGCGGTAAGAGTCAATAAAGAGTTCGTGGCAGGAACCGGTTACCCCCGCAATGGCTCCATGATGCTTGATCCGGGCCCCCGCAGTCACATTTGAGCCACGGGTCTAGCCGCCTCCTCCGGAATGATGCCCCGGCATTTCAGTAAATTGATAACCATCTCTACATTTTCTTCTACAGCCTGAGAGCCCGTATCGACCACCAACTCTGGCTTTTCTGGTTCTTCATAGGGTGAGGACACTCCGGTAAACTCTGGAATCTCTCCAGCGCGGGCCCGTTTATAAAGGCCCTTCACATCCCGCTGTTCACATACAGCCAGAGAGGCTTGGCAATAGATTTCCAGGAAATCGCCCTCGGCCACTAAGCCGCGCACCCGCTGACGATCGTGCCGAAAAGGAGAGATAAATGCGGTCAGCGCAATCACTCCTGATTCAACAAAAAGCTTGCACATTTCTCCAATACGGCGGATATTCTCGGAACGGTCCTGCTCAGAAAAACCCAAATCAGCGCAAAGGCCATGGCGCACGTTATCACCATCGAAGACAAAAGTTCGGCATCCTATTTGGAAAAGCCGGGCCTCCACTGCATGGGCTAGAGTGGATTTGCCTGCGCCGGAAAGGCCAGTAAACCATAAAATAGCGCTCTTATGACCGTTTAATCTTTCTCGATCCGCGCGCATAACGAGGGGCTTGTGCCACACTGTGTTACTCGAGGACATGATTCTCTAGTTCCATAAAATTTATGCTCAAATATCCCTTCCTTAGGAAGGTGCATAACATGCACAGTATTAACCGACCATGGCATTGTCAACCAATTTCTTAAAGTTTTTACGGCCAGAAACGCTAAACTTTTAAACAAGATGGAGGTACGATAGTGCTCATTGGCAGACCGGCTTAACGGCAGTGCCTTCGATACCCCGCTGCCCGCTCCTCTGGTGGTATGCAATGAAGAGCACCGTTTCTTAGTTGCCGAACAAATGCGCCAAATCGGGATTGCTCCCCGCCAACTTATTTTGGAACCCTTCGGCCGCAATACCGCGCCGGCGCTTACCTTAGCCGCACTTTCGGTTTTGGAATCAGAGGAAGATTGGATCTTGTTGGTGATGCCGGCAGACCACGTTATCAACGATATCGGCACCTTCCAAGCCACTGTTCAAGCAGGGTATCAGCTCGCTCAAGACGGCTACGTGGTAACTTTTGGCATTGTCCCTACTCGAGCCGAAACCGGCTATGGCTATATTGAAATGGGTCAGCCATTACCCCAAAAGGCTGCTACTTCAGCGCCCGCTCCGAACGCTTTTACCCTAAAAGCTTTCGTGGAAAAACCGGATCAAGAGACGGCACAGCGCTATTTGCAGTCGGCTAATCACCTATGGAATAGTGGCATGTTCATGCTCCAGGCATCAGTATGGATAGAAGAGATTTCGACCCATGCCCCCGAGATTGAACAGGCCTGCCGTCAGGCTATGACAGAGGGGACTCAGGATGGCGAGTTTTTCCGAATAAAACCCGCTGCCTTTGAAGTTTGTCCTAGCAACTCTATCGATTACGCAGTGATGGAGAAACTGACCACTGAACACACCCTCCACCCTCCCGCAGTCGTTTCTCTAGATGCGGGCTGGTCCGATGTGGGGGCATGGCCTAGCCTGCTAGAAGCCAACCCACGGGATCAGAATGGCAATATGGTCCGGGGTGATGTTTACCTTGAAGAGACCCAGGATACCTTGATCCTATCAGAACACCGCATGGTCGCCGGTATTGGCCTAAAAGACCTCATGGTCATTGAAACACCGGATGCGGTACTCGTAGTCCACAAGGAACACGCCCAACACGTCAAGAATGTGGTGGCGAAACTCAAAGAAGGAGGACGAGAAGAATATATCAAGCACCGAAAAGTATATCGCCCTTGGGGCTGTTATGAGAGCATTGATTGTGGCACTCGTTTCCAAGTTAAGCGGATCACGGTAAACCCCGGCGCTTCGCTATCTTTACAAATGCACCATCATCGGGCCGAGCATTGGGTCGTCGTCAGAGGGACCGCACGTGTGATTCGAGGTAATGAAAGCACCCTGCTCTCTGAAAATCAATCGACCTATATCCCCATAGGTATTCAGCATCGATTGGAGAATCCCGGAAAGTTACCTTTAGAAATTATTGAAGTCCAGTCAGGGAGTTACCTGGGAGAGGATGATATTGTTCGTTTCGAAGACCATTATGGCCGGGCGGGAGATGCCTCCTTGGGCAAACTCTGACCCGAACGCCGCGATGATAATATCGATAGACTATACACCGGCTAAGTAGGTAGTTCAGAAATGGAACACACCCCTTCTTCTAAAAGATCTTGGTACCTGATTTGGTGTAAGCCGCGGAAAGAACATTTGGCTCAAGAAAACCTTGAACGCCAAAGATTTGAGACTTATCTACCCTTGGTGCGGCAGTTACGGCGCCGTGCTCACCGGCGCATTACAGTAGTTGAACCCCTCTTTCCCCGTTATTTATTCATTCACCTAGACAAGGAAAAGGACAACTGGAGTTCCATACGCTCTACCATCGGAGTCACCGCTCTAGTCCGCTTTGGAGACCAACCGGCTCAGGTGCCGGATAGGCTAATCAAGGAACTGCAAGCCCATGAATCACCCGATGGCATCCATGATCTGCCAAGCCGCAGCTTTCAACAGGGGCAAAAAATCCGTATCGAAGAAGGACCATTAGCCGGACATGAAGGCATCTGGCTGGCCTCCAATGGAAAAGAACGGGCCCAAGTTTTACTGGAAATAATGGGTAAGCAAATTAAAACCGAGATGAACCAAAACTGGCTTGGGCACTCCTAAAACCCACTAAAACATGCCGGTCTGGAGCTTGGCCGCCTCAGACATCATGTTCTGATTCCAAGGGGGATCAAAAACCAGTTCGACATTAGCTACCTCAACAGCCGGGATAGCCTCAACTTTTTCCTTCACATCTTGCACCAGAATCCCGCCCATCCCACAGCCGGGGGCGGTTAGGGTCATCTTGATGTCTAGTTGCTTTCGACCCTCAGGCAAGGAGGAAATAGCGCACTCATAAACCAAGCCTAGATCCACGATATTGATGGGAATTTCAGGGTCGAAGCAGGTTCTCATCTGATCCCAAGCCAGCTCTTCAATCTCCTCATCGGAGGCTTCCTCAGGCAATGTCGGCGGCTCTACCGGCTCCAAACCCAAGGCATCCGCGTCTTTACCGGCTATCCGAGCCAGGCTCCCGTTAACATAAACAGTATAGCTCCCCCCCAAATCTTGGGCGATCATCACTTCCGTGTCCTTGGGAATAATTACCTTATCCGCCATCGGCACGAGTACTGCTTCGCAGTCACGATTGAGGACAATAGGGTCACGATTGTACATATCCATCTCGGATTATTCCGTGGTCACTGCCTGGTTTTTATGCTCTAGGGCTGCATGCAAAGTATGCCAGGCAAGGGTTGCGCATTTCACCCGCATGGGAAATTCCCTAACTCCAGCCAGCACCTCCAATTTCCCCAAGGATACCCCTTCACCACCCTGAGTCCCATTATCGGTTACCAAGTCGTGAAACCTGCCAAACAACTCTTCAGCCTCCTGGGAAGTCTTACCCTTTAGAACTTCGGTCATCAAGGAGGCCGAAGCCATGGAAATGGCACAACCCTCCCCCTGAAAGCTTACATCTTCAATCACTCCATCATGCACTTTAAGGAAAATGGTGACCCGATCTCCACATAAGGGGTTATGGCCATCCGCCTGAAAATCCGCGTTCTCCATGGGACGAAAATTCCGCGGCTTTTTTCGGTGGTCCAAAATAACTTCTTGATATAAATCTCTCAGTTCATTCATCCCAATAACTCCCCTACGCGCTTGATCCCAGCAGCTAAGGCATCCACTTCCGCTTTGGTATTGTAAAGCGCAAAAGAAGCCCTTGCCGTTGCCGGAACCCCAAAGCGATCCATCACCGGTTGGGCACAATGATGGCCCGTGCGGATGGCAATACCCTCGTGGTCAAGAATGGTTCCGACATCATGGGGATGAACTCCTTCCAAGGTAAAGGATAATACCCCCACTTTTTCTTGGGCAGTGCCGATAAAACGCAACCCCGGGATCTGGGCCAAAACTTCTGTGGCATAGGCAGAAAGTTCTTGCTCATAGAGCGCTACATTCTCCATCCCTAGCGCCTCCAGATAATCCACCGCCGCACCCAGACCAATGGCTCCAGCGATATGGGGCGTCCCTGCCTCAAACTTATAGGGAGGGTCGTTATAGAGGGTTTTGTCAAAGCTCACCGACAGGATCATATCTCCCCCTCCCTGATAAGGGGGCATCGCTTCCAACCACTGCCCTTTGCCATAAAGCACACCAATCCCCGTAGGCCCGACCATCTTATGTGCCGAAAAAGCGTAAAAATCACAGTCAAGTTCCTGCACATCCACCGGCATGTGGGGAACTGCCTGGGCCCCGTCAAGCAACACCGGGACTCCTTGGGCATGGGCTAATTTAATGATCTCTCGCGCCGGATTGATGGTCCCCAAAGCATTCGAGGCATGAACCATAGCGACCAAGCGCGTGCGGGGCGACAAAAGTTTTTCATATTCATCTAGGCGCAGCTCACCGGCATCATTAATGGGGACCACTTTGAGCACCGCCCCGGTCTGCTCGCACAAGAGCTGCCACGGTACAATATTAGAGTGATGTTCCATATGGGAAAGCAGGATTTCATCACCGGCTTGCAATCGATTTCGACCAAAACTCTGGGCAACCAAGTTGATTGCCTCGGTAGTTCCCCGCACGAACACAACCTCTTCCCGCTGGGCAGCATTGATAAAGCGCTGCACTTTATCCCTCGCCGCCTCGTATGCCTGGGTGGCCCGTTCGCTGAGCTGATGCACAGCACGGTGGATATTAGCGTTATCCCACTGATAATAGTGGTCGATGGCCTCAATGACTGGTCTGGGTTTTTGCGCCGTAGCCGCATTATCTAGATAAACCAGAGGTCTGCCATGCACTTGCTGCTGCAAAGTGGGAAAATCAGCGCGCACCCGCTCAATATCAAAAAGTCTACCCGCCATAGGCACTTTAGCGGCGATATTTCCAATGGTCATAGCTCCACCTCCTGGCGCTGTTCCTCGGAAAGCCAGAGACCCAATTGATGCTCAACACGATTTCGAACAGGGAGCAATTCAATATGCTTCACAATTTCCTCGGCAAAAGCATGGGTCAGCAGCTGCCGGGCGTCTTTCTCCTCCATGCCCCGAGAACGAAGATAGAAAACTTGATCCTTATCTAATTGCCCTATGGTGGCGCCGTGGGCACACTTGACATCATCAGCATAGATCTCAAGTTCTGGCTTGGTATCGACTTCAGTCCCTTCAGACAACAACAGGTTGCGGTTGGCCTGGCGGGCATCCACCTTTTGCGCGTGGGGGTGAACAATCACTTTACCGTTAAAGACCGCTCGTGACTTACCGCCTAAAATTCCCTTGTAGTATTCCTCGCTAGTGGTATGGGGCTGCTTGTGGTCAATTCGCGTATGGTTATCCACATGACGTTCGCCATTCAAAGCATAGAGCCCCTCCAACACACAGCCGGCACCCTCGCCCCCCAATACGCTATTGATATCGTTACGCACCAACCGGCCACCTAAAGCCAAATTGCGGGAGAGGAACTGAGCGTCTTGCTCTTGCTGCACTTGCACCGTCGCAATATGGAAGCTTTTAGCTGCTTCCTCCTGCAGCTTGATATGTTCAACCTTGGCGCCCCTTCCCATGACCACCTCGGTGACCGCATTAGTGAAATACACCCCATCATTTAACCCGGCATAGTGTTCAATAACTGTCAATTCACTCTCCGGTTCGAGAATCATAAGGTTACGGGGGTGAGTCACCACCGCGTCACTTCGCCCGGTGGTAATAAAGAGGAGATGTACTGGCTTGGTCAGTACCGCCTTGGCAGGCAAATAAAGGTAAGCGCCGTCAGCCATGAAAGCAGTGTTAAGCGCCGTGAAAGGCTGATTGTGATGATCCGCATAACCGGCGAATACACTCCGTAAACCTTCTCCCTCCTGTTTGAGGCCGTCGGCTAAACTCCCTACCACTGCACCCTGGGGGAGTTCCTCAATCTCCGATAACCCCGGGACAAAACGGCCATCGACGAATACCAAGCGAAAGCAAGGCATATCTGGCAAAAAATACCCCTGACATTCATCCAAGCTAACCGCTACCGGCGAAGAAACCACCGGAGTAAATGCGGTCTCCGCAAGCGCCCGGACTCGGGTATACTTCCAGTCCTCATTTTTAGGACCAGGAAAGCCCATGGACTGGAATTGTCCCAAAGCCTGCTGGCGTAATTCTCGAAGCCAGGGTTGCACTGCCCCCACTTGCTCAGATTCCAGGCGAGCATGGGAATCAAGATAGGACTGCCAGGCTTCACTTACCCCATTCATAAGGAGGCTGCTCCTGCCACTGGGTTTTTATCTTGTTCAAGCCAACCGTATCCTTTCTCCTCCAACTCCAGCGCAAGTTTCTTATCCCCGGATTTCACAATGCGCCCCTGGGAAAGCACATGGACATAATCCGGCACAATATAATTGAGGAGACGTTGATAATGGGTCACCAGGATAAGTCCCCTCTCCGGACTCCGCAGAGCATTGACTCCATCGGCGACGATCCTGAGGGCATCAATATCCAACCCTGAGTCGGTCTCGTCCAAAATGGCCAATGTGGGCTCCAAAATAGCCATCTGTAAAATTTCGTTACGCTTCTTTTCCCCCCCCGAGAAGCCTTCATTGACTGCTCGCTGCAGGAAACTTTCATCCATCTTGACCAACTTCATTTTTTCCCGCACCAGAGCCAAAAAGTCCATGGCATCCAGCTCATCTAGTCCGCGATGCTTGCGCACGGAATTTAAAGCCGCCTTCAACAGATAAACGTTGCTTACACCAGGGATCTCCACGGGATACTGGAAGGCCAGGAAGATTCCTGCGCGAGCGCGCTCTTCAGGTGCCAAATCCAATAAATTCTGACCCTGATAAAGGATCTCCCCTGCCGTGGCCTCGTAATCCTCCCGCCCTGCCAAAACACTGGCCAGGGTGCTCTTCCCCGAGCCATTCGGCCCCATAATGGCATGCACCTCACCGGGTTTTACATTTAAATCAATACCCCGGAGGATGGGTTTACCATCCACGCTGGCATGCAGGTTCTTGATGGTTAACATTTAAAAACCTCTATCACTTTGTTGTCGATGCCATCAAATTACGGGTAAGGGTTAGCCGACCGCCCCTTCCAAGCTCACGCCCAGTAGGTTTTGGGCTTCTACTGCGAACTCCATGGGCAATTCCTTAAAGACTTCCTTACAAAAACCATTGACGATCATAGAGACAGCATCTTCCGCGGAGATTCCCCGCTGTTTACAATAGAACAGTTGATCTTCGCTGATCTTGGAGGTCGATGCCTCATGTTCCACCTGTGCCGAAGGGTGTTTAACCTCAATGTAGGGAAAGGTATGGGCGCCGCATCGATCCCCTAGGAGCAGGGAATCACACTGGGTATAGTTCCGGGCGCCAACGGCAGTGGGCATCATCCGCACCAACCCCCGGTAGGCATTTTGTCCTCGCCCAGCAGAAATCCCTTTAGAAATGATGGTGCTGCGGGTATTGCGCCCCATATGGATCATCTTGGTCCCCGTATCCGCTTGCTGGA
This sequence comes from Nitrosococcus halophilus Nc 4, assembly GCF_000024725.1. Taxonomy (NCBI): domain Bacteria; kingdom Pseudomonadati; phylum Pseudomonadota; class Gammaproteobacteria; order Chromatiales; family Chromatiaceae; genus Nitrosococcus; species Nitrosococcus halophilus. The sequence goes on along the minus strand of NC_013960.1, from coordinate 694,699 downwards.
AATTGTTAGTGAGTGCCACTGAGTAGAATTCACCCACTGAGTGATCCCCTTGCAAGATAACGCTAGGATACTTCCAGGTAATGGCCGAACCGGTCTCCACCTGGGTCCAGGAGATCTTGGAGTTGGCCCCCCGACAAGCACCTCGTTTAGTCACGAAATTATAGATTCCGCCACGGCCCTCCTCATCGCCGGGATACCAATTTTGCACTGTGGAGTACTTGATCTCGGCATTGTCCAAGGCAACGAGCTCCACCACCGCAGCATGGAGTTGGTTCTCATCCCGCATCGGCGCAGTACAGCCTTCTAAATAACTGACATGGGCCCCTTCGTCGGCAACGATCAGCGTGCGCTCAAACTGGCCGGTTTGGGCGGCATTGATACGGAAGTAGGTGGACAATTCTAAGGGGCAACGAACACCCTTGGGCACATAGACAAAGGAACCATCGCTAAAGACGGCTGAATTTAAAGCGGCATAAAAGTTATCCCGGTAGGGCACCACTGTACCGAGATATTTCTCCACCAACTCAGGATATTTCTGCACCGCTTCGGAGAAAGAACAAAAAATGACTCCTGCTTCAGCCAGCTTTTCCTTGAAGGTGGTCGCTACGGAGACGCTATCGAATACCGCATCCACAGCTACCCCCGCGAGCCGGGCCCGCTCATGGAGGGGAACGCCTAGTTTCTCATAGGTTTCCAATAGCTTTGGATCAACTTCATCTAAGCTCTTAGGGCCATCTTTCTTTGATTTGGGCGCGGAATAATAAACAATGGATTGATAATCCACGGGTGGATAGTGTACATGAGCCCATTTCGGCTCTTTCATCTCTAGCCAATGGCGATAGGCCTTAAGGCGCCACTCCAGCATGAATTCCGGCTCATTTTTCTTGCTAGAGATGAGGCGGATAACATCCTCATTGAGGCCGGGGGGAATAGCGTCCGCTTCGATATCGGTGATAAAGCCAGCCCGATATTCCTGATGAACAAGATTTTCAACCTTAAGGGGTGATTTACTCATAGCCTGCTCCCGCGGTTATCTCTCGTCGTATTATCTGTACGCACCGAACGCCTCGTCAGTTGGTGAAACTGGATGGGATGCACCCCCATCGGCTGAACCATGTCGGACAATTTAATTTCATTCAAGGCCCCATAAACCGCTTGATTAATCCGCTCCCAGTGGACACGGGTGGAACAATGGGACTCTTGCCCACATTCCCCTGGGGTACTAATGCACTCAGTTAAACCGATAGGTCCCTCTAGGGTGGTAATAATTTCTGCTACTGAAATTGTCTCTGGCGGTCTTGCTAAACTATAACCACCCTGGGCCCCCCGCGACGATACCAACAACTGGGCTCGGGCCAATTGTTTAAGGATTTTACTAACCGTCGGTAAGGGCATTTCCACCTGGGCGGATAAATCGGCTGCGGCATGTTGACCCTTAGGATCCGCCGCCAAACGAGTCATTAGCACGATACCGTAATCGGTCATTTTACTCATGCGGAGCATGGGAGCCTCCGTTCCAATTTAGGACTATTATAGTCCCAATTAAGTTCAAAACCAAGTAATTTAGTAAAGTATTGACTAGGAGGCTCCCCATATCAAAAAGCAAGCTGAAAAATAACTAATAATGGGGTAAAGTGCACAGCTTTACCCAACTGAAAACCATTTTGATCGGAATAGCTAAAAGTTTAAGAGGTAATGATCATGGCCGATTATAAAATTGCCCCTTCTATCCTATCGGCGGATTTTGCTCGTCTGGGGGAAGAAGTTACTGCCGTATTGGACGCGGGTGCTGACATGGTGCACTTCGATGTGATGGATAACCATTATGTTCCCAACCTGACAATCGGCCCTCTCATCTGCGAAGCACTGCGCAAACATGGCATCACCGCCGATATCGACGTTCACCTGATGGTGAAACCCGTTGATCGAATCGTGCCTGATTTTGCCAAGGCGGGCGCCAATTATATCACTTTTCATCCGGAAGCCTCCGAACATATCGACCGGACCCTACAGCTTATCCACGACGAAGGCTGTAAAGCTGGCTTAGTATTCAATCCAGCCACCTCCCTCGATTATCTTCAATATGTCCTGGACAAAGTGGACATGGTGCTTATCATGTCGGTTAATCCCGGTTTCGGCGGCCAGAAATTCATTCCCTCGGCACTCGATAAGTTACAGGAAGTTCGTCGGATAATTGACGCTAGCAGCCATCCGATTCGGCTTGAAATCGATGGCGGCGTTAAGGTCGACAATATTCGACAAATCGCAGCAGCGGGGGCAGATACTTTTGTGGCGGGTTCTGCCATCTTCCAAAGCGAAAATTACAAAGCCACCATTGGCGAAATGCGCGCCGAACTCGCCAAGGCACGGTAAAAAGGGCTGCGCCATCAATATGGCGCAGTATAATTAAGCCTTACGTCCAATCAATAAAGCAAAACGATAGATATACAGAATGCTCAGAAAACCAAAGATGGTGCTCATGGATGTGGATGGTACTTTGGTAGACAGTGTGCCTGATCTTGCCTTCTGCACCGATGCCATGATGGAGCAGCTAGGCCTGCCAGCGCGGGGTGAAACCAAAGTTCGGCAGTGGGTAGGGAACGGCGTAGAACGGCTGATTAAACGGGCCCTGCTTGATAGCTTGGAGGGGGAGCCGGAAGAGGCTTTATACCAAAAGGCCGAACCTATTTTTTTAGCCCTCTACAAGGAAAACACCAGCAAACGCAGCCGCTTATATCCGGGGGTAAACGAGGGGCTAGCCTGGCTCAAGTCCCGAGGGTATCGCCTAGGCAGCGTCACCAATAAGGCAGCCCAATTCACCTATCCTCTGCTTAGGGATCTAGGAATAATTGACTATTTTGAGATAATTATAAGTGGCGACACCTTGCCGGAGAAAAAACCCCATCCTGCACCGCTACTCCATGCCGCTAGTTTTTTCGGCATCGCCCCCGAGAAGGCGCTCATGGTTGGGGACTCTATTAGCGATGTGAAAGCAGCGAGGGCAGCCGGTTTCCAGATCATCTGCCTAAGCTATGGTTATAATCATGGCATAGACATCGCTGACAGCCATCCGGATGGTGTCATCGATTCCTTAATTGAAATTAAAGGCCTATTAAGCGAGGCGGCCTAGAGAACACTTTATGACTCACTTCCAGACCAGTGATTTATGGCGGAAAACAAGACGATGGTGGCGTTAACTCCCACTAAACCCGCCTAGCCATCTCTTTAACTCTGGAAGTAGACCATGGAACTTGAACAATTTAAACAGCTTACCGCCCAAGGCTATAATCATATTCCGCTTGTGCGAGAGGTTTTGGCCGACTTGGACACGCCTCTCAGCACTTACCTTAAGCTAGCCAATGGCCCTTATTCCTATTTATTTGAATCGGTCCATGGCGGCGAAAAATGGGGCCGATATTCGTTTATCGGCCTACCTTGCCGCACTGTGGTCAAGGTGCGAAATCAGGAGGTGGTGGTGGAAACCAACCACCGGGTTGAAGAAACGCACCATACGGATGATCCTCTAGCTTGGGTAGAAACCTTTAAACAGCGTTTTAAAGTTCCGGCAATGGATACTTTGCCCCGTTTTACGGGTGGATTGGTGGGGTACTTTGGCTACGATACTATCCGCTATATTGAACCCAAGCTTGCCCATGGGAATAAATCCGATTTCTTGGGAACACCGGATATCCTGTTACTTGTCTCCGAAGAAATTGTTATCTTTGACAATCTCAGCGGTAAACTCTACCTCATTATTCATGTCGGCCCGGAAGGTTATGAAGAAGGACAACGCCGCCTAGACGCCCTCGAGGAGCGTCTTCGGGCAGGCATACCCACCCCTCACACCATTGAGCCTCCCCGGGTGGTGATAGAAGATGATTTTATCTCTGGGTTTACCGAGGAAGGCTTTAAGGCAGCAGTCAGCAAGGCGCGCCAATACATTACCGACGGTGATGTGATGCAAGTGGTGTTATCGCAGCGGCTCTCAGTGCCCTTTACCGCCTCCCCCCTCAACCTCTATCGGGCACTCCGTTGCCTTAATCCATCCCCCTACATGTTTTATTTGGATCTCAATGATTTCCATGTAGTGGGATCCTCCCCGGAGATCCTGGTGCGCCTAGAGGAGGGTGTGGTGACGGTACGTCCCATCGCCGGAACCCGGCACCGGGGCGCAACGGAAGAAGAAGATCGCGCACTGGAGAAAGAGTTATTGGCAGATCCCAAGGAGCTTGCAGAACACTGGATGCTCATTGATCTAGGCCGAAATGACGTCGGCCGGGTAGCCACAATCGGCAGTGTTAACGTGACCGAAAAAATGCTCATCGAACGCTACTCCCATGTGATGCACATCGTCTCCAATGTGACGGGACAGCTCAAACCGGGGCTCTCGGCCATGGATGTTTTACGGGCGACCTTTCCCGCCGGTACGGTCTCTGGCGCTCCCAAAGTTCGGGCCATGGAGATCATCGACGAATTAGAACCTACTAAGCGTGGGATCTATGCAGGTGCAGTGGGGTACTTAGCTTGGTCGGGCAATATGGATACCGCCATCGCCATTCGCACCGCGGTGATTAAAGATCAAACCCTCCATATTCAAGCAGGCGCGGGAATTGTCTATGACTCGGTGCCCCAGAGTGAGTGGAATGAAACCATGAACAAAGGCCGAGCCATCTTTCGGGCGGTGGCTTTGGCTGAAGCCGGTCTCAATGGTTCTTTCCGCTAGGAGATGAGTATGCTATTCATGCTCGACAATTATGATTCATTTACCTACAATTTAGTCCAATATTTAGGCGAATTGGGTGAAGAAATCTGCGTTTTTCGCAATGATAAAATCAATATCGCGGACATAAAGCGATTGCATCCAAAACGTCTCGTGATCTCTCCGGGCCCTTGCACCCCTAACGAAGCGGGTATTTCCCTTGAAATTATCCGCCACTTTGCTGGTAAGATCCCTATATTAGGGGTATGCCTTGGTCATCAGTGTATCGGCCAAGCCTTTGGCGGCCAGATAGTGCATGCCAAAACCATTATGCATGGTAAAACCTCGATGGTGCATCACAGCCATAAAGGGGTGTTTCAGGGTCTGGATAATCCCTTTGAGGCTACCCGCTATCATTCCCTAGTCATCGACCAAGCCAGCCTCCCTCCCTGCTTGGAAATCACTGCCTGGACCGAAACCGACACGGGAGAACTAGACGAAATCATGGGAATTCATCATCGGGAGCTTGCCATCCAAGGGGTGCAATTCCATCCCGAATCAATTCTTACCCAACAGGGACATGATTTGCTTCTCAACTTTCTCAAACATACCTGAATTTCCCAAAGAGTCTAAAAAACGGCTCTCCACTCTCAGAGTTTAAAAGAAATACCCTATGGATATTCAGACAGCCCTTCGTACTATCACCACAGGGCGCAATCTCACCAGTGAAGAGATGACATCGGTCATGAACCTGATCATGACGGGTCAGGCAACCCCAGCCCAGATTGGCGGCCTACTCATTGGGCTTCGGATGAAAGGAGAAACGGTGGAAGAAATTGCCGCCGCCGCCAAAGTGATGCGCAAACTGGCCACTAAGGTGACAGTAACAGGAGCCCACCTTGTGGATACCTGCGGTACAGGAGGAGACGGCGCCAATACTTTTAATATTTCAACCGCCAGCGCTTTTGTAGTTGCCGCAGCAGGGGGGAAAGTAGCCAAGCATGGTAACCGTTCCGTCTCCAGCCAATGCGGCAGTGCAGATATCCTCGAAGCTGCTGGAATAAAACTGGAGCTTACGCCAACACAGGTCACCCACTGCATTGAAGAACTAGGCGTTGGCTTCCTGTTCGCCCCTCGCCACCACGGCGCCATGAAATACACCATAGCCCCACGGCGAGAAATGGGGATCCGCACCCTTTTTAACCTTTTGGGTCCCCTCACTAACCCTGCCGATCTCCCCAATCAAGTAGTGGGGGTCTTTAGCGGGGAATGGCTTGAGCCTCTAGCCTGGGTCTTACATCGTTTAGGCAGCCAGCATGTGCTCATCGTACACGCTGAAGATGGCTTGGACGAAATCAGTATTGGAGCCGCCACCCGGATCGCTGAATTGAAGCAAGGGACCGTCACCAGCTATAGAGTCACCCCCGAGCAGTTTGGTTTTGAACGGGTTGCCATCGATCGTCTAGTAGTTAACAGCGCTCAAGAAAGCCTTGATGTTTTACGCTCGGTTTTAGCCAATCAACCCGGCCCAGCCCGTGATATTGTAGCTTTGAATGCGGGGGCCGCCATCTATGCAGCGGATCTCACCCCCACCCTGGAAGAGGGGGTAAACAGAGCATTACAGGTTCTTTCCGAAGGCAAAGCCCAAGAGAAATTGACCACCCTAATCGCATTTACCCAGGCTTTTAACAAATAATAAAGACGAGCTCGAAAAGAGGGAGATACTTGAAAAATGAATGAGGCCCCCGATATCTTGCGAAAAATCTTACAACGGAAAGCCGAGGAGATTACCGAACGGGCGCAACAACTTTCAATCCGGGAGCTCAGCCGACAAGTGGAGGCAGCGCCTCCAGTACGCAGCTTTGTTAATGCCATCACCCAAAAGATAAGGGCCCAACAGTTTGCCGTTATTGCTGAAATCAAAAAGGCCTCTCCCAGCAAAGGGCTCCTTCGGGAGGTCTTTGATCCGGCAGCAATTGCCCGTAGCTACGAACAAGGGGGGGCGACTTGCCTGTCAGTACTCACAGATCGCAATTTTTTTCAGGGTAGCGAAGCAAATCTCCGCCTGGCTCGAAGTGCTTGTGGATTACCCGTGTTAAGAAAGGATTTTATTATTGATCCCTACCAGGTCTATGAGGCTCGGGTGATGGGTGCCGACTGTATTCTACTGATTGCAGCAGCCCTAGGCGACGCCCTGATGCTAGAACTCACGCAACTCGCTGAACACCTGGATATGGACACCCTTGTAGAAGTACACAGTGCCGAAGAGCTTGAGCGGGCTTTAGCCCTAAATACGCCACTTATCGGTATTAATAACCGAAATTTAAAGAACTTTGAGACAAAGTTAGAGACTACCCTTGACCTACTTCCCCAGATACCACCCGATCGCCTAGTAGTTACTGAAAGCGGTATTCATAGCACCGCGGATGTAATGAGGATGAAAGAAGCCGGGGTCTATGGCTTCCTTGTTGGCGAAACCTTTATGAAAGCAGAAGAGCCCGGCGAAAAGCTTGCAGAACTATTCCGACACTCAGAGAGATTATCCTCCTAAAACTACAGGGGATTCAGATCAAATGGTCATTTTACTCCTTTCTCTGGGCGCTCATGGGGTAATTTCCCTAATCCAGAAACCCTGAGCGACCCAGCCGCCAAGTGTAGGCGCAGGCACCCACCAAAACACCCAGGATCAATGCTCCCCCGCCTAATTCTGATGAGAAAATTGCAGTTAAGGATCCTTTATTGAAGGCCGCTAATCCAAATTTCCCCAGACTGGCCCCAATAGCACCAAGAAAAAAATAAAGCGCTAGCCGGCGGTGCAAGTAGAGGAAGAAGGCTGCAGCCAAAACTGCGATATTAATAAACAAAGTCACCCCGATCTCTGACCATGTCAGAGTCTCAAGCATAGTTTGCTGCTCAATGGGGAGATTTCTAACTCCAGTAACCGTGGAAAGGTAGCTCACTAAAGCGGTACCGGAGGCAATGGCAAGAAAAAAAGATATGAAAATCGTCCCTGGACGATGCTGCTCTAGATGGGTTTGTTTGCCGCTCATAGAAAATACCTCAAAGAAAAGAATAAGCCCTAGCTTAAAGCCAGGCATACCCGCCCACTCAGGCAGGTATGCCTAAGTCCTACAGGATTTATTCCTTTTTAGTATAGACAACCGTTTCAGGCATGCCTATCACATCATCAAAATCGCCATCCAGGTTATAGTCCTCTTTCAAGGTGAGTTTATCACCTTCAAGGGTATAATAGATGGCATAGTCATTGGTAGTCGACTTCATATCGACGGCGCTCCAGCTCTGTGTCCCTTCGTTATATTCCGCTGTACCGTAGGAATTTGCCGTCCACTCCATGTACTCAGGCGATACAGAGACGCTTCCGGTTTCTCTTGAAGTCTCCGACCAATCATAGACCACAGAACCATCTTCAGCGATTAGTTTTTTATGCCAAGAATATTTATACGTATTGCCAGAAAAAGTGACTTGTCCTTTAGTTTTCAGGGTTCCACTGTTCTGCTTCTCGGTCCCAAGCTCCGCCTCCCAGGTTCCTGCAAGGCCAAAATCCTCTGCACCTGGACCACCCGATTGACAAGCCGCCAATACTAAGGCGAGGAACGCCATAAACAACATCAAGGGAAACCGTTTCATCTAAGCTCCTTATTCTATTGATTAGTATTAGATAGCCTATTGAGCCAAAAGGTTGCTAGCGCAATTTTTCTTTATTAGATCAATTCTATCATCACAACATAGCGAGCATTAGCTATCAACTGCCCGCTCAACTCTTTTAGTTTGGTATTGCCTTACAAGATAGCAGCGCATCCCGTTTTCCCCCGGCATTCAATTATATAAGTAATTGAATGCCGGGGAATTCCCCTATGAATTTATGAATTCTCCCCGATGCCCCAACACTGGCTATTGTAAATATTATTAAAAAAATGCTGGGCTGCTACGCGTTCGCTTCCTTTTTACCGCGGCGGTTAAACCAAACCATGGCCCCTATAATAACAGCGGCAAAAGCGATCGAGGCAATCCACTGGGTGGTCTGCTCTCCTTGAAGAGCAACTCGAAGTGGCGCTTTGAACACCAGCGGCTGATCACCGCCAAGGGTGACAACTGCGGTGTATTCTCCCGGCTTAGCAAAAGCAGCCTCAAGTTCAATAGTCCCTTTGGGGTACATTTGAACAGGCCGCTCCACTATAGTTTTATAATTTGACGGACCCGAGGCGGTTTCCTGCTCTTCCACAACCCGAATTTCCACAGGCCGATCACGCAGCACCCTTTCCACCAAATCAAAAACTAAAATGGAATTTCCGGCGGTCGGTAAATCCCAGCACAACTCTTCCCCGCCAATGGTTTCCGGCTGATAAGCGGTAAAGTGCATCCGATAATTACCGATATTAACAACACACTTATCCGCTTCGATTCCTCCCCCCCCATGGGCCATGGCGGAGGTATTGACGAGTAACAATCCAAATAATGCAAAGCAGCTAAATAGTACTCTCTTCATTAGCTAATACCCTTTTTAGCTTTGAGGGATTGGCATGAAATGCAACTTCAGAGCTTTAGAGTCTGAGCTACAGATAGATAAGAATAGGCCGACCCTTCGCCCCAATGTATGGAGTGAAGGGTCGGTTTATCAATTGCGAACAGCTTAACTCATTATACGCATGTTTGACTACACGCGCCAGGAGAGGCCGTTCTTAGACAAAGATTGGGACTAACGGTCCGCCAACAGGTATCGGCATTCTGTTGCCTTCGGGGTCGACAAAGAACAACAATCCGCCAAACCGGCTATCCGGATCGTAGATAACGTCAGCCATACGCTCGACTTCCCAGGCCGCATCGGTACCGGCGACTTCGACCACCACCGTTTCACCCGGAGCAATATCCTGCTGGCTCACTTCTAGCCCTTCTGGTGCCAATAGATTATCCGGATAATCCGTGTCATCGACAATGACATCAGGGTTCAAGAAACGAATACCACCGGTCGCAAACTCACCAATGGAAATAACTTCATCGGTGTGGTTAGTGACCTCAAGCTTCATTGTGATAGTCCGGCCTGGCACCCGGTAGTTAGCCTTGAGCACATCGACCGAGACCATCGCATCATAATTCACCGGCAACGGATCAATGTCACCTAGCAGACCAGCCTGTAACGGAACAGTCACGGGATGCTTACCTTCGGCGCTTTCATAGCCATACAGAACGATGACGAGGACACCGACCATCACACCCAGGGTCACCTTCTTGTCTGTATCGGTGACGAGATCATTGGCCTCCCCTGCTTCTACTCTCATGTAGCGAGGTAAAAACATGGGACGGCGAGCCCACCACCACATCCAGGCGATACCCAAAACATACCAGAACACGTGCCAACCGACGATGGTGCCTAGACCCAGCCTTTCGATGTCAACGGTGTTACCCGTCAGGTCTGTGATGGGGTTTTCAAAGTCCTCAATATTACCCGTAATGGTTATATATTTGCCGGGACCGATAAGTGGACCGCCCCCTTCGATGTTCATCATCGTATGGACGTGCCAAGTTCCCGGACGACGGCCTTTGAGTTCCACCGAAAAGCTATAATCGCCGCCGAGCTCGATACCCACTGAACGGGGCACGAACACGTCATTGATGTAAGAAGACATCCGAGTGGACACCGGTCCAGGTTGACCGACATTCAAAAAGGACACGTGCGGATGACGCACCGCTTCCGGCCAATCCGAGAAAACACGGAATTTGCCGCTCATGGTGTAGGTTTCGTTGACCGCAATCTGGTCCTTGGACCATCTGAGGTCATACCAATGGATTGTCCGCATCCGTAGGAAGGCGGCCTGTGACTTCTCACCGTGGGCAGCTACCGTAGGGACGTAGAAGACGCTCGATGCCACCACGGTGGCAAAGCCGATGGCTAGCCATTTTCTGGCTCGATTCATTATATTACCTTTCATGTTCTCCGTCTCTCTGTTTAGGATTTTAGAATTATTATCTTCCAAAACTTACACTTGATCGATGTTGTAGTCTCTGGAGAACCAGCGGCCGACGAAGTGCCACGTAAAGTACATGACCATGCAAACAAAGCCCGAGAAGAACGCCGATACCGGAACGACATCTTTACCAAATGTTCTCAGGGTACCTTTCTCGACCATCCGGATATATTCAGGAGTACCCGTCCGAACATAGTGATACCCCATGATGTCAGCAATGGACATGACCAAACCATTGTATTCCACGGGAACATGGAACTGGGCTAACAGCGGCCAGTTTGCAGGATAAAGCAACAAGCCGTAGAACAGCCCACCCACGATGGCGGTCAAGCCATAGCTCTTGGTCAGCACGAGAACGGCATCCAAGAATAAAGCCATGGGTACCAGAATGGCCGGCCAAACGAAGTTAATTGGGAAGTAGGTGAAACCGTAGAAGTTATAGTAACGGTTAGCCCACTCACCGGCTAGCACCCCGAGCGTCACGATGGTAGCGCCAAAGGGAAGACGGAATTTTTCCCAGAAAAATGCCTGCATGGCGGCAGGGTAAGCAATCGCCACGATGGGAGCCACCGTGACCCACATGCGACGGTCTTTCCAATCGACCCAGAAATCCCAGTCGCCAAATAGAAGCATACAGTGAACATGGTACGAAGCCAGAAAGATCAGGAAGAACGCTCCCAACGCGATAAGGTCCAGCGTTCTAGAGATCTTTGCAGCTTCCTCCGGTGTACGAACCGCAGACGCAAGTGCACTCATATCTGCCCTCCTAAAATAGGGTTTTTATTTGATATCCTATTATGATTATTCATTCACCGGTCCGTAGATCCGTGAATTCCTAAGGCCTGCTTTCCTTGCTGCCTATTCTTTCGCCACTCGTTAAGGTTTCTTTTTTCGGGGTTCCACTTTTCCCATCCTCAACAAGCAGACATATCCTTAAGTCGTTATTATTAAAATTCCATTACCCCTCTAGCTCTCGGCAGAACTCCCTCCTGCCTAGGGGTTGAATATAGAAGGTGATATAAAAAGGCGGCCGCGAACCCTCAATTGATCTTTGGATTGCGGCCGCCTCAAATCAACCCTTTAACTGAAAGCTCATCAACACAAGCTATCAGCTACGGGAGTAGTCCGCGCTCTGCTGGAGTTGCTGGCCAATCAGCTCGCGCATGCGGCCTTGGACCTGCAAGAATACTCCGAACATCGCCAGGATGAACCAAGCAAAGAACACAAAGCCCCAATGCAACGGTGCGACAAACAACTCCTCCATGAACCAGAAGGTGTGACCCCACTCATTCAGGCCCACATTCGGGAAGATCATGAAGGGTCCAAACACCAACATCAGGTAAGGCACAGACCAGCCCTTAGCAAAGTAAGGAATACGAGTCTTGGCATACACGAAGGAACCCAAGCCTACCATAACGTAGATCGGGTAGCTCATGTAGAACTCGATGATGTGGCTAGGGGTGAAGTCCGTATCCCGGACCACGGTCTGATGCCAGGTACCATCCTGCTCGGTAAAGAAGCTTGCGCCCCAGAACAGGCCGACACCATAAACAACCCACCACATATACAGGGTGCAGTAACGGCGCAGTTCCTCACGGGGTTGAACAGCATCTATGTTGCGATCCCGAGTCTTGATCAGATAAGCCACCAAGCCCGCAGTCGCTAACGCTTCAACGACGAGCTCAATGTACAGCAAATTCATCCAGTATTTTTCGAATTCCGGCGTAAAGGAATCCAACCCATACTTCCATCCGTAAACGCCTTCATACCAACGTACACAGATGTAGAAGATAAAGAACGCCGCGACGGCCCCCCACATACCTTTCCAGGCAAAGAGGGATTCCTCTTCAGCTACTCCCGCAACAGCTCTACTAGTTGCAGCCATATTGATAGCCTCCTATTTGACTGAACTATTTCTATCGAGTAAGCCATCCCAGTCTTAACATAACTGGTGATTGGCCCTCACCTCTCTCCCCTCCTTTGAACTGGTTTTTCGAGGGAAGAGTAAAGTCCTTTGCAATTACAATAAGTCCTTTGGTAAGGGAGTGTAGCATCCCCAAAATGTGTGTCAAGCAATAATAAATACGAATTTTTTATGCTTATTTTCGTGATATACATTTAGAAAAGCTCAATAACCCTTCCACTAGTTGGGCATTGTATATGCCCTAGATTTTACCTACAAGAAGCAAGGTTAATTCCCATAAAAAATTCTAAAGTCCCTATTGTCGGTCTTTATCCCCCTCAGGGAATGTTATGATTTAGCCGCATCTATAAAAATTTCAGCGAGAACTCTCACCCATGTCTACCCTTATTCTTCAAGGGCCACACTTAACCTTGGATCTGGCTAATCAAATTGCTCGACACACCCAAACTGAACTTCACCCCCAAGGGCAATGCTACCGGCTTTATGGCAGGCAACCGTTTTCCCCTCAAACCTTAGCGAGGCTACGGTCAACTTATGATGGTGTTGATATTAATCTTCTTCCGGAGGATTACCACCCTGAGCAGGTACGCCTTCTAGTCACCGACATGGATTCCACTTTTATTAATATTGAGTGCATCAATGAAATTGCGGCCTTCGTTGGTAAAGAAGCCCAGGTTAGCAAGATCACTGCCGCCGCTATGCGAGGTGAAATCAATTTTGAAACTTCTCTCATCCAACGGGTAGCGCTATTGAAGGGTGTCCCCGCCAATGTCCTCGCCGAGATCTATGAAAAACGGCTCGCCGTCAATCCAGGTGGAGAAACCTTGCTGGCTGCACTTAAACAACGCGGCCTTAAAATTGCCTTGGTGTCTGGTGGTTTTACTTATTTCACCGAACGTTTAAAGCAAGAATACAATTTAGACTATACCCTAGCAAATCAACTAGAAATTAAGAATAGCCGGCTTACCGGCACCGTAGTAGATGGCATCGTGGGAGCGGCTGCCAAGGCAAAATTCTTGCGGATGCTGTGTGAGAAATTAGGTATCGACTCGCGGCAAACAGTGGCTGTCGGCGATGGAGCCAATGATCTGGAAATGTTAAGAGCTGCAGGTCTTAGTGTGGCGTACCATGCTAAACCCAAAGTACAGGCAGAAGCCCGTGTCGCTCTTAACCATAGTGCTCTGGATGGAATTTTGCCATTCTTATTTTGAGAAGATAGTGAAAACCTACTCCCAATTAGTTGATCCCGTAGCAAGGAGATGCCCATGTCAGTCGGACAATATTGCAATCGAGAAGTCATCGTAACCTCACTCGATACCTCTATTTTAGAGGTTGCGCAACTGATGCGTCGGCACCATGTGGGGGATGTACTCGTCGTAGAGCAACAAGGGGAACAGAATATCCCTGTTGGCATTGTGACTGATCGGGATCTCGTCATTGAGATTCTGGCCGAGGAGATAGCCCTAGACGCCGTCACGGTGAAAGATGTCATGAGCTCTGCGATCACTATATCTGAGAAAGCAGACCTCTGGGACACCCTGCAACAGATGAGGTACCAGGGTATCCGGCGGATGCCAGTGGTCAACGAGAAAGGGAGTCTAGAGGGGATTCTAACGGTTGATGATGTCTTGGCATTGCTGGCCGAGGGGCTTACCGATCTCGTTAAGCTGGTAAAACATGAAATAGAACAAGAGTCTCGCTTGCGGAGTAAGCCTTAATCTAATTTGGCCTTATTGATGTAGAAAGATACGCCGGCGTACCCTGTCACCAAGCATTTGGGGGGTTGGTGCAAGGTACGCCGGCAAAAAACAGGAACTACTCTCGGGAGTGAGCTGACTCCCGGAGTCTATTTACTTACCAAATGACCACCACTTACGTGGTTTCGCTTCCGGCTTAGAAACTTGTCGTAGCTGCTCCGTTTCTTTCACCGCTGCCCTACGCCTGACTCGCCCCAGACCCACAATCGCTAGAGCAAGGCCCGCCAGACCCGCACCCAACGAGGAACCCATCGTGCTCCAATTAGTTTCCGTTTCATAGGGATCCGGGTAGTTTGGCGCCGTGATCCCTGGGATGCTGGGGAAATCTTGATCGCCACTTCCTACTTTTAGTTGGGCCTTCATGCCTTTTTCCGTATGTTGAGCAATATCGCAGTGGACAAAATAGGTCTTCTCCACACTCGGCACGATGAAAGTGCCCGTTCGACGGCCTGGTCCTGCCACCTCAAGGTGAAACATTCCCTGAGGATAGATATATTTGGGCAACATGTGGACCATCCATTGGTGGCGAATATTATCCTCATTAATAAAGGTGACTGTGATGCGCGTGCAGGGCTTGACGTTCCATTCGTGTTTATCAAAACCAAACACTGTTCCCGGGAACTCTTTGGCATACTTAGTCCCTGCTCGCACTGTAATTTCCACATCACCTGCAAGCTGAGGACAATCACGGGGCAAATTGTCCGTATTTTCATTCATGACCATGCCCTTAGCATCCATATCCATCATGTGGTGTTCATGCTTGAATTCATGATGAATGTGGGCCTCTTCCTCAGAAGGCTGCTTGACTTTTACATCTTCGGCCTCCGCCGCATGCTCATGGTGATGGTGATGCTCCGGCCCTTCAGCGGCCGCAGCTTCTGCTTCTCCTTCAGCCTGCATTTCCGTTCCAGCCTGAACTGAGGTTTTTTCCTCTGACTCCGACGCAGACTGTCCTTTATCCTGAGCACCCGAGTCCTCTGGGTGCTCATGGTGATGGTGATGCTCGGGCGCAGCCTCCTCTGATGAGGGCTTACCCTGCTCTGGACTGTCAGCCGATTCTACAGCGGCGGCATCAAGAGAAAGCATGAGCGCCACACTAAAAATGAGCCATTGATATCCAACCATTTCTATTTATACCTCCTTGGGACGCCGCCTAAAAGTCCTGATCAAGCGAACCCCAATGACGAGACCTCCGAGCAGCAACCCTACCCCAAAAGAAACTAAAACTGGCTGGATTTGCAACTGGGCAGGCGCCTTGTTGACATCACCAAACAAGTTTTCTTGGTCAAAGCTCGCCCATACCGGCACTTCTCTTTGATAAAACTGCTTACTAAAATAGGGTTTCAGATCCACCCCCTTGGCGAGCGGCAAACCTTTTTCGCTGAGAAACGACTCGTAAACGATATTGGTCACGCCTCCGCCAGGATTGATACCGTCGGTGGTCACGGCCCTCTCCGTATGATCATGCATCAGCCAGATCCCTTCCCCATAGCTATGCAACCCATCAATAGTCGTATTCAACGCTAAATCAATGCGCTGGGCTGGCCCTAGGGAGTAGACATCCCGGGTGATCCAGGCTTCCGGGTTATGGGGAGCACCGTCATAATCGGTGATAGTCATCTTATGGCCATGGCTATGGACATAAATAGGATCTTGACCCGCATTCGCCATCCGGAGCTTCACCTGTTCATTCGGTTCCACCACTACCAGGGATTCCCGGAGGGTATAGGGATAAGAACGGCCGTTAAGCAGAAAATAGTTAGTCGGCTCTTGAGTGATATTGTAATCCCGGTTAATCGCCTGGGCGATTAAGCGCGCGTCATTAGCGATCTTAATCTTATCTGCCAGCGACTGGTCGACACTTTGATAAAGAAGATCGTATTCCCGATCATAGGTTTCTTTCACTGCCACCGAGGGATAGCGCACCTGTCCCCCCCCCACATTCAGGGTCTGAACCCAGTTATTGGGGCGATTTTCTTCCACTACCATCATCCCTATCAATCCCATACCAATGTGGGCGTGGGGTTGGACATGGCAATGATAAAGCATGGTTCCCGCGTGCCGGGGAGTCATTTCATAAGTGCGACTCTCCCCCGGCATCAAGGGCAGCTCACTAGTCTGGGGAACCCCATCGTTCCCCTCGCCCTTTTCGTCCAGGAACGGGTGATCAATCCCATGAAAATGGATGGTGTGGGGTAAATAGTGGGTGTTTTCGAGAGTCACTTTTATCGTATCCCCTTGCTCAACGCGGATAGCAGGGGATGGCGCCCGCAGGTAGTAATTGGCTTGCATGCTCTCGAAGTTAAGGGTGGACATGCCCCGGGTCTTAGGGGCAAAAACCCACAATCCAGGCTGGACACCCGGCGCAATGGAGTAAGCGGGAATGGGCTCTGGGGTATCCGGCGAGAAGCCGTTCAATTCGGCCACTTCCAACCGAACATGAATGACATCCGGATCGCCGTCCCCATCCCGGTCCTTACCTTTGATCACAGCATCCATCGAAAGTTGGGTCTCCATAATGGTGTCATGGGAGACATTATTCGTACCTTTTACGAACGCTGCGATATCTGCCGGGTTATCCGGGCTACAAAGAGGCGAGGCTTCCACAGCAATCCCGTCAATCACCTGACGCTCTCGCCAGACGGGATCCACTTCAGGACAGATCGGCTCGCTGTCCAATTCCGCAAGACTGAAGCTTTCAGCTTCCGGAGGTCGTTGATAGGGAGCCGATTGCACCATGGAGGGAAGCAAGAAAGCAACACTTCCCAATCCTATCACCATGGCTAAGAAAGCTTGACGTATACTTATCATTTGCATACACACAACCTTGATTAAAGGTTCAACTCGATGTTTAGCCGCGGTTCGAACCCCATATCCGAACCTGCATCTCAGCTAAAAATTAGTTATATTAGTTCCTACTAATCCTACTTAGTTCCCTGGCTACAAACAAGGGATTTCCTGTTTAGGTTTAGCATTGGAATATTATTTCAATGATTAAGGTATGCCGTCAGCTTAATGCTACTTAGCTTGCACAACGGTCTCTAGCACGAACCTTAAAAATGAAAATATTGTGTTGGGAGAAAGGGAAGATCAGGAACGGGCGAAGAGATGTGGCGGCACCAAAACCTTGAAAAATTCCCACTGGGAATTCTATGTGGCGAGTGGGGAGACGCAAAGACACCAACGGTTAATATAGTCCCCGTCAATTCCTTTGCGCCCCCTAGCATTGGGTTAAGTGTAGGATGCTGACTTCTTATCTCGTTAAGAAACTAATCCTTAGACTTAACCCAAGATAATCAAAGCGCGCGCTTATATGGAAACGTAGCCAGTAACAAAAGATAACTTTTGCCACTCCCCTTTTGCGCGCACCCTAATTATTAGATCCTAGTCTTTCATGATCCAGCGAACAAAATAGTAAATCCCAGCGACAAGCGCTATGGTCACGACAAATCCGACGGGGGTGAATATCTTATCAGTTAATTCTAGGATTGCTCCCATTCTATAATCTCCTTTTTCAAGTTAAGTTATTTATCTCCCCGCACCTCGGCCAGGCGGGAATTTAAAGTGGCGTAGTATAGTGACGATCATACTTCATGACAAGCCCATAATTTGGGATCAACGAAAACGGCCTAGCGTTTTTTGCACAAAGCCATCCTCCCCATAACCCAAGCGGACTTTCCTATCATTAAGCTGAGTCTCTAGCCACACATCCCGCTCCCAAAGCTGATAGAGATGGGCGAGGGTCCTCTCGGCGTATTCTGCCTGAAGGTCACGTCCATCATGTTGGTGTTTAAGATAGAGCTGCCGATTATGTCCATAATCGGCATCCTCGATCCGAATGACAGGGATCCCCCCCATGCCTACACTCTTTAGCAAGGTTTCTTTGACTTCACGCCAATGTTCCTCGTCAGAGACCTTGCTAATCACCAGATCTTCTCCCTTAGGCTGGTATTCGAACATATCCATCTCGCGCATCAACGCCTCGGTCAAGAAACGGCGCAAGAAAGAAGTATCCCGATCGACTTCGCGAACCTGAAAAATTTTCTCATGCCCTCCCATTTGGGGTTCGCCGTAGCGCTCCCTTTCTTCTGGAGAGGGGGTCTCGCAGCGACGGTAAATATCATGCCAAATTTTAAAACCTAAATAATAGGGATTAATATCACCAGGATGGGGACGCACCACCTGATTGTGATGAACTAAGAATTCAAGGTATAGATCCTGGGGTAAACCCAAACTATTCATAATCTTATGATGCCAATAACTGGCCCAACCCTCATTCATGATTTTGGTTTCTATCTGAGGGATAAAATAACGTGCCTGCTCATGAACGATAGTGAGCAAATCTCGCTCCCAGTTAGCAAGATAGGGATTGTTATCCCGAATAAAGAGCAAAATATCCTCTTCGGGAAACAAGGGAAAATGATTCAAATCGGGCTCTACGTACTCAGGCCGTTTATGCAATTCTCCATAGGGATCAGGCGCAGGATGGGCGGCGGCCAACACCTGCTCCTTTTGCTCCTCGGGACTTAGCTTGCGTATTGCTTGGTTTCTGCGGCACTGTAGGGATAAAGCATGGGCCGCATCAAGCACTGCCTCTACTTTATCAAGACCAATGGAAGGATCTTCAATATACTCCCGCACCCGATCAGCGCGGAGTTTGAAGTTAGAAAGAGTTAGTTCGGGTTGGGTATCTCGAAAAGTAAAATTATTTTTGAAAAAATCATTATGGCCATAGACATGGGCAATAGTTAGGATTTGCAAACATAAAGAATTTTCTCGCACTAAATAGGCTAAAGCAGGATTTGAGTTGATGACCATTTCATAGGGCAGTCCGCTCACCCCATGTTCATAAAGGGTCTGGAGCTTCTCGTAGGCTTTGCCATAGGACCAATGGGGATAATGGGCAGGCATACCCGAATAGGCCATATAACCCAGCATTTGAGCATGGTCACATACTTCAAACTCCTGAGGAAAGCAAGAGAGCCCGAATTCCTCGACTTTTTCACGAATCTTGGCATCCCAATATTCTAGATCCTTAATCGTCCAATGACTGGCCATAATGTCTACCCCAGCACTTTATTGAATAAAATTTACTCATATTCACTACTCTCCCGCTCTCGGGATAATAGCTGCCTAAAACTAGGCCAAATATCTTCCTTGCGCTGGATTAACACAGGTTGGAAATTATCAGCCCTGACGTTTCGGAATAAATCTAGCATAGTCCCCTCATAGAAGCCCGAGGGCCGAGGTTTGATTTCGCCGTAGCCAAATAAATTACATGCCTGGCATAGCTCTTCGGCAGCCTTTAGGGTTGCAGCGTTATCGCTATCAAAATTGTCACCGTCTGAGCAATGAAAAGCGTAAATATTCCATAGGGAGGGATGGTAACGATTCTGAATAACCTCTAAAGCCTTGTGGTAGCCTGAAGAGATAAAAGTGCCACCGGATTCCCCCTTATAAAAAAACTCCTCCTCCGTCACTTCTCGGGCCTTAGTGTGATGGGCAATGAAAACCACATCCACATGGGCGTAACGGGAACGGACAAACTGGTAGAGCAAAAAGAAGAAGCTGCGCGCCAGGTACTTTTTTAAGGTATCCATAGAACCGGAGGTATCCATGATACAGAGCACCACGGCATTCGACTGGGGGCGTAAATCCTCCCGTAGCCGGTGATAGCGCATATCATCACGATGGAAGGGGAAACGCCGTTCTAGCTCGCTAATTTCACTGGCCTTATTACTTGCCAGGCGCCGTCTAATCCGAGCCCTGGCTGTGCGCCGTTTATCCATATGGACCCGAACGCCCACACGGCGGAAGCCTTTTCGCTTGCTGGTGCGCTCCGACAACACCTCACGGAAACGCTTACGCTCCATGTCCGGCAGTTCTAGGTCCTCGAACATGATCTCGATCAACTCTTCTAGAGTGATCTCAGTCTCATAATAATCCATGCCTGGACGGTCACCGGCATGGCCCGGCCCTCCATCCCCCTGAGACGCTTGGCCAACTGTTTGGCCGGGCTCCGAATCTCCCTCACCTGTGCCTACTCCCGGCGTATTCCGTCCGTAAACGAAACGGTATTCCCGAATCCCTCGAATAGGAACTTTGACAATACGATCACGGCTTTGACCAATAATGGACTCCTCAGCCACAATATCAGCTACATTATCACGGATGGCTTTTCGCACCTTCTGCCGGTGCCGCAACCGGTCTCTGGCACTACGGTCCGAACGCAAAGCATCAGACTGAGAATAAGGACGGAACACTGTAGTCATAACATTCATCGCTCAGGCATATTCTGTACACAGTTCAGACATTGCTATACTCAATCTCCCCCCTTAATCCTTCCACAGGTTGTTGGCGGCATATTTCAGCACCACCTCTGCCGAGTATTCGTTGTAGCCCCGTTCAAGGAGGTTTTTGAGCAAATCATCATATTTCTTGGTTTGCTCCTCATCCCGGGTCCGGGATTTGGTGATAATACGGCTTAAATCCCGCACCGAACTGGTCAGTTTTTTCTCAATGGCCTCCTTCAACGGCTCGTATGACTGATAACTTATCTTTTCACCCCGGCGGGTAGCCGCCCAGAGAAAGGCGATCACTTCCTGCCGAAAACCTTCGGCAGCACTGCCCACAATGGCGATCTGCTCCTCTACTGACTTGAGGAAATTCTCGTCAGGCTGTAATTCTTCCCGCGTATCCCGATCCTTAACCCGGGTCTTATTCACATAAGCCTCAGCATGATCCAAGTAATTCTGGAATAAGGTCTCTGCTTGTTCTTCATAGGAGTAGACAAAAGCTTTAGTAATTTCCTTTTCCAGAATCTCAAGATAGACCTTATGTAAGGTATCCTGGAGCAATTCCAGATAGTGCTTCCGCATATCGTCCGCCAGATCCGATTGTTTGACCATTGCGATCAAGGCTTCACGGACGTTGATGGGGTTAATCCCCTCTTCGCTATCCGCCAACGCATTATCCAGGGCCTTCATAATGAAGCGGGTTGAAATGCCAAACATTCCTTCCCGGGAAGCAGCCTCCTGGAGTTCCTTGGCATTGATCTTGAGGGTAGTTCCTTTCTCTACAACCTCCTCGCCATTATAGAGCCGCAGTTTGGTCATCAAGTCACATTTAGGGGTGGGCTCCAATCGGGAAAGAATAGCAAACATGGAAGCCAATTCGAGCGTATGAGGAGCAATATGGGCCCGGAAATCAGAATGGCGCAAAAGCTTCTCATAGATCTTGATTTCCTCTGTCAAGCGCAGGTTATAAGGAACCTTAATGACTACAATCCGGTCGAGAATGGCCTCGTTGGTATGGTCGGCTTTGAATTTCTGCCACTCGGCTTCATTGGAATGGGCAACGATACAGGTATCCACATAGACGGTACCGTGGCGACCAGGGGCCGGGACAAACTTCTCCTGGGTAGCCGTAATCATAGAATGCAAATACTCAGTCTCGTTTTTAAAGACCTCAATGAATTCCACCATACCCCGGTTGCCCACATTGAAAGCCCCATTTAAGTCTAATACCCGAGGATCGCCTTCGGAGTAGACATCTAGTTTGGAGATATCTTCTGATCCAATGAGCACTGAGGTATCCTGGTTATTAGGATCTACTGGCGGGACCACCCCAATACCTCGGCGATCTCGTTTGGAAAAATCTGCGGTGATGACCGGCACGTCTTCATAACGGCCATCAAACTCTTCCTTGAGACGAAAGCGGCATACGGGGCACAAATCCCCCTCGATATGCGCATCAAGCATCTTCTCAAATTCCTTCCGTAAATGGCGCGGTAGAAGATGCAAGGGTTCTTCGCGCATCGGGCAGCCTTCGATAGCATAAATAGGCTCTGCATTCTCCAGCCCCCGGTGCAAATGCTCGATAAGAGAGCTCTTGCCGGCTCCCACAGGCCCCATCAGATAGAGCACCTGACGACTTTCCTCCCCATGCAGGGACGCAGAATGGAAATAACGTACCAGTTGAGCTAAGGTCCGCTCGATACCAAAGAACTCGTCCTTGAAAAACTCATACACTTTCACTGGCTCATCGCCATAGAGGCGTTTGACATGAGGATCACCCGAAGCATGGATGTCCTCCGCCCCTTCCCGCATGACCATGTCATAAACCCGAGAATGGGCTAACCTCGCAATATTAGGGTCCTTTTTGACTTTTTCTAAATAATCAATAAACGTCCCACGCCATTCCTGACGTTCACGCTTTGCTCGGTCTTTTTTAATAATCTCAGTAAATCCGTTTTTTGTATCGACCACACTGCACCTCCTCGCCGGAAATACCAATTAGGGCACCACAACAACCGCTAAAGTAAAGACACAATAGTCCCCCCCAGAGTTCCAAGTCTCCGCCCGCAAAAATGCTAAAGAACTTGACAAATCAAGGAGTTGTTTTTGAGTTTCAAGGTACGATTGCTGTTCTAAACTCTTTTTCGAGAACATCAGCAATCGTGAAAGATCCCCTCGCACGAAAGCGGGAGCCTGTACCCTCAGTATAGTCTCTAAAAAACCGAAGGGGAGGGGGAAAACGGTCGCGTGTTGCTTGAAGGAACTAGCGCACATACTGCACCAGAGCAATTGAAGGTTGCGACTGACAAATACACTGTCAACCGCCTGCTCGCATGGACAAGCCAAGCCTTACCCCACAATGAATACCCATCCCGGTGATTTGCAGCCATTCTTGGTTCGCCCTTGTGAGATCCTGCTTAAGTACGCTTTAAACCAACAAATAAAGCTAAATACCTCACAAAAATATAATCTACCAAACAGTGGTTTTATAACCAAGGGCGCTTCTCAGGGACAGAACCGCTTTTGCCTGGGTTGATCACAAAAAATTCATCAAAAATTAACCGCCTAGTCACACTTTTCCCCTAAAGTCGGAACCGAGATTATTTTTCTAGTGAGCGAGGATCTCGGTGCGGATACTAATTGTAAGCGACGCTTGGCGCCCCCAAACTAATGGGGTGGTCACCACTCTTTCCCGAACACAAAACGAACTTGAAAAGGCAGGACACCCCACATTTGTCATCGGTCCCGATCGATTCCGAACCATCCCCTGCCCCACCTATCCTGAAATCTCTTTAGCCCTCAATACAAACAGCAAACTGTCCCATTTAATTGAAGAACTGCAACCGCAAGCCATCCATATTGCCACCGAAGGCCCTTTAGGCTTAGCAGCCCGAAAATGGTGCCTCCGCCATGGTCACCCCTTTACCACCTCCTTCCACACTCGCTTTCCAGAATATATTAAATTACGCACCGGTCTTCCCCTAGGGGTAGGTTACCGTTATCTACGTTGGTTTCATGGGGCTAGCGCCCGCACAATGGTCGCCACTCATTCCCTCCAAAAAGAGCTTTCATCCAAAGGATTCAAAAACCTAGTGCTATGGCCACGGGCTGTTGATACCCACTTGTTTTACCCCCGGGATAAAAACTTTCTCAAACAACCCCGCCCCCTCTTTATGTATGTGGGGCGGGTCGCGGTAGAGAAAAACATCCGTGCCTTTTTAAGATTGCAACTACCAGGAACCAAAATCGTGGTAGGGGATGGCCCCCAACTCGATAAGCTCAGTAAAGAATATCCAGAAGTGGTGTTCACAGGGGTCAAAAAAGGAGAAGAACTCGCTTCCCATTTTGCCGCTGCCGATGTTCTTGTCTTTCCCAGCCATACTGACACTTTCGGCCTGGTCATGCTGGAAGCCATGGCCTGCGGCGTTCCCGTGGCAGCCTACCCCGTTCCCGGCCCCATTGATGTCGTTATCAACGGCGAGACCGGCTATCTCAACGAAGATCTAGCCGCCGCCGCCCTGTCTGCCCTGTCTCTAGATCCTCACCGGTGCAGGGCCTATGCAGAAAAGTTCACCTGGCCTGCCATTACCCAGCAGTTCTTGCATAACCTCGCCCCGATTTCCACTCAACAGGATGGGAAAGGTCGCGAGACTTCCCCAATTTCACCGCCCACTGAGCAAAAAAGTGGCTCCCATCAGCTCAAGCAACATATTTAGGCCTAGGTATCCAAGAAAAATGGCAAACACCCTCTTTAAAGTTATCGAAGCCAACCTATGGGCAAGCCTTGCCCCTAGGGGGGCAAATAACATACTAGTCGCCACGATACCCACAGCGGCTGGCCAATAGACATAACCACTGCTCCAAGCAGGCAACCCTAACTTATCCCATCCCATCCAGACGAACCCGCAAGTGCCACCGATGGCGAGGGGAAAACCACAAGCACTTGCCGTCCCCACCGCATTCCGCATGGGAATGCCATGCCAAGAAAGATAGGGTACCGTAAAACTCCCCCCCCCAATTCCAAAGAGTGCGGAGACTCCCCCGATGGCCACACCGACTAATGCCAGAATCCAACGTTGCGGTAGGGGATGGGCTGCTGTTAGGCGAAATCCAATCCCCATTTGCCACGCAATTAACAGAGCAAAACCACCGAATAACCCTTTAAGGACTTGCCCAGAAAGGGCATCCGCAATGACTGCACCCAACAGTGCGCCTAGCATAATCCCCGGCGCCATTGCTGCCATGATGAGCCACAGCACACCCTCCCGCCGATGATGAGCCCAGATCGCAGCCATTGAGGTAAGCACAATAGTGGCCTGGGAGGTGCCAATAGCCATGTGCATACTAAGCTCGTCGCTAATCCCCTGGGCCGAGAACACATGTACTAGGACGGCCACAATCACCAATCCGCCCCCGATTCCAAGCAAACCCGCCAAGGTCCCCACTAGGGCTCCCAAAGCCAGATAGGTCGTCAAATCGGTCATAAGTTGTCGATTCGGTAATGGTATCCAGGTTAATATTCAGACTACCCTGATTTTGGAGAATTTATAGCGGTTCCCATTTAGATGGAACTCCATAGGAATTTAACCCCGTGCCCAACCAACGTACCCCCCTCTACCATGGTCGTATTGTCGATCTTGGCCTTGAGAAGGTCACATTACCCAATGGCCGGCAAATCAGCTTGGAGATCGTCCGCCACCCCGGTGGCGCGGTAGTGGCGGCTATCGATGACAAACATCAAATCTGCCTTCTCCGCCAATATCGACATGCCGCCGGCGGTTTTATCTGGGAAGTCCCTGCAGGTAAGCTGGACCCTGGCGAAGCTCCATTCACCGCCGCCCAGCGGGAACTTGAAGAAGAAGCCGGGGTCCTAGCCAGTCATTGGCGCGAACTCGGCGCTATTTATAGCACCCCAGGCTTTTGCGATGAGATCTTGCACCTTTATCTCGCTCAACAGTTGACTTTCACCTCTTCCGCCCCTCAGCCTGAGGAGTATCTGGAAGTTCATTGGCTTCCCCTTACTCAGGCCCTAAAGTGGGCCTATAGCGGGCAGATTAAAGATGCCAAAACATTGGTTATCTTATTTCGAGCTGCGGGGGTATTAGACTTGCTCTAGCCCAGGGATATTGCCACCCCAAAGCAACAGGCTGCTGCCTCCCATCACCACTGAGAGCAAAAAAATCCCCAAAATAGGCAACCCAAAACGAGCCCCTCCTATCCCCCAAGCAAGCCCACCTTTCACCAAGGTGTTCACCATGGCGGCCAAGAAAATTCCTATGGCGGCAACCGTTAGGGCCTCGGCCTCATCTTGAGCCATTCGGGCCAAGGTCAAGGATATCGCATCCACATCACTGATACCTGAGATTCCAGCCACCACATACAGTCCAATATCTCCAAACCATTCCTTCAAGGCCCGTGAAGCCAACATCACCAAGGCCAACAAACCACCAAATTTCACCGCCATCCCCAAATCACAGGGATTTTCCAATGTAACATGGGGAGTCGTCTGGCGTTTAGCGCCCCGCCAAAGCCAATATCCCCCTCCAAAGACGATGGCCCCCATCAAGCCAACAGGGAAGAGTAAGTAAAAGACCACCGGGGGGTAGATAATGCCCACCACCAGCAGGAGCCGCGGAAACATGGTCGCGGCGGCAAACGCGATCCCCGCCCCCAGTAAACGCTGGCCCTGGGGATTTGCGCGAGCGACCCGGGAAAAGTTCAAGGTCAAAGCAGTGGAAGAAACCAACCCGGCAGACAAGGCAGTCACCAGTACCCCCCGGCCGGCTCCCCCAATGCGGACAGCAAAGTAACCGATAAAAGAAACGCCGGCAATCAAAACCACCATCCACCAAATTTCATAAGGATTGAGGGTTTGCCAAGGGCCAAATCCTTGATTGGGCAATACCGGCAACAACACCACAGAGATCAACAAAAGTTTATAAACGGCATACAGTTCTTCCTGGCGCAGCCGCGCTACCCAACCATGCAAAACGGGCTTAAGGCCTAAGAGTATAGTGACCACTACAGCCACTGCTGCCGCGACGGTCTCATAGCCCATCACAGTCAAGGCGCCTAGGGCGAAGGTCACCAAAGTGGCCACCACTGTGGTCATCCCCCGATCCCCGCTTCGCCTGACACTGTCAAAGTAGGAAACAAACACTAATAAAGCAAAGGCTAAAAAGGTAAACCCCAGCAAAATAGACCCTACTTGCTCAGCTAAAAGGGCACACAACCCCCCCAGCAGGCTAATTAATCCAAAGGTGCGGAGCCCAGCGATTCGGGTCCCCTCTTCCGCATGGCGTTCCTGCCACCCCCGCTCCAACCCCACCAGCAATCCCAATGCCAGGGCCAACCCCAACTGCTCAAAGAGTTCCATGGACTATTCCCCTGCCAAGGATCGAAGGAAATGAAAACTAGTCGGCCAGTTGCAAGGCCAGCAAAAGCGCATCTTCGCGCCCCTTATGGGCTGGATAATAACCTTTGCGGGTACCGATCTCATTAAAGCCAAATTTATGGTAAAGGCTTAGCGCCGGGTAATTGGAAGGACGCACCTCCAGGAAGACCGTATTCGCGCCCCGCTCCCTGGAAACCTTTAAGAGGTGGCGTAAGATATATCGGCCACAGCCTTGATGCTGATGATCAGGATGAACACAAATATTCAATACATGGGCCTCACCAGCCTTCACCGCGACAACCCCATAACCATAAATCTTGCCTCCCCGTTCATAGACCCAAGCGTCATAGCCGGCCTGTAGGCAATCAGTAAAGGTCCCCTCGGTCCAGGGAAAAGCACAAGCCGCCCGCTCAATCGCCCCGACCACCTTCACATCGGCATCCCTCATACGCCGGGGCGCAAATCCCCGTAGTCTACTTAGTAACTTTTGCAACAAATTCGCCACCCTTTTCTACCTTTGATAATATTTGATAACACCTAAAGGCATTATCAAAGTTCCCGGTACACTTTAAGCGCCAACCGCAGATCCTGCCAAGCCCGCCGTTTTTCCCGGGGCGAACGCAGCAGATAAGCAGGATGATAGGTCACAACCAAAGGAATTGTGGTGTCTGGATATTTGTGCACGATTCCGCGCAGGCGCCCCAAGGGTGCCGAAGTCTTGAGAAGATTTTGCCCCGCCACTCGGCCTACCGCGAGGATAATGCGGGGCTGTAACAAGGCCATCTGGTGCCGCAGGTAGGGTTCACAACTGGCGACCTCTTCCGGTAATGGATCCCGATTTTTGGGCGGGCGGCACTTGAGGATATTGGCAATATAGACCTGCCCCCGCTGGAGGCCTAGCGCCTCTAGCATGGCATTGAGCAATTGCCCCGCGCGCCCCACAAACGGCTCTCCCTGGCGATCTTCATCCGCCCCTGGCGCTTCCCCCACAATCAGCCATTTAGCCTCCCGATCCCCCACCCCAAATACCGTTTGAGTCCGGCTACAGTGCAACGAGCAGGCCGTACAGCCCGCAACGCGAGCGGCAAGTTCCTCCCATCCGGGTGCCACTTCAGTGGGCATATTCTCCCCCAAGGGCACCCCGCCAACTTCCACGGCGGGTGCCCTGTCGGCATTTGCGGATTGGCGCTGCCGCCAAACTTGGATTCCCATCGCCCCCAGATAGCGCAGATGGTGTGAGTCCATAGCGGCCTCAAACCTGAGGGTAAGCGCGCTCTACCGGGTACAGGATTTTATTGAGGGCATTGACATACGCTTTGGCCGAGGCCACCACGATGTCAGTATCCGCCCCTTGCCCATTGGCAATACGCCCATTTCTCTTCAGCCGAACGGTCACCTCTCCCTGGGCATCGGTACCACCGGTAATACTATTCACCGAGTAAAGCAGTAATTCCGTATTGCTCTGGAGAATAGAATCGATAGCTTTATAAGCAGCATCCACTGGCCCACTACCCAGAGCAGTCGCCTGCTGCTCTATACTATCCACGCTTAGAGTGACAGCAGCCGTAGCGATTTCTCCTGTTTCAGAGGCCACCTTGAGCCATAAAAGTTTGAAACGCTCATTTTCAGCAGCCAAATTAGCATCGGTGACCAGCGCTTGGAGATCATCATCGTAAATTTCATGCTTTTTATCCGCCAACTCCTTGAAACGCTGAAAAGTCGCATTTAATTCCTCTTCCGTCTCAAGCTCAATGCCCAGTTCTCGCAAACGAGACCGGAACGCATTGCGTCCAGAATGCTTGCCAAGGACCATTCGATTGGCATGCCAGCCCACATCTTCCGGACTAATGATCTCATAGGTCTGACGTTCCTTGAGCACGCCATCCTGATGGATGCCGGATTCATGGGCAAAGGCATTAGCCCCCACGATGGCTTTATTCGGCTGCACAGAAAAGCCGGTAATCCCCGAGACTAAACGGGAAGTGGGAACAATCTGGGTGGTATCGATATTAGTATCGCAGGGAAAGAAGTCTTGGCGAGTTCGAACAGCCATGACCACCTCCTCAAGGGCGGCATTGCCGGCCCGCTCCCCAAGGCCATTGATGGTACATTCTACCTGGCGAGCGCCATTCATTACCGCGGCTAAAGAATTGGCCACCGCCAATCCTAGGTCATTATGGCAATGGACTGAGAAAACGGCCTGATCTGAGTTTGGTACCCGCTCGCGCAGGGTACGAATAAGTTGACCAAACTGGTCCGGGAGATTGTAGCCTACCGTGTCTGGAATATTAACAGTGCGAGCACCGGCAGCAATCACGGCTTCCAAGACCCGGCACAGAAAATCGATGTCCGAACGCCCTGCATCTTCCGGGGAAAACTCCACATCATCGGTATATTTTCTTGCCCGCTTTACCGCTTTTACGGCATGTTCTAGGACTTGGTCTGGCTCCATCCGAAGCTTCATCTTCATATGGATGGGCGAGGTCGCAATAAAAGTATGAATCCGGGCCGCTTCAGCCTCTGCCAAAACCTCGCCGGCCCGATCGATATCCGCCCCTAAAGCCCGCGCTAGACCACACACCCTGCTCTCCCGCACCGCCTTGGCCACCGCCTGTACCGCCTCAAAATCACCCTGGCTAGCTACGGGAAAACCTGCCTCTATAACATCCACCCCCATACGTTCCAGGGCTTTAGCGATGCGCACCTTTTCTTCCCGAGTCATGGAAGCACCGGGGCTTTGTTCGCCATCACGCAAGGTAGTATCGAAAATGATCAATTTATCTTTCATTACTGGCTGCTCCACTCACTATATACGGCTAGAATTATCAACGGAGTTGAAACACCGCCGGAATTTGAGTATCCGTCGGCGTGACTGCTAGTTTGATTATTGAATTGAGTATTTCTGCCCCTTAGCAGGGCAGCAGCAGGGGCAGAGCAGCCACGTATAGGCCAGGAAGCCCCAGGACGGGGTAGTTGAAAGGATAAATGAGTAGTGCCATTGCGGACATGACACTACTATATCGGGATTACGGGCAAATGCCAATGCCTATTTTTCGTCATCGTCTACTTTAGTAGAACCCAGCGGAGCACGACGCTGTATCCGGTGCTGGCGAATCTGGACCAAGGTCACCACGGGTCCCGACAAGGCGTACAGCAGAAAGGCAATAAATAATACCTTAGGCGGATCGGTCGATATCAAAACAAAAATCAACACCACCAGCAAGATAGCCACAAAGGGGACTTTTTCCCGACTATCCAAGCCCTTGAAACTATAGTAGCGGATATTACTGACCATAAAAACAGCCGTTAGGATGGTCAGAATGAAAGCAGGAAGCAGGAGAGCCGCACCAGCAATGCCAGCATCCACGGCAAACCACACCAAACCTGCTAAACAAGCAGCCGCAGAAGGACTTGCCAACCCCTGGAAATAACGCTTGTCAGCAATCCCCACCTGAGTATTGAAACGGGCTAACCGGAGGGCGGCACAAGCCGCATAGAGGAAAGCGGCCAACCACCCCAGTTTGCCGAGGCTGTGAAGAGTCCATTCATAGATGACCAGCGCCGGCCCTAACCCGAAAGAGACCATATCCGCCAGGCTATCGTACTCTGCTCCGAAAGCGCTCTGGGTGTTGGTCAAACGGGCAATGCGCCCATCCACACCGTCCATTAACATCGCAACAAAGATAGCGACCGCCGCTGCCTCAAAACGGCCATTCATAGCCGCCACAATGGCATAAAAACCCGCAAACAGGCCTGCCGTAGTCAGCAAGTTGGGGAGAAGATAAATCCCCCTGCGGCGCCGGCTATTGCCGGCCCCCGCAGCTAAGAGAGGTTTCTGCTCAGAGTCCACTACAATTAATTTTTGCTCTGGTCCACAATGCGGGATTCCCCGATCCACGGCATCATGGATCGCAGCCTTTCACCGACTTGTTCAATAGCATGCTCCTGCCCTAGACGCCGCTTCGCCTTAAGGGTAGGGGCACCTGCTTGGTTCTCCAGAATGAACTCCCGAGCAAATTCGCCACTTTGAATCTCACCCAGAATACGACGCATCTCGGCTTGGGTCTCATCGCCGATGACCCGAGGGCCGCGGGTAAAATCGCCATACTCAGCGGTGTTGGAGATAGAATAACGCATATTGGCAATGCCACCTTCATACATGAGGTCGACGATAAGCTTGAGCTCATGGAGGCATTCGAAATAGGCCATCTCGGGAGCATACCCGGCTTCCACCAAAGTCTCGAACCCCGCCTGGACCAGTGCCGTTACTCCCCCACAAAGAACAGCCTGCTCGCCAAAGAGGTCGGTTTCGGTCTCATCCCTAAAGGTGGTTTCAATGATTCCAGCCCGTCCCCCCCCATTGGCCGAAGCATAGGATAAAGCGATATCCTTCGCCTTAGTAGAAACATCTTGATGCACTGCAATCAAAGAGGGCACTCCCCCCCCTTGGGTGTAGGTGGATCGCACCAGATGGCCAGGCCCCTTGGGAGCAATCATCACCACATCAAGATCAGCCCGCGGCTCAATTTGCCTAAAATGAATATTAAAACCATGGGCAAAAGCAAGAATAGCGCCTTGCTTCAGGTGGGGCTCAATATTTTCCTGATAAAGTTTTGACTGATGTTCATCGGGCGCCAAGACCATCACCAGATCCGCTTCTTTAATTGCCGTCTCAATAGGCAAAACGGTCAAACCCGCATTTTCGGCTTTGGCGACGGAGGCCGAACCGGAACGCAGGCCCACTACCACCTCCACACCCGAGTCCTTAAGATTATTAGCATGAGCATGTCCTTGGGAGCCATAACCAATAATGGCCACCCGCATGCCCTGGATTAAGGATAAATCACAATCTTTATCATAGTAGATATTCATTAACTTCCTCGTAACAACGTTACTTCTTTAAATTCAGTTTCATAGCCAAGAACGCGTCAGCGGCAACGGTTACCGGCTCATCTCTTCCACCCTAGCTATTTCCCCTAGGATGGAATAATTTCTTGCAGTATTTGGATAAACCCTCGAACCAGGTGGCGATCAGCGATTAATCTTTAGCAAACATAATTCACAGCCAGGCGTGGGTCAAAATGCTTAATCGTGGTTTAGAAAACAAGGAAGGAAACAAATAGGGACCTTCTGTCTTTTTGCATGGAACCCAACCGCTAGCCACAGTCCACCTATTCTTGCAGCCCCTTTACACCACGGGCAATTCCCATGGCTCCAGAACGGACGGTTTCCAAGATCTGAAATTCTTTAAGCGCCTGAATAAAAGCGTCCTGCTTATCTCCACTACCGGTCAGTTCAATCGTATAGGTATTATCAGCAACATCAATAATACGGCCACGGAAAATATCACTTAGGCGTTTAACCTCATCCCTTTCACTCCCTGAGGCAGCCTGCACCTTGATGAGCATTAACTCCCGCTCAATATGAGCCCCCTGGGTCAGATCCTCCAGCTTAACCACATCAATCAATTTATTCAGCTGCTTCAATATTTGCTCGATGATCTCATCCGAACCGGAGGTGACCAATGTCATCCGCGACAGGGAGGGATCTTCCGTCGGGGCGACAGTAAGGGATTCGATATTATAGCCGCGGGCAGAAAATAAACCCGCGACCCGGGATAAGGCGCCGGATTCATTTTCCATCAGTAAAGAAATAATATGACGCATGCTAGGCCCATTCTCTTTCCAGTGATTGGGGTACCGCGCATTCAGGGCCTAAATGCATTTCGTGATGCCCTTTACCTTGAGCAATCATGGGATACACATTCTCTGTCGGGTCAGTAATAAAATCCAAAAATACCAAACGATCCTGAAGGGCAAACGCCTCCTTCAAGGCTGCTTCCACATCACCCGGTTTTTCTATTTGCATCCCTATATGGCCATAGGCCTCGGCTAACTTCACAAAATCAGGTAAAGCATCCATATAGGAGTGGGAGTAGCGCCGATCATAGAAAAACTCCTGCCATTGGCGCACCATGCCCATATAGCGATTATTAAGATTCACTATTTTGATAGGCAAGGAGTACTGCATACAGGTGGATAGTTCTTGGATACACATCTGGATACTGGCTTCGCCGGTAATACAAACCACGGGAGAATCGGGATAAGCCAATTGCACACCCATGGCCGCTGGCAAGCCGAACCCCATGGTTCCCAGACCCCCAGAATTGATCCAACGCCTCGGTTTGTCGAACTTATAGAACTGAGCCGCCCACATCTGATGTTGACCGACGTCAGAGGTGATATAAGCTTCCCCCCGAGTAGCCTCATAAAGTTTTTCAACAATATACTGAGGTTTAATAAGCTCGCCACTTTGCTGGTAGCGCAGACAACGGTGGCTCTTCCACTCCTCAATCTGGGACCACCACCTCTCCAAAGCTTCTCGATCGGGCTTCCTATCGGCGTTATTTAAGTGGGCAATCATCTCCTTCAGCACCAGCCCCACATCCCCCACAATGGGGATATGAACTTGGACATTCTTGGAAATACTGGAAGGGTCGACATCCACATGGATAATCTTGGCGTAAGGACAAAATTGCTCCAAGTTACCCGTTACCCGGTCGTCAAAGCGGGCACCAATGGCGATCAACACATCACATTCGTGCATCCCCATATTGGCTTCATAAGTCCCGTGCATCCCCAACATGCCCACAAATTGAGGATCGGTACCGGGATATCCTCCCAATCCCATCAAAGTGTTGGTGACTGGATAGCCAAGCAAGCGAACAAATTCCGTCAGTGCTTCGGCCGCATTGCTCAGAATCACCCCCCCTCCCGTATAAATCATAGGACGGCGGGCGGATAAGATGAGATCGATAGCCTTTTTGACTTGCTCCGGAGTCTCTACAGCCACCGGGTGGTGATAAGAGCGCAAAGTGAGCTGCTCAGGATAATGATAGGGAATCTTGATATTCGGATCCGTCACATCCTTAGGAATATCAACCACCACCGGACCCGGACGGCCAGTCGTTGCAATGTAAAAGGCTTTTCTGATCGTTAAGGCCAGGTCATTAAGGTCCTTGACCAAGAAATTATGCTTGACACAGGGGCGCGTAATGCCGACGGAATCCACTTCCTGGAAAGCGTCACTGCCAATCGCCGCCCGTGGCACTTGGCCGGTAAGCACAACCATGGGAATGGAATCCATATAGGCAGTGGCAATACCCGTTACCGCATTGGTCGCACCGGGACCAGAGGTGACCAGCACCACACCGGCTTTGCCCGTGGCACGGGCATAACCATCAGCGGCATGAGTCGCCCCCTGCTCGTGGCGCACTAATACATGCTTGACCTGGTCTTGCTGATAGAGCGCATCATAAATATGTAATACGGCACCGCCCGGATAGCCAAAGATGTATTCCACACCTTCGTCTTTCAAACACCGGACAAGGATCTCGGCACCACTCAAGAGATCCACGGCAGAAACCCCTCTAAATTGACTAAGTTAATTCGCCCGCAAACAGGACCCGTTGCTGACACTCCCCGCCCTTCGCTACGCCCAGGACGAGGGTTCCTGGGTCGCCCCAAAAACCTTCCTGCTTCATCACGCCTTCCCTAGACGCCAGCGAATGCTGGCGTCCCCGTTCCGACCGCTCCACAGGCTAACCCCGCCAGCCCAGCGGTTTGCGCTTATCTCCCCACCCGAAAGGGCAAGGCTTTAGGCGCTATCTGGGTAATACCTAAACAAAGCTATCAAAACACAGTAACTAGATCCCTGCTTTGGGTCAAGACAGAATCCCAACCGATCCTTAAAGCCTTAAGGTTATGGCATACTAGAACGATGACAATGACACTACAATTAACTCGACCTGACGATTGGCACCTGCACTTACGGGACGGAAAGGTTCTTGCTGATCTCATTCCGGCCACAGCCCGGTGTTTCGCCCGGGCCATCATCATGCCTAACCTGCGGCCACCTATCACCTCTACCGGCCAAGCTCTGGCGTACCGGGAACGTATCCTTGCGGCACGTCCTCAAGGTCTCGCTTTTGAGCCCTTAATGACCCTTTATCTTACTGATAATACCACACCTGAGGAAATTGCCCGCGCCCGCGACAGTGGCCACATCTATGCCGTTAAGCTCTATCCCGCAGGGGCGACCACCAATGCCGATTCCGGAGTAACCAACTTACGCCAACGCTATGCCGTATTGGAAGCCTTGCAAGAGCAAGGGCTCCCTTTGTTGGTTCATGGTGAAGTCACTGATCCCAACGTCGATATTTTTGACCGAGAGCAGGTCTTTATCGAACGCCATCTTATTCCTTTGCTCCGTGACTTCCCTGCCCTACGGATAGTGCTAGAACATATTACCACGGGAGAAGCGGTAGATTTTATCAAGGGGGCGCCAAAAAACATCGCCGCGACCATCACCCCCCACCACCTGTTGCTCAACCGCAATGCCATGTTAACGGGAGGTATTCAACCTCATCATTATTGCCTGCCGGTACTCAAACGGGAAAAGCATCGCCAAGCCTTAATCGCCGCAGCCATCAGCGGTAATCCCAAATTCTTTCTAGGTACCGATAGCGCGCCCCATGCTAAAACCGCAAAGGAAACAGCTTGTGGCTGTGCAGGGATCTATAGTAGCCATGCGGCCCTGGAACTTTATGCCGAAATTTTCGAAGGGGTCGGCGCTTTAGAAAAATTAGAGGCCTTTACCAGCTTTCACGGCCCTGATTTTTATGGCCTACCCCGCAACCAAGAGACGGTGACGCTCCTTAAAACCCCCTGGCGGGTACCCGAGAAACTCCCTTTTGGCGACCAAATATTAATCCCCCTGCGGGCAGGGACAACGGTGGCCTGGCGCCTCGCCGAATAGGGGTAATATTTCCCAGAAAAGGACACTCCTCTTCCAGGCTCTACGCCTACAAGGGCGTCCCCAAACGCCGAGCCACCTCTTCATAGGCTTCGACAACCCCCCCTAGCCCTTGACGAAATCGGTCCTTATCCAATTTCTCCCGAGTTTCCACATCCCAAAGGCGGCAACCATCGAGGGTAAATTCGTCACCTAACACGACCTGACCCTGGTAATCCCCAAACTCTAGCTTGTAATCGACTAACAACAGGCCCGCACCCAAGAATAATGACTTTAAAATGTCGTTGATTTTAAAAGTATATTCTTTCATCCGCTCGACCTGCTCCATAGAGGCCCAACCGAAGGTGCAAATATGATACTCGTTAATCATCGGATCGTGGAGCGCATCATTTTTAAGAAAGAATTCAAACACGGGAGGCTCTAAATCCAGCCCCTCTTGCACCCCCAACCGCCGGCACAGGCTACCCGTGGAAATATTGCGCACAACACATTCAACGGGAAACATCTCCAAATGCTTAACCAGTGATTCTTGCGCGCTCAGAAGACGCTCAAAATGGGTCGGAATACCCGCCGCCGCCAACTTTTCCATAATAAAGGCGTTAAACTTGTTATTGATTTCTCCCTTGCGGCTGAATTGCTCAATCTTCTGACCATCAAAGGCTGAAGTGTCATCACGAAAATGCAAAATCAACCGGGCAGGATCATCCGTTTTATAAACCGTCTTAGCCTTGCCCGAATAAAGTTCAGATTGTTTCTCTACTGACATGAATTTCCCTTTTTATTCAGTCAACTGCTCGCCTAGTAAGGATAATAAGCGCTTGGCCGTTTCCGACTCGTCACGCCGCCCTTCCGCATCCAGGATAATCACCCGGGTGACTGCGCCGTCTGAGATCAACTTGATCTGATAGCGGCCCTGCTCATCTTGGTCTCCCATGGTATCCCAAAAAGCCAACTTGGAGAGCCACCCCGAATCCTCTTCTTGTTGCTGCCTAAAAGGATCCTCGTAACGGATATAATAAATACCCCGGGAACGGTTCTGATCTTCTACCGCAAAGCCTTTGCGATCCAGCACTAATCCCAACCGACGCCAGGCGCGAGAAAAATCTTGGGCCATCTGCATGGCCGCGCCCCCATCAAGCATGCTAACACGGCTAGGACTGGAAACAGTTTGCTGACCGCCCTGTTCAGCCCGGGCCAGATCCTGGGCATGCAGGGCTCCTAGATACTCGGCTAATTTTCGAAGTATGGTTTCTTCCTGCCTGGGATCGGGAGTAGCCGTATGCTGCTTTAAAAAAACAACAGTAGACTGAGGCACTTCTCCCCGTTCAATCCGTACCCGGTAATTGTCCTGCTCAGAGGGACCGGTAGCATCCATGAAACCAATGCGAATATCTTCAGCCTTGATCTCAAGGCCATTTTCAAGCCAAAAGTTGCGTACCCGCCCCCACACCTGCTCCTGGTTTCCCGGCACCACCAGCCGCTGCTGCTCCCCCTCCCCTTCCAGGCGGGGTTTCCTATCCGCCTCAATCCCATAGATATCCATCAGCGGATTACGGGCTTGCTCTTGATATTCTAAATAGGTCGCCGTACCGCCACTGTCATCCATCACGTCGTCACGAATGGCATCAGCGCTCAGATCAGGGGGAATATCCAAAGGCGGTAAGGTTTCAGCCTTGCGGTACTCCTTAGTATTATCAGGCACCACTTCATCGAGCACGGAAAAGGCACTGCAACCCCCAAGCGCCACAGCGACCACGCCCAAAAAAACGTTACATCTCCATATGTTCAGACACATAGTCGATAATTCATAACTTCACTGTAGAACCTGCGCTTGGCGCAACGCTTGCCGTAGCGGTTCCCGATAACGTTCAGACAAAACAGTCAAAGGTAAACGAATGCCTTCAGCAATAAGGCCCATCTCATATAAGGCCCATTTCACGGGAATTGGATTTGCTTCAGAAAATAGGGCCGTGTACAAGGGTCCCAGCCCAGCATTGATGGCTTCCGCAGCTTCTCGATCCCGCCGCAGCGCCACAGTACACAGCTCATGAACGACCTTAGGCGCCACATTGGCGGTGACTGAAATGGTCCCCCGGCCTCCCATTAGCATATACTCCATGGCGATATCATCGTCGCCGCTATAGAGATCAAGTTTTTCGCCACACAGTTCCAGAATCCGCCGCCCTCGGGCAACCCCTCCCCCGGCTTCCTTGATGCCAATAATATTGGAGATACCCGCTAAACGGGCTACCGTTTCCGGCAACAAATCACAAGCCGTTCGGCTAGGCACATTGTAAAGGATCTGAGGAATAGGAACGGCCTCGGCAATGGCTTTAAAATGGAGATATAAACCTTCCTGGGTTGGCCTATTGTAATAAGGCGCCACCAACAAACAAGCATCGGCACCGGCTTCTAAAGCTGCACGGGTGAGTTCCTCGGCCTCGCGGGTACAATTGGCCCCCGTTCCCGCGATTACCGGCACGCGCCCATGGGCCTGATCCACCACCTCGCGAATAACGCGGATATGCTCTTTCACATCCAGGGTAGGCGATTCGCCGGTGGTCCCTACCGCCACGATAGCATCAGTGCTGTTTTCTATATGGAAATCGACCAACCGACGTAAACTCTCCCAGTCTAGGGCGCCGTCAGGATGCATCGGTGTAACCAAAGCAACCATGCTGCCATGAAACATAGTGCTATTCCCATAAATTAAGTGATTAATCGCGCATAGTACGCACGGTCTTTATGAATGACAAGGCTCTGTCGCATTTTACCGACAAACAAGCCGGATCGGTGACGATTGCAGCGTAATCGGCTAAGCTAACTGCCCTATTCCTCTGAATGGGCAAAACAGAAAACGCAATGCAGCAACATTTGGTGATCTCGGCGATAGGACGCGACCGCCCCGGTCTTTTGAAAGAATTAAGTGGAGCCATACTCGATAGCGGTTGCCACATCGAAGACAGCCGGATGGTCCTACTCGGAGCGGAATTCGCTA